>JALNYH010000048.1 GCA_023229945.1 Arcobacteraceae bacterium | reverse complement strand
CAATGAAATAGCAAAAAGCATTCTTCCACTCACTCTCATTTATGATACAATTTTAGATGCTTGTTTGAGACTCAAAAAAGTGGAAGGCTGGGAGTGAAACGGGTGGAAGAATAAAGTGAAATATCCATTATGTATCTTGCTGCAGTTATTGACTGGCACACAAAGGCTGTACTAGCATATAAGCTCTCAAACTCAATGGATGCAACACTAGCAACTGATGTACTTCAAGAGGCACTGAGTAAATACCCTAAGCCAAAGATATTTAACTCTGACCAAGGTAGCCAATATACAAGCTATGAACACACTCGGTTGCTTAAAAAACATGATATACAAATATCCATGAATGGTAAAGGTAGAAGTATCGATAATATTGTTATAGAGAGATTTTTCAGAACTTTAAAACATGGTAATATCTATATAAGTGATTATCAATCTATTAAGGAGCTAAAAGAAGGTGTAAAAGCATATATTTATAAATATAATTTCAAGAGATTCCATTCATCTATTGGTTATAAAAAACCTATGAATCTATATCTTGATTTCATAAAAAATGTAGCATAAGGTAGCAGTTGGAGTTGAAATTAACTAAGCTGAAAACTTGTCTTGATTTTTCAGGCCATTATATAGTGCCAATAGTTTTTTCATAAGTTTCCATTATTTTTTAGATGTGTTTAATGTCTTTAATTCAGTAAGGAGATTAAAATGGTAAATTCCAAGGATCTTTATTTTTTTCTTCTACAAAAAATGCCTTTTCATTTAAAACCTCTCTATCTTCCTCTTCAAGCTGCTCTTTCTCTTTTTCAAGCTCACTTTTCAACTCTTCAAAATACTCATCCCAATCATCAAGTTTTGCTATAGTTTGGTAAGTGCCATCTTGTTTAATTTCTTCTAGTTCACTCTCTACATTTTTAATGTTTTGTTTGTACTCTTCTATTTTTGCTTTGAGTAGCTCTTTGTCCTCTATGGCATCGCTTGAGCGTTCAAATACTGTGCCGTTTTCTAGCGAGTAGAGTATCTCTTTTACTTTTGGCAAATCTTTTTTAGCATAAGCTTCGTTGAGTAGTTGCATCATCTCATTTGCTTTTTCTTTTAGCTCATCAGGCACTATGTCAGGGTGGCAAAGTCGGGCTGCTTTTTTGTAGAGTTTTTTGAGTTCTGCTTTATCATCATCGCTTAGCTCTACTACATCTTTTAAACTCTCTTTTATTTGTTTGTAGCCATGTTCATACTCATCATAATGAGCTTGAGCCTCTTCATATTCTTCTTCTATAGTCTCATCTTCGATGAACTCTTTTGTTTTTTCTAGTTCTTCTTTTTGAGTTTCTAACTCCGCTTCTAGTTTGCTTAGCTCTTCTTGAAGCTCTTGGTGAGCTTTTTTTATCTCATCTATGGTCTGTTGTGTCTCTTCAAAAGTTTGGAGATCTTCTTGATACTTTTTCTTTTGATTTTGTTGTTCGATGGTTTTTTTGTAAAGAATCTTTTTTCTTAGGTTCAATACCTCTCTTATGATACTCCCTAAACGCAAACTATACTCACGGTTAAACTCTTCTATGTCGTTTAAGCACTCTGTTTTTTGTTCTATGAGGGTTTGAAGTGTGGACTCTAGTGACTTGAGTTCTAGCTTAAAACCTGCTATTTCTTTGTCTTCGTAGAGTATCAAACCGCTATACTTGGATAAATATACTTCTATAATCTTTAGAGCGAGTGAGTACTCACTGTTTTGTAAGCGATGTAGTATATTTTTTACATCATCATTTATCTCTAGTTTGTTTAGCTTTATTATCTGAAGTTCTATTATCTCTTCATCTTCTATGGCTATGGAACTTTTTATGATTTCTAGTCTTTTTAGTATTTGCGTCATTTGCTTTATTTCCTAAAATGGATTTCATCTTCATCTATATCAATACATGGTATAGATGTTTGTTGTGGCGTTATGTGTTCATCTATATCTGTTTGTGGAGAGTTCTTGGTATATGAATTTTTACCCCCCAATATAGTCACTAAGTAATATATCTCTTTTCTTTGCTTGATAGACGGGATGATCTATTGAGGCAACTTTTAATTTTGCTTTGCTATCATCTATAAAAGAGAAATATTTATATGCTCCATCAGAGCAGTTGTACTCTCCGTTCGGCTTCCAAGCTAGCCATTCACTATTCACAAATGATGCATAAGAAGATAAGAGTTCCCCGCTATTTATATCCCAGAGCTTTATTGTTTTATCCTCACCTCCTGAGACAATATGTCTTCCATTTGTGCTGATTGCCAATGAGCTTATGGTTGCTTGATGCCCCTCAAAAGTTCTTATTTCTGTCCCACTGTTTATATCCCATAGCTTGATAATTTTATCGTAGCCCCCAGAGACAATATATCTCCCATCTGGAGTAATTGCCAATGAGCTTATGGTTGCTTGATGCCCCTCAAAAGTTCTTATTTCTTGTCCACTACTTAACTCCCATAATTTAATGGTTTTATCTCGGCTTCCTGAAGCGATATATTTTCCATCTGGGGTAATTGCTATTGAATATACACTTTCACTATGCCCCTTAAACGAACGTAATTTTTCACCAGTTGCAATTTCATATAACATAATGGCACTGTATTCATTAAAAATAACATATTGACCATCATATGATATAGCCACTGATTCAACACCAGTACAGACCTTAGTAAATGTTTTGATTTTTTTGTTGGCGGAAATATCAAATAATACAATAGCTCCACACATATCAGATATATTGCCGGCATCGCCATAAATAATAAAATTTCCATCTGGACTAACAGCTACAGATTCTATACTCTCACCCTCTATGCTTCTTATATTTTCACCATTTTTCATATCCCATAGTTTGATATATGAAGTAATGCCCCTGTAGTCTTTTCTGCGGGCACTCCTAGAAACAATATATTTTCCACCATTCGCAATAGCAACTGACATTACAGTATTGTCATGCCCATGGAATGTTTTTATCTCTTTACCACTGATTATTTCTCGTAATTTGATATCTCTACCACTACCAGAAGCGATTAGTGTATTATCATTAGTCAGTATTGCGGAACCGACATAGCTCCTATGACTATGAAAAGTTTTTATTTCTTGTCCACTGTCTATATCCAATAATTTTATAGTTCTATCGTAACCCCCATAGACAATATATCTCCCGTCTGGTGTAATTGCTACAGAGTTTTGAGTTGCTTTATGCCCCTCAAAAATTCTTATTTCTTTCTCGCTATTTATATCCCATATTTTTATAGTTTGTTCCCAACTTCCAAAAGAGACGATATGTTTTCCATCTGGGGTAATTGCTATGGATTCAACCCCTCTTGAATGCCCTTTAAGAGTTTTTAAACACTCACCACTTTTTATATCCCATATCTTTATGGTTCCACTCCGACTTCCAGAGACGATATGTTTTGCATCTGGGGTGATTGCTATGGAGTTAACCGAGAATAAATACCCATCAAGAGTTTTCAAACACTCGCCGCTTTTTATATCCCATATCTTTATAGTATTATCCAGACTTCCAGAGACGATATGTTTTCCATCTGGGGTTATAGCTATGGGGAGAACCGTATCTGTATGCCCCTCAAAAGTTTTCAAACACTCACCACTTTTTATATCCCATATCTTTATAGTTTTATCCCGACTTCCAGAGACGATATTTTTTGCATCTGGGGTGATTGCTATGGAGCTAACCCTGCCTGAATACCCCTCAAGAGTTTTCAAACACTCACCACTTTTTATATCCCATATCTTTATAGTGTTATCCCAACTTCCAGAGACAATGTGTTTTCCATCTGTGGTGATTGCTATGGAGCATACGCTCTCGTTGTGGCTATCAAATGAGTGCAACTCTGTCCCACTGTTTATATCCCATAGCTTGATAATTTTATCGTAGCCCCCAGAGACAATATATCTCCCATCTGGGGTTATTGCTACTGAGTTTACTCTATCGATATGTCCAAAAGACACGAGAAGTCTAAAGTTTTCAAAACTTTCGATAAGTTCTTTACTGCTTTTGTTGGCTAATATTTTGTTTGTAATATTGAGCAAACTTTTTGACTTTGCAAGTGCTAGCTTCGCGTTTTGGTTTGTTGCTATTAGATTTTTATTCATTTATTGATTTCCTTTTTGCTTAAGTAAAAATTCATTAATTTTTTGCCAATAGTCTTCCAATTCTTCATTAGTTTTTATATATGATATATAATCATTACCATGTTCTCTTCTTGTATCGAAAACTTTTACATATATATTTAGAAGTTTTTTTTGAACTCTACTTGATACAATAAAGCTCTTAAATTCTTCGTTCTTTTTTTCTATTTTTTTGTTGCCTGTATTGATTTTAAAAATATAGTCTACATATACAGAAGCTATTTCTACCAATATTTCTTCTGATACATTATCTATACTGAATATATTCTCTATCAAATTTTCAAATAATTTAAGATTATTTGCCTCATTTGAATTAGAAGCTAAATTTTTTATACTGTGTATTTGATTTCTGATAATATCAAAAGCCATATTTTGCTGTTCGATATTTTTGGTAAAATCAATATATTTAACTAAAGTTCTTTGTATGTAAAGTGGTTCACCAGAGAGATGAGTTTGATTACCGTCTAATCTACTTAGTATTTCATATAATTGATTGATATGTTTTAGATTGGCATTATCTTCATTGTCAATTATATTTTTTTGCAACAAATTTTTATATTTTTCTAATAGTTTTGCAATTACAACACAAACAATATAACCCAAATCAAATCCATCTTCATATTTTTGATTATCGTATATAAATTTCGTTTGTATATTATTTTTATCATGATAAAGATTTTTAAACAAAAATGAATGCTTATCCATTAAATTTAAAATCAGATATTCTTCACTATAAATAAAAGAATCTGCAAAGTATTTATATTTTGCTATATTATTTAAAATTTCTAAAGCAAGGTTTTCATCATATTGCCTGTATTCTTTAATTCGATTTTTATCTAAAAAAGATAATTGATAAATTTTTTCAAAATAATTTTCACGGTATGGTTTAACATAGTTTGCGAGAGACTTTCTTATATTTTCAAATCTAGTTAATTGCGTATTTGGAAGTGTACCAACTGTATTTAGTTTAGAAATATCACCTCCGTTCTCTCTGTATTTTTTTTGTTGCTCAGCTAATTGAGATATTTTTTTCTTTATCCTTTTATTATGGCTATCGCTTGGGTCTAATCTATAATATAGAAATAGTCTTATTCTATAAATAACACATTCATATTCCTTGTATTTAAAAATATTTGTAAAGTTCTCTTTTATAAGCTTATTAAATATTAATTCTTTGCCATCTTGTTTCAATTCATATAATAAATTATAGAAATTTTCACTATTGTTTTTTCTTAATCTTGTCGAATTAAAAATACAATATAAACTCAATAAATTTACAAAAACAATAATTTGATATTTGGATTGCCAGACAAAATCATAAAAAAGTATTTGAATATATGCTCTTTGAGTTAATTCGATTTTTAACCAATCAAATGTAGATAAAAACATTAAAAATAATGATAAAAAAAAGACCAATACATATATTTTATTGCCTAATCTTAATTTTATCCTAATATACTCTTGAGTAATACTATAAGCAGCAATTAAGAAACCTATATAATTTAAAAAGTTTTCAAGACTCATATTTTAAAACCAATCAGTGGTATTTTGATATTTACTGCTAATAATAATCTAAAGTTATTTGCTGTACTTATTAAATTTTTTGATTTAGTCAGTGCTACTTTTACATTTTTGATTATGTTATTTTGATTATTTATCATTCATTTTTCCCGTATTTCTTCGTTTTTACTTTTAATAACTTTTATGCTTTTTTCATTTTTAGGAAAAACAATTCCAACTGTGGTCATTATTGGTAATTTTTCAACACAACCTAAAAAGTCATTTTTTGGAATATTATTTGAAACAGTATATGTAAAGTGAAGATTTTTTATAACAGTTTGATTTTTCACT
>JALNYH010000009.1 GCA_023229945.1 Arcobacteraceae bacterium | reverse complement strand
AGCTAAAGCTGGCGTTCCGTTACCATCTACAAACTAACACCTAACAACTAAAAACTAACTTATGCTATAATTATCCTATGAAATACTTCCTTTTATTAATATTAATCTTTACAACTTCATTTTCTGATATCAAAATTCTTGAACGAAGCTATGCTATATCTTATGGAATTTTCTCAAATTTAGGTATTTCTAATGCAAAATTAATTGTGGATACTGATAATAAAACATATGTTGCTACTATTGAAGCCAAAACTGTAGGTTTTGCTAATTTTTTGAGCAATAATAGATTTGAAGTATATGAAAGTAAAGGGGAAATTGTAGATGGTTTTTTTGTTCCTGATAGGTTTAGGAAATTTTCAGCTACTAATTCTAAATCAAGAGAAAGTATATACTTATTTAATCATAGTAAAAAATCTATTTTATTGATAAAAAATAGGAAGAGTAAAAATGAGAAGAGTTCAAATTCTGAGGAGATTTTGGAATATTACTCAAATAATGATATTTTATCTTTGTTTTTTAATTTAAAAGATATTTTACCAACATTGAATTTGAATGAAGAAGTAGAGTTTATTGGTGTGGGAAATGATAAAAATAAAGGTATTACAAATATTTTGAAATTAGGTGATAATAGATTTAAAGTCTATTTAAATCAACCTATTTTTTCAAGTTCTAGGGGTGAACTTTTGATAGAGCAAGATTTTGATGGCTTATGTAAAACTGCAATATTAAAAGATGTCTTGTTATTTGGTGATATAGTAGCAAAATAACTATTTATTATGTGGTTTAATAATACTTTTAAGTTATATTAAGATAAAATAGTGGTTAATTGAAAAATTTTTATAAAAAAGGATTTTATTGGACAAAATTGGTTTGATAAATAGTGGCGTGATATATGATTTACAAACAGCCGCTGATTTGGGAATAGATGGTGATGCTATCGTTGCTGATAGCTCTAAAGAAGCTTTGGAGATATTGAGACATTCAACTGCACATCTTATGGCACAAGCTATAAAAGAGCTTTATCCAGAGGCTAAGTTTTTTGTTGGACCTACTGTAAAAGAGGGGTTTTACTATGATTTTAAAGTAAATAGTAAAATTAGTGACGAAGATTTGCCAACTATTGAAAAAAAGATGGTAGAGCTTGCATCTCAAAAGCAAGAAATTACAAAATATGAAGCTTCAAGAGAAGAAATTGAAACGAAATTTGCTAACGATGAACTAAAGCAAGCAGTACTGAAAAATATCCAAAGCGATAAATTAACTATTTATAAACAAGGCGATTTTGAAGACCTTTGTCGTGGACCACATCTTCCAAATACAAAATATATTAGAAACTTCAAACTGACAAGAATAGCTGGTGCATATCTTGGTGGCGATGAAGAGAATGAGATGATTACAAGGATTTATGGTATTGCTTTTTTTGACAAAGGTGAACTTAAAAACTATGTAACTATGCTAGAAGAAGCAAAAAAGAGAGATCATAGAAAGCTAGGAGTTGAACTTGGACTTTTTGCATTCAATGAAGAAATTGGAGCTGGGCTTCCACTTTGGCTTCCAAATGGTGCAAGACTTAGAGGAAAATTAGAAAAACTTCTTTATAAAGCACATAGAATAAGAGATTATGAGCCAGTTAGGGGTCCTGAGATACTAAAAGCTAATCAATGGCAAACAAGCGGACACTATCAAAATTATAAAGAAAATATGTATTTTACTGAAATTGATGGACAAGAATATGGTATAAAACCTATGAACTGTGTGGGTCATATTCAAATATTTAAGAATTCACTAGTTTCTTATAGAGATTTACCTATGAAGTTTTTTGAATATGGTGTAGTACATCGTCATGAAAAATCAGGTGTTATGCATGGACTTTTTAGGGTAAGAGAATTTACTCAAGATGATGCACATATTTTCTGTACTCCTTCACAAGTAAAGGATGTAATCATAGAAGTTCTTGAATTTGTAGATAAACTTATGAAGAAATTTGATTTCCCATATGAAATGGAAGTATCTACAAAACCTAAAAAAGCAATCGGTGATGATGCGTTTTGGGAGACTACTACAAAAGGTATCATGGATGCTTTAGATGAAAATGGCTACACTTATGGAATAGATGAGGGTGGTGGAGCATTTTATGGCCCAAAAATAGATATTAAGATACTTGATGCTATTGGAAGAAAATGGCAATGCGGTACTATTCAAGTTGATATGAATTTACCTTCAAGATTTGGTGTTGAGTATATTACAGAAGATAATACAAAAGCTCAACCTGTAATGATTCACCGTGCAATACTTGGCTCATTTGAGAGATTTATTGGAATACTTACAGAACATTATGCTGGAGAGTTTCCATTTGTAATAGCTCCAACTCAAGTAATTTTCATCCCTATAGCTGAGTCTCATGTAGCATACGCTAAGGAGCTACGAAAAGAGCTACTTGCACTTGAAATAGATAGTGATATATATGATAAAAATGATAGTTTGAATAAAAGAATAAGAACTGCTGAAAAGCAAAGAGTTCCTATGATAGTAGTAATTGGTGATAATGAAGTTGAAAATAATCTAATAGCATTAAGAGATAGAAGAAAAAGAGAACAAAGCAACTTGACGAGAGTCGAGTTTATAGATATGCTAAAACAAATAAAAAGTGAGGATGAAATTTGAATCATAAAGATAACAAAGACGATGTTTTAATGAACGAAGCTATTAACTTCAAAGAAGTTAGATGTTTAGGAGATGATGGCACTCAGTATGGACTAATTAGTTCATATGAAGCTCAAAAAATCGCTGATGGTTTAAACTTGGATTTAGTTTGTATTGCACCTGATGGGAAGCCACCAGTTTGTAAAATTATGAATTATGGGAAATTTAAATATCAACTAGAGAAAAAGAAAAAAGAGGCTAAGAAAAAACAAAAAGTTATTGTTGTAAAAGAGATAAAACTTTCTGTAAAAATAGCTGAAAATGATGTATCTTATAAAGTAAAACATGCTAGAGAATTCTTAGAAGAAGGAAATCATGTAAGATTTAGAGTTTTTCTCAAAGGTCGTGAAATGGCACAACCTGAAGCTGGTGTAGAAGTTCTTAATCGTGTATGGTCTATGGTAGAAGATATTGGGGTGATGGATAAAGAGCCTAAGCTTGAAGGTAGATATGTCAATATGATGATTTTGCCAAAAGCTAAATAGTTTTTGCTTTATGGTTGATAGTTTATATGGATTTGTGGAATACTAGTTCTTATTTAATCAACTTTTAAGTAAAATTTAAGTAAAATCACAAACTTTTCTATTGACTATAAAATAAATTATTACAAATAGAGAGAAAAAAGAAGGAGAACTAACAATGCCAAAGATGAAATCTGTAAGCGGCGCTTTAAAGAGATTTAAAGTGAAAAAAAATGGTTCAATCAAAAGAGGAGCTGCTTTTAGAAGTCATATTTTAACTAAAATGACTCAAAAAAGAAAAAGAAACCTAAGAGGACCAAAAGTAGTTGCATCTGTTGATGTAAGTAGAGTTAAAAAAATGTTGGGTTGTGCTTAATAAGCAACCTTTCTAACAGTTTTTTAAAAGTAACTCCACATTTTGTGGAAAAGTTCAGCCAATGCTGACACCTAAGAGATAATAAGGGTAAAGGAGAAAACATGCCTAGAGTTAAAACAGGAATCGTAAGAAGAAGAAGACATAAAAAAGTTTTAAAAGCTGCAAAAGGTTTTTTTAGTGGTAGAAGAAAACACTTTAGAAAAGCTAAAGAGCAGTTAGAAAGAAGCTTGGTATATGCTTTTAGAGACAGAAGACAGAAAAAAAGAGATATGAGAAGTCTTTGGATTGTTAGAATAAATGCTGCTTGTAGATTAAATGATATTAATTATTCAAGATTTATGAATGGTCTTAAAATGGCTGGTATAGAGCTAGATAGAAAAATCTTAGCTGATATGGCTATGAATGATGCGGCTGCGTTTAGTTCAGTTGTAGTAAGTGCAAAGAAAGCTTTAGCTTAATCTTTTGTATAACATTCTTTAAAAAGGGAAGGTATTTGATACCTTCCCTTTTTTTATTACTTTTTCTTTTTAAATAAGCTTATTATTCCTCTTGGAATCCATAAAAACACATAAATCAAAATACTAAAAATGATTGGATGAAATGCTCCAAAACCAAATGCCCCAGCTTTAGGCAAATGCATAATATGCTCAATAGGATGTGATAACCACTCTTTATGATGCATTCCTAGTGTAGCTACTAGAAATATTACTAAGATTATAATCAACTCTTTTTTCATACTAATATTACTCCATTAAAGATTTGGTCTAAAAAGTTTTTAGACATTAAAAAACCCTCAAGGTTTAACTTGAGGGCTGGATTATACTATAAATTAGCTAAAAGAACTAATTATGCACGACCTGATAACATACCATACATTGTCATTGGTTTTAGCATATAAGCTTTTAATAACCACATTACCCATCTTTCTTGAGCAGGGTCTAGTGGGAATGAAGGAGCTGCAACAGCACCTGGACCATCTGGATTCCATTTGAACTCAGCCATCATAACTGTACCAATGCTTGTAATTAATGGACAAACAGTATATCCATCATATTTAGCAGTCATTGCTTTACCTTCCATAGTAGCTACTAAGTTTTCTACAAGTACATTGTATTGTTTTCTAGCACTTCCACCAGTTTTTCCTAGTGGAACAGCAGCAACGTCACCAAGTGAGAATACATTTGGATATTTTAAGTGTTGTAGCGTATATTTATCTACTGGAACCCAACCTGCACCAGAACCTATTGGAGAATTAGCAATCTCTTTTGGTGCTTTTTGTGGTGGGATCACATGACAAAAATCATACTCAGCTTCAATTCTTTGAGTTCTTGTTACTTCATCTTCAATTTCTAATTCAGCATCCCAAACTTTTTCTTTCCAATGTTTTTCAAAAATAGCAATTTTATTAGATGGATCTACTTCTACAAATTTATGAGAATAGTTTACAGCTACATTTCTAGCTTTCATTTGAGCATCAATTGCATCATGATAAATTGGTACACCAAATAGTTTTCCACCATTTGTATAGAAGCTTAAATCTGCATTTGCTCTAGCTTTTGCTTCATTTAATCTAGCATCTACAAGGTTTGTCATTTTCTTTTGAGCTCCACCACATTTAAATGCAGTATGAGGTTCTGGGAAAACAGCTTTTACTTTTTTGCCAGATTTTGCATCTGCAACTAATTTTTGCATTTGTGTCCAAGTGTCCACTGCACCATCAGAAAAATAGATTGAGCAAAGACCATCTTTACCAAGTATTTTTTGTGCTCTTGCCGCATCAGTTTTATCTAAAGAATAAACATCACCAACTTCTTCTAATCCTTTGATTCCACCAAAATCAAGTACAAGACCAGCAGCAACTACTAAGAAATCATAACTAATAGTTTGTCCGCCAGCAGTTTTTACTTGATTGTTTTCTGGATCAAATTCTATTGCTTTATCTTGAATCCAATTTACACCACTTGGCATGAAATCTTTTGTATTGTATGTAATATCAGATTGTTTCCAGATTCCTGAAGCAACCAATGTTTGACCTGGTTGATATGAAACAGACATAGGATTTGGCTCAATGATTGTAATATCTGGATTTGATAAAGTATTTTTAAGTTTTGCAGCAGTTGCAACACCTGCAAGTCCACCACCAACTATTACTATTTTACCTTTAGCACTACTTGCCATTGCAGGAGTAGCAGCTGATGCAGTAGTACTACCCATCATAAGTGCAGCCGAACTAACACCCGCCATTTTTAGAGCATCTCTTCTTGAAATACCATCTTTTCTCATTTGAGCATCAATTGCTTCTATGATATTGTTTAACTCTTTTTCGTTTGTCATAGATAAATCCTTTCTGGAATATTAATTTTCGTTAAAAACTTAAGGAAAGCTTACCATAACTCAAATAATATATAACTTAAAACCTGAAGAATAAATTTAATAAGTATTATTAGTCTAACTTATAAATAGAAAGTAAATTCTTATATTCATAATGTTCATTTATATTGATAAACTCGTTATCGTAGTCAAAAATAATATAATTTACATTTGAAAGTTTTAGTAAGTAATTGATTTTGTGAATATCATCTGTGAGTAGTTGTGAAATATTAGTGCATAGTGAGTGTGTAAAAACTCCACATAAATTGTGAGTCTTTGAAGTGGTTTTAGCTATGGTTGCATCATAATTAGATGAATTTGAGATTATAGTTTCTATAGATTCCAATGATACAAGGGGTGTATCAACAGTTATTATAAAAACTTTTTCTTCATTTTCCAAATACTCAAATATTGATTTCAGAGCTATCATTGGGGAGTATATTTCATGATTGTCATATATAATATTCGCATCAAAGTCAAATTTGTTGCTTTTTGATGATATATAAATTTCTTTGAAATAAGGTTTGAGTCTTGAGTATTGATACTCAATCATAGAAGAATATCCTCCAAATGGGAGAAGAGATTTATCTTGTCCCATTCGAGAACTTTTACCACCACTTAGTATAACACAAGGGATGCTTTTTAATGTTAAATTTTGAATTTTGAATTTTGAATTAAACATTAAGCATTCAACATTTATAATTCAAAATTTACAAATCCGAAGGATTTGTAATGTATCCGCTAATAGCACTAGCAGCTGCAACTGCTGAGTTACTCAAATATACTTTTGAGCTTCTGCTTCCCATTCTTCCTACAAAGTTTCTGTTTGTTGTAGAAATACAAACTTCATTATCTCCCAGAATTCCCATATATCCACCAAGACAGGCACCACATGTGGGGTTGGATACGACAGCACCTGCATCTACAAGAATATCAATATATCCTAATTTTGTAGCTTCTCGAAGTATTTTCTGAGTACCAGGAGTTACTATCATTCTTACATGAGGAGCTACTTTTTTGCCTTCTAAAATTTCTGCTGCAACTTGTAAGTCACTAAGTCTTCCATTTGTACAGCTTCCTATAAATACTTGATCTATCCTTATATTATCACTTACAGCCTGTGATATGCTATGACCATTTTCTGGTAAAAATGGGTAAGCAATTACTGGTTCTAGATTTGCAACATCAATTTTTAAAACTTGACAATATGTTGCATCTTCATCACTATAGTGAATCTTTGGTGTATCTCTTAGATTTTTATCTTTTAAAAATTCTTCAGTGATAGTATCATATGCAACTATTCCAGATTTGGCACCAGCTTCAATAGCCATATTACAAAGTGCAAATCTATCATCCATTGAAAGATGGGCAATTGTATCACCAGTGAATTCTAAAGTTTTATACAAAGCTCCATCAACACCAATAATTCTTATAATTTCTAGTATTAAATCTTTTCCAGTTACGAATTGGTTAGGTTTACCACTAAATACTACTTTGATAGATTCTGGAACTTTAAACCAGTTTGTTCCTGTAACCATAGCAAAAGCTAAGTCTGTACTTCCCATACCAGTACTAAATGCTCCAAGAGCACCATGCGTACATGTATGGCTATCAGCACCTATTATCACATCACCTGGGATTACAAGCCCTTTTTCTGGTAAAAGAGCATGTTCTATACCCATATCTTTTTCATCAAAAAAGTGTTTCATATTGTGTTTTGCTGCAAAATCTCGGCTGATTCTTGCTTGATTTGCTGAAGCTATATCTTTTGCAGGTATAAAGTGATCTAGTACTATACAAAACCCATTAGGGTTGGCTAATTTGGTAGCTCCACTTTCTTCAAAAGCATGGATTGAAATAGGAGTTGTTATATCATTTCCTATTACCATGTCAATCTTACATTTTATTATTTCACCAGCATATACTTCTTTGCCTACATGCTCACTAAATATTTTTTCAGTTATTGTTTGTCCCATTTATTTACCTAAGTTGTTATAATTTTTGTTTATTCTACCAAAATGTAGTTGAAAAATCAGTTAATTCGCTTTATTCAGTGTCTATTAATTTATCCATTACAAATTTTTCAAGTTCTTTTTTTTGGATATCAAGTCTTAATGCTTCTGAATAAATTTCAGATACTTTTTGATTATATTCTTGATAATTAAAAAAAGGAAAATGAGTATGCCAAGTATTTTCTATTCTCTGTTTTGAATATTCATCAATTAACCACTCTTTATATATAGAAAAAGTTGCAAAAAATATTGCAGTAAATAAAATTGCAAATATCACTGATAAATGACAATCCATCTTTACAAGTGCAGAGTGAAAAATCAAGGTAGGTAAGAATATCAAAATATGCCAAATTAATAAAAATACAATATAAGTTGCACTTAGCCTCATTCTCGCACCAAGTTTTTCTACATCAAGAAGCATCCCTTCATTGAAAAGTTTGTTTATATATAAAAGATCAGAAAAGAGTATTGGTCTTTTTGAGGTGTAAAAAACATATTTAAGTATAGCTGATTTAAGTTTTCCAAACATGTTGACTCCTTATTTATTCACAATTTTAGTATTATATTGCTTACAAATAGGTTTTATTAAACCATCGTGCAAAAATATACAAAGACCATAAATGTTGTCTAAATTTACCACTTTTTGATTGGGTGTAAATAAAATTGATATAATCATCTTTAAAAAAATTACACTCATTGTTTACTTTTAAAATAAGTTTTAATATTTCATCACCATATTCAGTGTGTATCCATTCGTTTGATGGATTTGAAAATCCTTTTTTAGATCTATATACAATTTCTAATGGCAAATAATTTTTTGCAATTTGTTTGATTATATGTTTTGATTCATTTCCAAGTTTTATTTTTGTATCTATTTTGAATACATTGTCAACAAGGTAAAAATCCAAAAATGGAGTTCGTGCTTCTATTGCATTGTGTGAAGTGATGCCATCTACTTTTGACAAAAGAGCATCTCCTAGCCAGATTTTCAAATCAAGTAAACTCATATGATTTATAAAATCATTTTTGGTATCATGCCTAAAAAAATATGGCTTATGTAGCAGCTTGCTTTTTTGAGAGTCATTGAAAATTTCTCCAAAAGATTGATAAAGAGGGTCATTTTTGACTACTCTTTTTAGGTATTCACTCTCTTTCGTATTGTTTTGAAGTGATTGTACGATGGTATTTAAGAAATCTTTTTGATAAGTGGTTAAAGAAGTTTGAAAATTATGGTATTTATTCATATTTGCATAAGTTGGATAACCTAAAAAAAGCTCATCACTCCCTTCCCCACTTAAAACTACTTTAAATCCCATTTGGTTTATTGTTTGGCTTAGTATTTGAAGAGGTATTGCAGCACTATCACCATGAGGTTGCCCTAAAATATCTATTGATTCATCTATGTTTTCTATAAATTCATTTTTTGAGAGTAAAATCTCAGTGTGGTTTGAATTGATATGCTTTGAAACTATTTTTGCAAATTTGAGTTCATCATATTTTTTGTATTCGTCATATCCTATGCTAAAAGTATTGATATTATTTTGTGATATTTTTGCATACATAGCACTTACTAATGAGCTATCAACTCCACCACTAAGCAATGTTGCAATCTTTTCATCTCCAATTACTCTTTGGCTAATACTATCTTGAAGATTTTTATGAATAAGGTCTATAGCTAAGTCTGTATCGAAAATCTCTTTTTTTGTATTTATTTTATAATATTTTTTCGTAAATATGGAATTGCTTGATGAATTATAAACCAAATAATACCCTGCTTCTAATTTGTATATATCTTGATAAATAGTATTTGTTTCTATAGGTACAAAGTATTGTAGGTATTGATTTAAACCAATTTTACTTATCTTTGGAGTTGTTTGTAATATTTGAAGAATTGGTTTGATTAAAGAACTAAATATAAATTGACCATTTTGATGATAATAAAAAAATGGTTTTTTGCCATATCTATCTCTTGCACAAAAGAATTGTTCTTTTTTTATATCATAAATACAAAAAGAAAATCCACCATTTAGCATATTTAGAAATTCTGTATTGTATTTTTGATAAAGCCTTAATATGGTTTCAGTATCACTGTTTGTAATACATTGTAAATTTTCAGTTTTATTCAACTCTTGATAGTTGTAAATTGTACCATTAAAAACTATTACAATATCATCAAATACCATTGGTTGGTTTGCATGGATATTTTTTGAGTCAATTATACTTAATCTACTATGCCCAAAAAAGTGATCATTAATAAAAGTATAGTTTTGAGAGTCAGGTCCTCTGTTTTGCATTGTTTGTAGCAATAAATTTGGGTTTGTATTTGGGGTAAAATTTGAGCCAACTATTCCACACATATTAAAAGCCTATTAGTTGAATATATAAAAAAAGCAAAGGGATAAATAGTATAGAACTAGCAATTACTATCATAGTCACATCGTAAGGTTTGCAATCATAAAGTGAAGCCATATTTACATTATTTACAGCCAAAGGAACAAGAAGTTGCATGATTAAAATAGAAGCTATCATTTTATCCACATCTAAAAGTACTAAAACTATAAAGCCAACCAGTGGAAGCAAGATAAGCTTAACTGTGCTGGATGTTATTGTAAGGGTATAGTTGATACTTTTGAAAGTAACACCACTTAGATATATACCAAATATTAAAAGCTGAAGAACTATTGCACTATAAGCTCCCATTTCTAGCAGTGTATCGATTTGAGAGTGTATAGTAAATCCAAAATAATTAAAAATTAGAGCAAAAAGAGCAAACCATAAAATAGGGATTTTTACTATATTTTTAAATGAGCTTTGAAGGTTGAACTTTGATTTAGCATAAAAGTATATCCCTATTGTGTATATAAAAAAGATATTTGCAATATTTATCATACTAGTATATGCAACACTTTCTATTCCAAAAAGAGCTATACCCAAAGGAATACCAAGATTTCCAGTATTTCCTATAAGTGATGATGCTATGAAGATTGATTGGTCTTTTTTATCTTTAGATATATATCGTGCCATCGTAAAAGAAAAGATTAAAACAGTAGTTACAATAATAAAATACAAAAATGGAGTATATATTAGATTATAATTAAGTTCTACTCGTGTAAGCCCCCAAAAAGTTAAAATTGGTTGTAAAAAATAAATTGAGAGCAATATAAGTGTTTTGTCATTAATATCATCTTTGAAAATTCTTTTTGCTAAAAATCCTAAAACAATAAAAAAATAAACAGATGCTATTGAAATAAGTGCTTCTATAGGTGATTCCTTAATATAATATTTAAAAGTTTAGAATTTTATCTAAAAGTAAGACAAAAAATGCTAAATTACCACTATGAATACAGAACTTAAAAAAATTAGTATATTATATGTTGAAGATGATGATTTTATAAGAGAAAATACTTGTGAGCTATTAAAAAATATTTTTAAAGATGTTTTTGTGGCTAAAAATGGAAAAGAAGGTGTTTATGCTTATAATCAACATTCAAAACAAGTGAGTGCTATTATAACTGATGTAAATATGCCTGAGCTTTCAGGTCTTGAAATGGCAAAAGTAATAAATAAAATGAAAAAAATACTTAATATTGATACCCCAATTATAGCAGTATCTGCATATTCTTGTGAAGATTATGGTTTTAGTGATGTTCATGAAAATTTTTCGCATTATTTAAAAAAACCTATTAAGATTAAAGATTTGATAAGTAGTGTAGATATGGCGTTAAAGGGAGAAAAAGGTAAAGGGTGTTAGTAAGTCGTAAGAAGAACGACTTACAACATAATCCCTTTAATCATAAAGAAAATCCCTGCACTTAGTAGTGCTGCAGCTGGAACTGTGATAAGCCAAGCAGCTATTATCTTTTTCACGGCATCTCTTTTTACTAATTCTACATTTTTAGCAGATTTAAACTCTTTTTTTTCATTCTTTACTAATTCTTCTTTATCATCAATCATTCTATGTAGAAGTACTATTTGCTCATAATCATTTTTTGATTTATATTCTAAGGCAATTAGAGTATCAAGTTGTTGATTATATTCTTGAAGTTCTTTCTTGTCTTTTTTGAATTTTTCTCTAGTTTCAATCAAATGAACCTTTTCTGTAGTATGTAGCCACTCTCTTAAAAATCCTACACCAAAAACGGCGCCGATTGCTATATGTGTCGAACTTACTGGAAGTCCTAATTGGCTTGCTACAATAACCGTTAAAGCTGCTGCCATAGCAATACAAAATGCTCTTATTTGGTCAAGGTCAGTTATTTCGCTACCAACAGTCTTGATAAGTTTTGGACCATAAAGGGCAAGTCCAATAACAATACCTATAGCACCAACTGCCATCACCCATAATGGAATGGCAACAGAACCTCTAATATTACTATGTAGTACAGCATCATGAATCGCTGCAAGTGGTCCAATAGCATTTGCAACATCATTTGCACCATGTGCAAAACTTAAAAGTGCTACAGAAAAAATAAGAGGTATATTAAATAGTGTATTCACACTAGCTCTATCTGGAGATAGTTTATCACTACTTTTTGCGATAATGGGTTTTACATAAATATATATGCCAATAGCTGCAACTAAACCTATACCTGAAGCAGTTAAAAAGTTAATTTTTATAATTTGATTTACACCTTTGAGCATAATATATGTAATAAATGCCCATGCCATTATTGCAATTAAAATAGGAACAAATTTTTTGGCTGAACTTATGATATCTTTTTTGTATATTATTTTCTTTTTGATAAAAAATAAAAATCCAGCTGCTATTATCCCTCCTAAAAGTGGAGATATTATCCAACTAGCTACAATTTTACCCATAGTTCCCCAAGCAACTATTGCAAATCCTGCAGAAGCAACACCTGCACCCATGACACCACCTACAATTGAGTGTGTAGTTGAAACAGGAGCACCTATTGAGGTGGCAAAGTTAAGCCAAAGAGCCGCACTAAGAAGTGCTGCTGCCATCGCCCATATAAAAACATTTGGATCACTAAAATAAGCTGGATCTATAATACCATTTTTAATGGTTTTTACTACATCACCACCAGCAATAAAGGCTCCTGCTGCTTCAAATATGGCTGCTATAAAAATAGCTCCAAATAGTGTCAATGCCTTAGAACCAACAGCTGGACCTACATTGTTAGCAACATCATTTGCACCTATATTCATAGCCATGTAAGCACCAAATATAGCACCTAAAATTAAAAATATATTGTTATCACTTGTGCCGTGCGTTGTAAATGTCCAAACAAAAACAACAGCAACAAAAAGTAATGCTAAAGAAAATTTTGAAAAATCACTTTGAACTTTCTTTGTCTCTTTATTTATCTTCCCTATGGTTTGTATATCCATACTATTAGCCCTTTGTAACCAAAATGTAATCATATTATACTATAATTGACCTCTTTTTATTATTATATCTGACTTAAAAAATAGATTTTTCACCAAATTCTTCTAATTGTTTTAAAACAACCTTAAATTAAGAATCTTTTAAGCTTTATTACACTACTATTGCACCTCAACTTAAAGTATCTGGAGATATAGATGAAATTTACAAAAATGGCAAAAGCATCAGAGATCCAAAAAGATTGGATTGTACTTGATGCAAACGGAAAGATTTTCGGTAGAGTTATTACTGAAGCTGCGACGATTTTAAGAGGCAAAAACAAACCTTGCTTTACTCCAAATGTTGATTGTGGTGATTTTGTGATAATCATAAACGCATCAAAAGCAATATTTAGTGGTAATAAATTAGAATCAAAAAATTATTATACACACTCTGGTTATTTTGGTAGTACAAAAACTCACAAAATGTCAGATATGCTTGACAAAAACCCTGAGAAGCTATTTAAATTAGCAACTAGAGGGATGCTTCCAAAAACTAAACTTGGTAATGCAATGTTGAAAAAACTTAAAGTATACGCAGGTGAAACACATCCACACACTGCACAGATTAAAGGATAATGATAATGGCAAAAGTATATGCAACTGGTAGAAGAAAAACAGCTGTAGCTAAAGTATGGCTTGAAAATGGAACTGGAACACTAACAATCAATGATCAAACATTAGATCAATGGTTAGGTGGTTTAGAAGCTATTAAAAAAAGAGTAATGCAACCATTAGAAGTTGCAAAACAATCAACATCTGTAAATATTAAAGTAAAAGTAATGGGTAGTGGATATTCAGCTCAAGCTGGTGCTGTAAGACATGGTATTAGTAGAGCTTTAGTTGCTTTTGATGAGCAATTTAGAACTATTTTAAAACCTTACGGTCTTTTAACAAGAGATTCAAGATCTGTTGAAAGAAAAAAATACGGAAGAAAAAAAGCAAGAAGAAGCCCACAATTTTCGAAAAGATAATGGAACCTTTCTCAAAAATTCCTTTTATGCCAAAAAGATTTATCTCTTTTTGGCATTTTTTATATATTACTATTTTTTGTTTAATCCCTTTAAACGCATCCCAATTAAATCTTACAATGTCATCAAATCCCAGCAGGATTAATCCAATATTATCAAACGATAGTGCTAGTAGTGAAATCTCAAATTGGCTTTTCAATGGACTTTTCAAATATGATAAAGATGGAAATATAGTTACAGATTTGGCATCATCATATGATTTTGAAAATGAAACTACTTTAATAGTTCATTTAAAAGATAATGTTTTATGGCACGATGGCAAAAAGCTTAGTGCAAAAGATGTTATTTTTACTTATGAAACTATAATCTCACCTAAAATCTTTACATCAATTGCTGGAAGTTTTGCAGTAGTAAAATCTGTTACTATGATTGATGAGCTTACAATTAAAATAGAGTACCATAAACCATACTATAAAGCATTAGAAATATGGATGGTAGGTTTATTGCCATATCATATCCTAAAAGATGAACAAGATTTAATGACTTCAAGTTTTAATAAAAATCCTATAGGTACAGGACCTTATAAACTCTCTTCTTTTAAAGTTTCTTCAGATATTGAACTTATAGCAAATGAAGATTATTTTGAAAAAAAACCAAAAATAGATAGAATATTATATAAATTCTTGCCAGATGCTAATACTACATTTTTAATGTTGAAACAAAATAGTATTGATATAGGAGGATTGTCTCCATTGCAAATTTCAAGACAAGTAGAAGAAAACTTTTTTGATAATTATCAAATCATTTCAAAAGAAAGTTTTTCTTATACATATATGGGGTTTAATCTTAAAAAAGATAAATTCAAAGATATTCGTATAAGAAAAGCACTTTCATATGCAATAGATCGTCAAGAGTTGGTAGATATATTGTTTTTTGGTTATGGAAAGGTTTGTAAAGGACCTTTTTTACCAAATACATTTGCATATAATGATGAGATTGAAACACCAAAAGTTGATTTAGTTAAGGCAAAAAAGCTTTTAAAAGAGGCTGGTTATGATGAGAATAATCCATTTGTTTTTGAAATAGTTACAAATTCAGGCAATGATACCAGGGTAAATGCAGCACAAATTATTCAATATCAATTGAAAAAAATTGGAATTGACATGAAAATTAGAGTTTTAGAATGGCAAGCTTTTTTGAATACTATTGTTCATCCTAGAAATTTTGATGCTGTACTTTTAGGATGGAGTATGTCTTTGATGCCAGATGCAAAACCTATTTGGCATAGTGAATCTGATAGGGTAGGTGGATTTAATTTTGTAGGATATAACAACTCACAAGTAGATGAATTAATAGATAGCTCAATTAGTGTTATAGACCAACAAAAACTATCAATAATTTACAAACAAATGTTTTCTATGATTGTGGAAGATTCACCTTATATATTCTTATATATTCCAGATGCAATAACGGCAGTGAGCAAAAATATTAAAAATATAGAACCATCTTTTACTGGTATTTGGCATAATCAAATTGATTGGGAAAAAGTAGATTAATCCAAATTTGGTATTAACCTCTGTTTCTAAAGATAATTGTATTTCTACCATTATCTTTAGCTTCATATAGTGCATCATCTGCACGAGCGAGCAAAGAATCTATATCTTCATCATCTTCTTTATGAGCTATTCCAAAGCTTATTGTAACATGAATTATTTTCCCATCATTTTCAAAATCAATAGCTTCTACACCTTGTCTTATATTATCCATTTGTTTCATAAAATTTTCTCGTGATTCACATTCACATAAGATTGCAAATTCTTCACCACCCATTCTTCCAAATATATCTTCATTTCTCAAAGATAGCTTGATGTATGAAGTAATTTTTTTTAGTACTATATCACCAAAAGCATGTCCATATGTATCATTTAGTACTTTAAACTTATCAAGGTCTAGCATTGTTGCATAAATGTCATATTTTGCATTTACAAGTAGCGTATTTGCTTTATTGAAGAAATCTCTTCTATTTGAAATACCAGTTAGTGGGTCAGTATTTGCCAAAGTTTCAAGCTCTTGAGTTCTGAGTGCTACTTTTGCTTCAAGTTCTTTATTTAATTGTAATAACTCTTCATTTTTATTTATAAGTTCTTGCCTTAAAATAATTGGTGTTACAGCCTTAATACAAGTTTCGATTAGTTTGTATAAATCAAGTGGCTTTAAAACAAACCCAATAACACCTAAATTAATTGCACGATGTAGGAATTCTGTTTCATTATAAGCCGTTGTTATAATGCAAGGAATATCTGGTTTTACTTCGTGTATTTTTTCTATAAGTGAGAGACCAGACATTTTTGGCATATTGATATCTGTTACAATCAAATCAATATTATCTTTATTGGTTAAAAAAATTTCATATGCTTCTGCTCCATTGCTAGCTTGAAAAACTTGTTTTGCAGCAACATCTAGGATTTTACCAGTATTAATTCTTAAATCATCTTCATCTTCAGCATATAAGATTGTAATACCTTTAAGAATAGATTTATTCATTTCATTCACTTCACTGATTTATTTTGTTTTCAATTGTTTAATGTTATTATATAAATGCTTAGATTAACTTTATAAGGAAAATATTTGGAAAAAGTTATATTATTTGATTTAGATGGGACAGTGATAGATTCTACTGATGCTATTGTAGAAACATTTTATTATGTATTTGAAAAACAAAAATTTGATAGACTTGTATTGGTTGATGATATAAAAAAGCTTATCGGGTATCCACTTGATATTATGTTTCAAAGCTTAGGGGTAGATGAAAAATTTACAAGTTTATTTGTTGACGAATATAAGTTACGATACAGAGATATATCATGTGCACAAACTTTTTTACTACAAAATGCAAAAGAGAGTTTAGAATTAGCATCAAGTTTTGCAAGATTAGGAATTGTAACAACAAAAACAGCTTTGTACACTCAGCCACTTTTAAAACATTTGAAAATTGACCATTATTTTGAGTGTTTAGTAGGACGAGAACATGTGCAAAATCCAAAACCACACCCTGAGCCAATTCATAAAGCTATGGATAAGATGAAGCTAAATATTAATCAATTTGATATTTGGATGATTGGTGATACAAAGTTAGATTTGATTGCTTCAAATTGTGCAGGAATTAAATGTATTGGAGTATTGAGTGGTTATGGAACAAAAGAAGAATTAGAAGAATATTCGTCATTTATATGCAATGATACACTTGAAGCGGTCAATAACATAAGAAATTTTCATAATTTGTTATAATTTTGTAGATATTACTTTTTTGTCAAAGTATTTTCTAAGCTCTTTTTACATAAAATTGAGCAGACAAAAATTAGTGTGTCTACAAGCCATCTCTATAGGGTTGGATTATTAAGCAATTATCGCATATTTCATATAGTTAGATGTGGTAAGTGTTGGTAATAAATAAATTTTTAGGAGCAAAAATGCTAGAAATTAGATGGCACAGCCGTGCTGGTCAAGGAGCTGTAACAGGAGCAAAAGGTCTTGGCTCAGTTATTGCAAAAACAGGAAAGCAAGTACAAGCATTTGCCTTTTATGGATCTGCAAAAAGAGGTGCTTCGATGACTGCGTACAATAGAATTGATGATAGTGTTATATTAAATCATGAAAAGTACATGAGACCAGATTATGTGTTGATTATTGACCCAGGTCTTGCATTTACTGATAATATTACAGCAAATGAAAAAGATACTACTAAATACATAATCACGACACATCTTGAAAAAGATAAATTAATTCCTTTAATCCCAGCATTAAAAGGAAAAGAGGATAGAGTTTTTGTGGTTGATTGTATAGGGATAGCAACAGAGACTATTGGTAAACCAATACCTAACACCCCAGTACTAGGTGCTTTAATGAAAGTTGATGGTATGTTTGATTTAGAGTATTTCCAAAATGCAATGAAAAAAGTACTAGGTAAACTTCCTCAAAATATAATTGATGCAAATATGATCGCAATAGAGCGTGCATATAATGAAGTTAGATAGGAGTTTGGAATGAATACTAAAACTATAAAAGAGATGGGTTGGGATGAGCTAGTAATTGGTGCTGCTTTATATTCATTTGAAGGTGATATCAATTACAATGTAGCGGAAGTTTTGCCAGAAGATAGACATTATAGTGAAACAAACTCTAAGATGGCTTATGTGGGAGATTGGAGAGTTTATAAACCAGTTTGGAATAGTGAACTTTGTATAGATTGCCAAAATTGTTGGCTATACTGTCCAGATACTTCTATTATTTCAAGAGACAAAAAAATGGTTGGTGTAGATTATGACCACTGTAAAGGATGTGGAATTTGTGTGGAAGTTTGTCCAACAAATCCAAAATCACTTTTAATGTTTGCAGAACAAGAAAAAAATGAAGAGGCACTTACACAATGGCCTCAAAAAACAAAAGGTGAGTAATTATGAATAAGAAGATTATGGAACTAGACACTGTAGAAGTTTGGGATGGTAATATGGCGGCAGCTCAAGCTTTTAGACAAGCTGATATAGATGTAGTTGCAGCATATCCTATTACTCCATCTACTCCAACAGTTGAAAATTATGCAGGATTTCATGCAAATGGTTTTATTGATGGTGAGTTTGTTATGGTTGAGAGTGAACATGCTGCTATGAGTGCCTGTGTTGGTGCAGCAGCAGCTGGTGGAAGAGTCGCTACTGCGACTTCAAGTCAAGGTTTTGCACTTATGATAGAAGTACTTTATCAAGCTAGTGGTATGAGATTACCTATAACATTAATGCAAGTAAATCGTGCATTAGCAGCTCCATTAAATGTAAATGGAGACCATTCTGATATGTATCTTGGGCGTGATAGTGGGTGGATTAATATTTGTTCTTTTTCTCCACAAGAAGTATATGATATGACTTTATGCTCATTTAAAATTGGTGAACACTTAGATGTAAGATTACCTGTAATTGTAAATCAAGATGGGTTTATGTGTTCACATACTGCACAAAATGTAAATGTACTTGATGATAAAACAGCATGTGATTTTGTTGGTGCTTATAAAGCAGTAAATTCAATGCTTGATTTTTCTAAGCCTGTAACTCATGGTGTTCAAACTGAAGAAAATTGGCACTTTGAACATAAGGCTAAACAACATTCTGCATTGATGGGTTCTACAAAAGTAATAGATGAAGTATTTGCCGAGTTTGAGCAATTAACTGGTAGAAAATATAATAGAGTAGAAACATATAAACTAGAAGATGCTGAGGTTGTAATTGTTGCACTTGGTACTACTTATGAATCAGCACAGATTGCTGCTGATCAAATGAGAAATGAAGGAATAAAAGCTGGAATTATTGCACCAAGAGTAATACGACCTTTCCCTCTTGAAGAATTGGCATCTGCATTGCAAAATGTAAAAGCTATTGCATGTATGGATAGAAGCGCACCTGGTGGAACTGTTGGTATGTTATTCAATGAAGTAAGTGGAGCATTATTTAATACTCCAGCTCGTCCAGTTATGAGTAATATAATATACGGATTAGGTGGAAGAGATATGACTATAGCTATACTTTGTGATATCTATAGAGAACTTGACAAAGATGCAAAAAGTGGAAAAAGAAATGGACCACTTCAAAGATTTGTCGGTGTTAGAGGGCCAGAACTTGGCTTTTATAATGTATAAGGACTAAATATGAGTAATCAAAAAGAGATAAAGAATTTAAAATCGTTTTCAACAGCTGCTGAGAGATTTGAAGGTGCCCATGTTTTATGTCCAGGGTGTGCTCACTCTATTATAGTAAGAGAAATCTTAAATGCTACAAATGACAATCTTGTGGTAAGTGCTGCAACAGGATGTCTTGAAGTTTGTACTGCTATTTATCCTCATACTTCATGGGATTGCTCATGGATTCACATTGGCTTTGAGAATGCAAGTACAGCAGTTGCTGGTGCAGAGTCTATGCATAAAGCACTCAAAAGAAAAGGAAGATTAGATCCTAATCAAAAAGATCCAAAGTTTGTAGCTTTTGGTGGAGATGGTGCAACTTATGATATTGGTTTTCAATGGATAAGTGGATGTTTTGAAAGAGGACATGATATGATGTATGTTTGTTTAGACAATGAAGTTTATGCAAATACAGGTGGTCAAAGAAGTTCATCTACTCCAATAGGTGCTAGTGCAACTACTTCTCCAGCTGGAAGTACATCTTATGGTGAGAAAAAAAATAAAAAAGATATGCTAGCTATTATGGCAGCTCATGGCGCTCCATATGTTGCACAAGTTGCTCCAAATAAATGGAAAGACATGGTTAAAAAAATTCAAACAGGATTTGCAACAGAAGGTCCAGTATTTATAAATGCAATGAGTGCATGTACTACTGAGTGGAAGTTTCCGATGCATAAAACTGTTGAAGCAAGTGACTTAGCGGTTGATTCTTTGGTTTTCCCTCTTTATGAAATTATTAATGGAACAGAATTAAATATTACTTACAGACCAAAAAATGTAATACCTGTAAGAGACTATTTAGCATTCCAACCAAGGTTTAAACATTTATTTAAACCACAATATGAGTATATAATAGATGAATGGCAAAAAAGAGTAGATGCTAAGTGGGATTATTTACAAAGAAGAGAAGAAGCGAGAGTATAAAAAAAGCCCTTTTGGGCTTTTTTTAATTAATAATTAACAACTAATAATTAATAATTTATGTGTGACTTTGTCACAATTGGAAAATTATGAGCGTAGCGAATACGATAGTTATTAGTTGTTCATTATTAGTTATTAGTTTTTTAAGGAGTTTTCGTGCCATTACTAGATAGTTTTAAAGTAGATCATACAAAAATGTCAGCTCCAAGTGTAAGAGTAGCTAAGACTATGACCACACCAAAGGGTGATTTGATTACTGTTTATGATTTAAGATTTTGTAAACCAAATATTGACAAAATGAGTTCAAAAGGTGTTCATACTCTTGAGCATTTGTTTGCTGGTTTTATGAGAGATCATTTGAATGGTAATGGTGTTGAAATTATTGATATTTCACCTATGGGATGTAAAACTGGATTTTATATGAGTTTGATAGGTACACCAGAATCATCTACTGTTGCTGAGGCATGGTTGGCATCTATGGTGGATATCTTGACTGTCAAAAGTAAAAAAGATATTCCAGAACTCAATGTTTATCAGTGTGGAACTTATGCAATGCATTCACTTAAAAGTGCTAAAAAAATAGCAAAAAAGATAATTAAAGATGGTATTAGCATAGCTAGTAATGATGACTTGAAGCTTGATGATTCTTTATTATGTGGATGTGATGACTAAACAATCAATTGAGTTTTTTCAAGCACTGATTAAAAAATCTCCAGAACTTAGAGTCCTGATAGTTCAAAATCATTTACCTGATTTTACTATAGTACTACAAGAATTTTTAAAAGATATTAATCCTAGAATTAAAGAACTCATTTATAACAATGAGTTGGCTCAAAGTGGCTTTAGGCTAAGACCTAGAGCATTTGAATATGCAGTTTTATGTGATGTTATTGATCATTCAAATGCATATCTCCTCGAAGAAATTTATCATACATTAGAAAATTCTGCAAATATTATATTAATATCAAGTAAACAAAATTCTATAGATGCTTTTACATTAAAAAATTTATTGGACAGTTATGATTTTTTGGCAATAAATGAGATAGATATTTTTGATAATTTTTATTTAGTATGTGGCAAAAAAATGCATAAGTGGGGAAGTGGATTATAGAAATAGTTGAAACATCTGATGGCTCAAATACACTTTTTAGTACAAAATATAATCAGGCATATCATAGTATAAAAGATGGAGCTATCCAAGAATCATTACAAAAACATATTCTCCCAGCATTTAAGCATCATCAAAAAAAAGATACACTTAGAATACTAGATATTTGTTTTGGGCTTGGTTATAATACATTTTTGACAATACTTCATAATATAAAATCTAAACATCCAAAGAAAATAGAATTTTTTTCCCCAGAACTAGATGGTGAGCTTATAAAAAATCTTAAGAATTTTTCCTATCCAAAAGAATTTGATGAAATAAAACATATAATCTTAGAAGTCTCAAACAATCTATTTTATGAAGATGAGTTTCATAAAATAGAGGTATCTTGCACAGATGCAAGAGAATATATACAAAATTTAAATAATATAGATATAGTGTATCAAGATGCTTTTAGTAGTGATGTAAATTATGAGCTTTGGAATATGAGCTATTTTCATCTAATTTCAAATCTTATAAATACTGATGGTATATTGACAACTTATTCAATAGCTACAAATGTAAGACTTACAATGAGTGAGAATGGATTTATGATATATGAAATATTTGTTGAAAATGGAAGAAAAAGTACATTGGCTTTTAAACAACGGCAAGATAAATATAAATTTATCGATATGGAACTCAAAAAAATCAATAATAAAAATGCAAAAGTTTTAATATAAAATTAATTTGTGGTATAATCACAATAAAATAATCGGAGAAATATGAATTTTAATAAATTACCAGTTGCTACAAAACAAGAAATACATAAAATAATGTTAGCAGATGCTATGAGATTTGGTGGGAAAAACTTTTTTTTACAACTTATTGAAGAGATAAAAGCAGCAAAACCACATCCACTTTTAAATAAGAGTTGTGTGTTTTATTATTCAAAAGGAAAAATTAGTTGGGATAAGGCAATATTTAAAGAAAATCTTACTTTATTGTTTCATGCAATTGAAAAAGAAGATAAAGATGGTGATATTTTAGGTGGATTAGAACCTAAAATTTATAAATTGACTTTAAATATGATAAAAGCACTTAAACCAATCTCTATGGTAATCACTCCAAAAGATACACAAGTGAGTGAAGTAATAGAATTGAAACTATTTGATGTGGTTGATGAAAACAATGTAAAAATAAATCCACTAGTAAAAACTTTGTTTGTGTATTCAATAGATTTTACAAAACAAGCACTTAGTTATGAAATCAGGGAATTAAGTACACCCAATTAATTAAACTAAAGTTAGTTTATCAGCTTATTACTAAAAAAATAGTATAATCCGCAAATGAATATAATTGAGATAAACAATCTAACATTTAATTATGATACCGCCACTACCTTAGAAAAAGTTTCACTAAATATAGAAGAAAAAGATTTTTTAGCAATAATTGGTCCAAACGGTGGTGGTAAATCTACACTTTTTAAACTAATGCTTGGGATTTTAAATCCAAGTAGTGGTACTATAAAACATAAATATCAGATTAATGAAATAGGGTATGTTCCGCAAAATACAAATTTAAATCTTGATTTTCCAATTACTGCACTTGAAGCTGTACTGATGGGGTATGCTTATAAGTTTAGTCTTTTTGGATATGAAAAACAACAACTTGATGGTGCTTTGAAAGCTTTGGAATTAGTGGGTATGAGTGAATTTAGTAATAAAAAAATAGGTGAACTCTCAGGTGGACAAAGACAAAGGGTTTTTATAGCAAGAGCATTGGTGCAAATGCCCAAAATCATTTTACTTGATGAACCAACGGCAAATATAGATGTACAGGGTCAAAAAGATATTTATAATCTTTTAAAAGAATTAAATCAAGATATTGCAATTGTAGTAATAACTCATGACATATCAGTTTCTTTAGGATATGCTAAAAATGTAGCATATATCAATAAAACTTTGGTTTATCATAATTTATCACAAATTACAAAAAATATTGAAGTTATGAAAAATGGTCACTTATGTGAGGTGGAACTTTTGCTAGGTCTTGCAGACAATCACACTTGTGGATGTAGCCATGTTTGATATGTTACAATTTACATTTATCCAAAATGCTTTGCTCTCTGGCGTACTCATAGCAATTGCAGTAGGAATTGTTGGTTCATTAATAGTCGTAAATAAAATGACATTCTTAGCTGGCGGAATCGCTCATAGTAGCTATGGTGGAATTGGTATTGCTATATTTTTTGGGCTTCCTATACTTTTGGGTACTACAGTTTTTGCACTTTTATGTGCTGGTGTTATAGCGTTTTTGACTTTGAGAAAGCGTGAAAGACTGGATGCTTTAATTGGTGTCATTTGGGCTGGTGGGATGGCTATTGGTATAATACTAGTAGATATGACACCTGGATATAATGTCGATTTGATGAGCTATTTATTTGGTTCAATTTTGGCAGTAAGTAGCGCCGATATTTGGTTTATATTTATTGTTGATATTTTAATTGTAGGTATTGTAATACTCTTTTATAAAGAATTACTAGCAGTTTCTTATGACCCAGAGTTTGCAACGCTTAGAGGAATTAGTGTAAAAATATTTTATACATTGATGCTCCTTTTAGCAGCACTTACAATTGTAGCAGCTATTAGAGTAGTTGGGCTTATATTGGTTATTGCACTTTTAACAATACCTACTTTTATAGCCGAGAATTTTGTAAATAGATTGTCTAGTATGATGATTTTAAGTTCACTTCTTGCAGTTGTATTTACTATTTGTGGACTTGTTTTTTCTTATTTCTACGATGTGAGTAGTGGAGCAAGTATTATTATTGTTTCAATATTGGCATTAGTTTTAGTCAAAGGTTTTTATGCCATTAAATAATCTAAATGCTGAACAACTCTCAGCTGCGAGTTGTCAAAAAGGGCATAACCTAATAATTGCCAGTGCTGGAACTGGAAAAACTTCCACTATTGTTGGAAGAATTGCTTATATGTTAAATAGTGGGATAAGTCCAAGTAAGATATTACTCCTAACATTTACCAACAAAGCTGCAAGTGAGATGATTACAAGGGTTGCTAAATATTTTGGACAAGCAACAGCAAAAGAGATAGTAGCAGGTACTTTTCACTCTGTTAGTTATAAGCTATTAAAAGAACTAAATATTCCTTTAACTCTAAAACAACCAAATGAATTAAAAACTTTGTTCAAGAGTGTATATGAAAAAAGAGTTTTTATGGATAGGAATAGTTCTAGCCCTTATGATGGTGGATATTTGTATGATATGTATTCTTTATATTTAAATAGCAACAATAATCAATCTTTTATGGAGTGGATTAAAGAAAAAAATAGTGAACATGAATTGTATTCATTGATTTATGATGATGTGGTTTTAGAATTTAATGAGTTAAAAAAAACTTATGGATATGCTAGTTTTGATGATTTGCTTACAAGAATGCTTGAAGTTTTAAATAGTGAAGATGAATCAGAGATTTTAAAATTTGAAGAAATATTAGTAGATGAATACCAAGATACCAATCCGCTACAAAGTAAAATTTTAGATGGGTTTCGTCCAAAGTCACTTTTTTGTGTTGGTGATTATGACCAGTCTATTTATGCCTTTAATGGTTCTGATATATCAATCATTAGTACATTTACCCAAAAATATCAAGGGGCTAGTGTATTTACATTAAATAAAAATTATCGCTCCACTAGGCTTATACTTGAACTTGCCAATAAAGTAATACAAAACAATGTAAGAATATATGACAAAGCTTTAGAGGTAGTTAGAAAAGAGGGTTTTTATTTACCAAAGTTATTGGTTTTTGATGAGTCATTTGGTCAATATGATTATATAGCACAAAATATAAAAAAATCAACAACACCACACAATGAAATAGCTATTATTTATAGAAATAACTCTACTGCAGATGGTATTGAAGCAACTTTGAGAGAATATGGAATTCCATCTAAGAGAAAAGGTGGGAATAGCTTTTTTGATGCAAAAGAGGTTAAGGTCATTTTGGATGTGGTTTTCTTGCTTGTAAATCCAAATGATATGATGGCTTTTATCCATACATTAGAATATGGCAAAGGTATAGGAAAAACTATATCAAAAGAGATATTTGAAGCTTTATTGAAACTTGGCAACGGTGATATTCATCAAGGACTACTTCATCCTGATACGGAAATCAAAAACCCTTTTAATACAGCACAAGTAAAAAATATTCAATTAGGATTATTTGATGACTTTTTTGAATTAGGTAGTGTTAGGAGATTTAAAGATTTGGATTTTGAAGAGGGATTTTTATCGAATCCAGTTTTAAAGCATCCAAAATTAAATGTAGATGGAGCAATATATATTTATAGTTTTTATAGACTCTTAAAAGAGTTAAAAAGGATAAAACTACCAGCTTCATTGATAGAACATATTCATAAAAGTGACTTCTTTGGTCATATAAAAGAAACCATATCAAAAAAAAGAGCAACATTAAAAGATGGTAATATTGATGAAAGTATGCAATTTGAGTCAAAACAAAGAATTGATAGAAAAGTAGCACTTCTTAAAAATCTTTCAACCCATTATAGCAATACACAAAAATTCATAAACTCTATGGTTTTAGGTGGCAGTGAGATGAGTCAAGGTGATGGTGTAAACTTACTTAGCGTTCATGCTAGTAAAGGTTTGGAATTTATTGAAGTATATATTATTGACTTAGCTGATGGGAGATTTCCAAATAGAAAGCTGATGAGTAAAGGGGGATCACTTGATGAAGAAAGAAGACTTTTTTATGTTGCAGTGACAAGGGCAAAAGATATTTTGTATCTAAGTTACGCAAAATATGATAAAATAAAAAAGCAAGATTATGTTCCTAGTATATTTTTAAAAGAAGCTGGACTTGTTAAAAGTTAATACTTAAGTACTATTGTGATAAAATTACATAATTTATAAAAATAATTTTTTGTTTAAGGTAATAATAAATGCTTGGCATATTTAAGAAGAGTACATTACAAGATTTGTTAGTTGAACTCAAAAAAGAATCTTTTGATGAAACTAAAGTAAATAATATGCTTTCCCATATTGATATAAAGCAAAAAACACAAGATGGAAAAACTTTATTACATCAATTAGTCAATCAAAATAAAGTTGAAGCTGTATCTTGGCTTATAAAAAAAGGTGTTAATATTAATGCCATTGATAATAATGGTTTTACACCATTAATGATAGCTGCAATGAGTGGTAGTGTAGATACTGTAAAAAAACTATTATCTTTAAATGCTAATGTTGATATTATCAATAATCAAGGGAAAAATGCATTAGCAGAATCAATCACAGCAGATAAAGAAGAGATATTTTATATTTTAAAAGATATTACAAAAGATTTAAATATTATAGATTTAAAAGGTCAGAATTTATTTTTTTATGCGGCATCAAATGGAAATATTAGAATAATCAATGATCTCTTAAAAATCAATACCTTAGATATCAACCAAAAAGACATAGATGGGAAAACACTTTTATTTTTAGAATCTGTTTATTCAAATAAAGAAATCTTAATAGCACTGCTTTCAAAAGGACTTGATATTAAAGCCTTAGATAGTAATAACAAAAATGTTTTATTTTACTATATTAAATCTCAATCATTATCTATAAACTATTTTGAATATTTACTGGAACTTGGATTTGATTTAGAACAACTAGATTCAAAAAAAAATACTTTGATTTTTAAAATAGTGAGTCATATAAATAAATTGTACCATGAAAATAAGAATCCTAACCGTATTGCTATTTTATATGAGATATTAGATATTTTGCTGGATAAAAAAGTAAATACAACTCTATGGAATTCAAAAGATGACAATTTATTAACAATTGCTGTTAAAGGAAAGAATACACAACTATTAAAGTTTTTACTAAAAAATGATGTAGACCCAAATAATATAACAAAAGATGGGAAAAGTACTCTTTCTATTATTGCAATGCTCGGAAAAAATTATAATAGTGAATTAATTATGCTACTAGATTTTGGAGCAAATGTCAATATTGCTGATATTAACAATCAAACCATAGTAGAAAAACTAATAAATGCAGATTTATATCTAAAAAATAAAATTCATTTAAGTAGAGATGAACGAAAAGAAATAATTGATGATGGTGATTATCAAGTTGTCTTAAAAGAAATATTATATAATGCAGAAGTTAATTTAAGACAATTAAATTCTAAAAATGACCCATACTTTTTTGAACCCCTTATGCTTGGTAATATTGAAATTGTAAGATTGCTTATAAAATATGGTGCAGATATCAATCAATTAAGTCATGATGGTTTGAATGTAATATATAAGTTCATTGGTTCACATAAAGAAAGTATGAGAGAAGCAGATAAGAAAGAGTATTTTGAAACTTTAAAAAATATTATAAGTATTGGTGTTGATATAAATGCAAGAGATAATTATGGAGGTGTTGTACTTCATAAAGCAATTTTAGATAATGATGAACAAACTATAAAAATATTGATAAATGCAAAAGCTGATTTAAATGCAATTGATAATAGAGGAAGAAATTATATACACAATAGTGTATGGAAAAATAGAATCAAAATATTTAAACTAATCTATTCTTACAATAAAAAACTTATAAATCAACCTGATAAATTTGGAGTACTTCCGATTAATTATGCAGCATTTTTAGGGTATTATGATTTTGTAGAAGTTTTAATAGATCATGATTCACAAATCAATAATCCTTACAGGAAAGGTAATTATATATTAGAGTTTTTAAGAAAATTTCATCCTAATTTAAATAAGATCCTTGAACAAAATACAAATAAAGCAGATCAAGAAAAAGTTCAACAACTCGTAAATAATATGAAAAAAGAATTCTTTACTGAAGACTAGTCTTCCTTATAAAAAGGAAATAAAATTCCTTTTTTCCCTTTAAAACACCCCAATCTATTGACTTTATATTAAAAATTAGCTATAATCCGCGTCCATGTTTGATGTCAAGTGTAGTTTTTGAAGACAAGAATTATGGACTTGATGAGTTCTTTAAAGAGGTAAAAATGGAAAAAATTAGATTAAAATTAAAGGCATACGATCATAGAGTTCTAGATCGTTCAGTTGCTTCTATAGTAGAAGCTGTTAAAAGAACAGGTGCAGAGTTGGTAGGACCAATTCCTTTGCCAACTAAAATCAGAAGATATACAGTGCTTAGATCTCCACATGTTAATAAAGACAGTAGAGAGCAGTTTGAAATCAGAGTTCATTCAAGAATGATTGATATAATCTCTGCAACTCCAGATACTGTTGATTCTTTAATGAAACTTGATCTTGCTCCTGAAGTTGACGTAGAAGTTAGATCAATGGGTCAAGCATAATAAGGGGTAATGGATGGAATTCATAGTTGAAAAAATCGGTATGAGCAGAACAATATCTGTTCCAAGTGTTCCTGTTACACTTTTAAAGCTTATAGATACAAAAGTATGTGAAGTTTTAGAAAATGGAAAAGCGTTAGTGGCATATAATAAAGGTAAGTCTTTAAATAAGCCAACAGCTGGACAACAAGCTAAATATAACCTTAGCAAAGAATTTAATAGATTCGCTACTGTTAAAACTTCAAATACTGAAGCAGGTGATGTTGATACTTCACTTTTGGTTGAAGGTGCTCAAATTAAAGCAACTTTCAGAACAAAAGGTAGAGGTTTTACTGGTGTTGTAAAAAGATGGAACTTTGCTGGTGGTAGAGCTTCTCACGGACATAGAATGGGTAGAAGAACTGGTTCTATTGGTAACTGCGAATGGCCAGGACGTGTACAACCAGGTAAAAAAATGCCAGGTCAGTATGGTTATGAAACAGTAACAGTTTCTAATGAAGTTGTTTCATTTGATCCAGCAAGTGGTGTTTTAGTACTAAAAGGTTCAGTAAGTGGACCAAATGGTGCATTAGGTAGAGTAAGGATTGCTAAATGAGTAAAGCAGTAATATTAAACGAAAAATTTGAAGCAGCTGGAAATGTAGAACTTCCTTCAGCTTATGATAGTATAAATTCTCACAATTTATATTTATATGTAAAATCGTATCTTGCGTCTTTGAGATCAAATACTGCGAGAAGTAAAACAAGAGCCGAAGTAAGCGGTGGTGGTAAAAAACCTAAAGCTCAAAAAGGTAGCGGTGGTGCTAGATGGGGTTCTATGAGATCACCATTATTCGTAGGTGGGGGTACAATTTTTGGACCAACAAAAAGAAATTATGAGCAAAAAGTTAATAAAAAACAAAAAGTACTAGCTTTAAAATTTGCTCTTAATGCACAAGCTCAAAGAGGAACTTTATTTATTCTTGACGCTTTAACTGTTGAATCAGGTAAAACTAAAGATGCAATGGCAATAGTTACAAAACTAAACCAAAGAAGTACTTTGGTAGTTGTTGACTTATTAGATGAAAAAACATATTTGGCATTTAGAAATGTTCCAAATTGTTATGTAGTTGAAAAACAAGAATTAAACGCTTATTGGATGTCTGTATTTCACTCTGTAGTGATTGAAAAAGCAGTATTTGATAGTTTAACAGGGGAGAAATAATATGGCAGATATTACAGATATCAAATCAATCCTCTATACAGAAAAAACTATAGAGCTTCAAGAAAATGGTGTAATAGTTGTTCAAACTTCACCTAAAATGACAAAAAACGGTTTAAAAGAAGTTTTCAAAGAGTATTTTGGTGTAACTCCATCAAAAGTTAATTCTTTAAGACAAGATGGTAAAGTAAAAAAATTCAGAGGAAGAGTTGGTAAGAGAGCTGATTTCAAAAAGTTCTATGTAACACTTCCTGAGGGCGCGGCAATCGCGAACCTATCAGCTTAAGGGGTAATGGATGGCTATCAAAAAATTTAGACCAATTACACCAGCTAGAAGATTTATGAGTGTATTGGATACTTCAGATATTACTTCAAAACCAACTGTAAGATCTTTACTTGTAAGAGTAAAAGCAGCAGCTGGTAGAAATAGTAACGGAAGAATCACAAGCAGACATAAACAAGCGGGTGCAAAAAAACTATATAGAATTATAGATTTTAAAAGAAATAAGTTAGGAATCCCTGGAACAGTAGCTACTGTTGAGTACGATCCATATAGAAACTGTAGAATTTGTTTAGTTAACTATGTTGATGGTGACAAAAGATATGTTATTCAACCAAAAGGCTTAAATGTAGGTGATGTTATATCTTCTGCAGTTAGTGGTCTTGATATCAAACCAGGTAATGCTATGCAACTTATGAGTATCCCTGTTGGTACAATGGTTCATAATATTGAATTAAAACCAGGTAAAGGTGCTCAACTTGCTAGAAGTGCTGGAAGCTATGCTCAGGTAATGGGTAGAGAAGAAAAGTATGTAATCATGAGATTACCTAGTGGTGAAATGAGAAAAGTTCTTGGTGTTAATATGGCAACTATTGGTGTTGTAGGAAACGAAGACTATATCAATATGGTAATAGGTAAAGCTGGACGTTCAAGACATATGGGTATTAGACCTCAAACTAGAGGGGCAGCAATGAACCCTATAGATCACCCACATGGTGGTGGTGAAGGTAAAACTGGTTCATCTGGACATCCTGTAACTCCATGGGGTATGCCTACAAAAGGTTATAAAACTAGAAAGAAAAAAGCTAGTGATAAACTTATCATCTCAAGACGAAAGAAGTAGGGTAATTATATGGCAAGATCAATAAAAAAAGGTCCATTCGTTGATGGACATCTAATGAAAAAAGTTTTAAAAGCGCAATCAAGTGGTGATAAAAAACCAATTAAAACTTGGTCAAGAAGAAGTACTATTTTACCTGATATGATAGGGCTTACTTTTACTGTGCATAATGGTAAAGTATTCGTACCAGTTTCAATAACTGAAAATCATGTTGGTTATAAACTAGGTGAGTTCGCACCAACTAGATTATTTAAAGGGCACAAAGGCACTGTGCAAAAAAAGGTAGGATAATATGAGTAGAGCTGTACTAAAATTTATAAGACTTTCTCCTATTAAAGCTAGACTAGTTGCTAGAGAAGTTCAAGGTATGAATTGTGAACTTGCAATTGCAAGCTTAGAGTTTACTCCAAACAAAGCTGCTAACATAATATCTAAAGTAATTGCTTCTGCTGTTGCAAATGCAGGTTTAGAAGCTAATGAAGCAGAAGTTGTTAGTTGTAGAGTTGATAAAGCTTCAGTTTTAAGAAGATTTATGCCAAGAGCTAGAGGAAGAGCAACACCAAAACTAAAACCTACTTCTCACATTATTGTTGAAGTAGCACCAGTTAAAGGAGAGAAGTAATGGGTCAAAAAGTTAGTCCAATTGGAATAAGACTTGGAATAAACAGAAATTGGGAATCAAGATGGTTTCCAACTTTTAGTAAAATGCCAGAAAATATAGCTGAAGATCATAAAGTTAGAAAATACATCAAAAAAGAACTTTACTATGCTGGTGTTTCTCAAACATTAATTGAAAGAACTGCTAAAAAAGTTAGAGTAACTGTTGTTGCTGCTAGACCTGGTATCATTATTGGTAAAAAAGGTGCGGATGTTGAAAAACTTAAAAATGCACTTTCTACACTTTTAGGTAAAGAAATTACTGTTAACATCAAAGAAGAGAGAAAACCACAAACTTCTGCTCAACTTGCTGCTGAAAATGTTGCTCAACAATTAGAAAGAAGAGTTGCATTTAGAAGAGCTATGAAAAGAGTTATGCAAAACGCTCTAAAATCTGGTGCTAAAGGTATTAAGGTATCAGTATCTGGTAGACTTGGTGGCGCTGAGATGGCTAGAACTGAATGGTATCTTGAAGGTAGAGTTCCTCTTCATACTTTAAGAGCTAAAATTGATTATGGGTTTGCTGAAGCACATACTACTTATGGATGTATTGGTATAAAAGTTTGGATTTTCAAAGGTGAAGTACTTGCAAAAGGTATTCAACCAGAACGTGAAACTCCTGCTAATAACAATGCGGCTAAAAAGAGAAAACCTACTATGAATAAAAGAGGTAAATAATCATGTTAATGCCAAAAAGAACTAAATATAGAAAACAGATGAAAGGCAGAAATAGAGGCGAAGCTACAAGAGGAAACTCATTAGCATTCGGTAATATTGGTGTTAAAGCTGTTGAACACGGAAGAATTGATTCTAGACAGATTGAAGCTGCTAGGATTGCAATGACAAGAAAAGTAAAAAGAACTGGTAAAGTTTGGATAATGGTATTCCCAGACAAACCTCTTACTGCTAAGCCACTAGAAACTAGGATGGGTAAAGGTAAAGGTTCAGTAGATAAATGGGTAATGAATATCAAACCTGGAAGAATTTGCTTTGAGATGGCAGGTGTAGATGATGTGTTAGCAAGAGAAGCGTTAACATTGGCTATGCATAAATTACCATTTAAAACAAAAATCGTAACTTTGGATAGTGAAAATGAAATATACTGAGATAAAAGATAAAAGCTTAGAAGAATTAAAAGCTACGTTAAAAGAGAAAAAGGTGTTGTTATTTGAGCTTAAAGCTAAGCTAAAAACTATGCAACTTACAAACACTAGCGAACTTAGAACTGTAAAAAAAGATATCGCTAGAATTCAAACTGCTATCACTGCAGTTAACGCATAAGGATCAGGCTCATGAATACACACAAAAGAGAGATTCAAGGTGTAGTGGTAAAAAAAAGCGGTGATAAAACAGTTTCAGTTTTAGTAACAAGAAGTGTTTTACACCCAAAATATCACAAAACAGTTAAAAAGTTTAAAAAATACCTAGTTCACGATGAAAAAAATGAAGTAAAAGTTGGAGATACTGTATCTGCATTAGAATGTAGACCATTATCAAAAACTAAATCATACAGATTGAATGTAATCCTTGCAAGAGGAGTTGAATAATGATACAAAGTTTTACAAGATTGAATGTTGCTGATAACAGTGGCGCAAAAGAAATTATGTGTATCAAAGTTTTAGGTGGAAGTAAAAGAAGATACGCAAGTGTTGGTGATGTAATTGTTGCATCAGTTAAAAAAGCTATCCCAAATGGTAAAGTAAAAAAAGGTCAAGTAGTAAAAGCTGTTGTTGTTAGAACTCACAAAGAAGTTCAAAGAGAAAATGGTTCTTTAATCAGATTCGATGACAATGCTGCAGTTATTCTTGATGCAAAAAGAGAGCCAATTGGTACTCGTATATTTGGACCAGTAGCAAGAGAAGTTAGATATGCAAACTTTATGAAAATCGTATCACTTGCTCCGGAGGTATTATAATGGCTATTAAATTAAAAATTAAAAAAGGTGATACTGTAAAAATTATCGCTGGAGATGACAAAGGTAAAACTGGTGAAGTTATCAAAGTTATGCCTAAAGATATGAAAGTACTTGTAAAGGGTTGTAAAATAGCTAAAAAAGCTATCAAACCAGATCAAGAAAAAAATCCAGACGGTGGATTTATCAATAAAGAGATGCCAATAGATATCTCTAATGTAGCAAAAGTAGAAGGAGCTTAATTATGGCAACAAGATTATTTGATAAATATAAAGCTGTTGTTAAACCTGCTCTTGAAGCTGAGTTCCCAAAAAACAAAATGCTTACACCACAAATAGAGAAAGTTGTAATCTCTGTTGGTGCTGGTGAGGCTATGAAAGATAATAAATTGATGCAAAATATGGCTGACACTATCTCTTTGATAGCTGGTCAAAAAGCTCAAATTATCATAGCTAAAAAATCAGTTGCTGGATTTAAAGTAAGAGAAGGTATGCCAGTTGGTATCAAAGTTACTTTAAGAAGTGATAACATGTATGTGTTTTTGGACAAATTAGTTTCTGTTGCTTTACCAAGAGTAAAAGACTTTAGAGGTCTAAACAGAAATGGTTTTGATGGTAGAGGTAACTTTAGCTTCGGTCTAAACGAGCAACTTATGTTCCCAGAAGTAGTTTATGATAATATTATCAAAACACACGGTATGAATATCTCTATAGCTACAACTGCGCAAAACGACACAGAAGCTTATAGATTATTAGAGCTAATGGGAATTCCATTTAGTAAAGGAAGAGAATAATGGCTAAAAAGTCTATGATAGCAAAGGCTCAAAGAAAGCCTAAGTTTGCAGTAAGAGCATATACAAGATGTTCTGTTTGTGGAAGACCAAAATCAGTATATCAAGATTTTGGACTTTGTAGAGTATGTTTAAGAAAAATGGCTAACGAGGGATTAATTCCTGGTGTTAGAAAAGCAAGTTGGTAGGAGAAATTTATGGTAAATGATATGATTGCTGATGCACTAACGAGAATCAGAAATGCAAGTCTTAGAAAACTAGAAGTTACTACACTACTACATTCTAACACTGTTGAGGCATTGCTTGGTGTGTTACAAAACAAAGGATACATCGAGAGCTTTAAAGTTGTTGATGGTCAAAATAACAAAAAAACAATAAGTGTAGTTTTAAAATATGATGATAGCGGTAAAACTGTTATTAACGAAGTTACAAGAGTTTCTAAATCTGGTAGAAGAGTTTACAAAGGTTATACAGAACTTAAGAGCTTTAAAAATGGATACGGTACAATAGTAGTAAGCACAAACAAAGGTGTTATAAGCAATGATGAAGCTTATGCAGCTAAAGTTGGTGGTGAAGTACTTTGTACTATCTGGTAAAAGGTATAAAATATGTCAAGAATTGGAAAACAACCTATAGCAATACCAAGTGGTGTTGAGGTAACAGTAAATAATGGTGTTATTACAGTAAAAAAAGGTAATGATGCGAAACAAATTGATACTTTAAATAGAGTTAATGTTGCTGTTGAAGATGGTAAGGTAGTTTTTTCTCCTATTGGCGAAGAAGCTGAAAATAAAGCATTTTGGGGTACTTATAGAGCACTTACTAACAATGCTGTAACAGGTTTTAATACAGGTTTCACTAAAAAACTAGAAATTAATGGTGTTGGTTATAAAGCCGCAGTTAATGGAAATGTTTTAGAGATGGCTCTTGGTTTTTCTCATCCTATTAATTTTGAGATTCCAAAAGGTATCAGTATATCTGTTGAGAAGAATGTCATTACTATAACAGGAAGTGATAAAGGTCAAGTTGGACAAGTTTCAGCAATCGTTAGAGGTTATAGACCACCAGAGCCTTACAAAGGTAAAGGTGTGAAGTATGTTGATGAAACTATCATCAGAAAAGCTGGAAAAACTTCTAAAAAATAAGGTGTAAGTGATGAGTAGAGCAAAAGATATTGTAAAGAAAAATTTGCTAAGAGCAAAAAGAAAATTAAAAGTTAGATCGAAAATCAGTGGTACTGCAATTAAACCTAGAGTATCTATTTTTAAATCAAATAGATACATTAGTGCTCAAGCAATTGATGATGTAGCTGGTCAAACATTAGCAGGACTAAATAGTCAAACTATGAATGTAAGAGCTAGTAAAGAAGGTGCAATTCAAGTTGCAGCTGCTTTTGCTGGTATGTTAAAAGAAAAAAATATAACTGAAGTTGTATTTGATAGAAATGGCTATGTTTATCATGGTGTAATTGCAGCGTTTGCTGATGCACTAAGAGATAACGGTATCAAACTATAAGGTTGAGCAATGGTAGCAGTAAATAGAGAAGATTTTCAAGAAGCGATTGTAAAAATCGGTAGAGTAACAAAAGTTGTAAAAGGTGGTCGTAGATTCAGATTTACAGCTTTAGTTGTAGTTGGTGACAAAAATGGTACAGTTGGATATGGAACAGGAAAAGCTAAAGAGGTTCCTGATGCTATTAAAAAAGCATTAGATGACGCTTTCAAAAGTTTAGTAAAAGTTTCAATCAAAGGTACTACAATTGCTCACGATATTGAACATAAGTATAATGCAAGTAAAATTCTTTTAAAACCAGCATCAGAAGGTACAGGACTTATCGCAGGTGGTGCGGCAAGACCAGTTCTTGAGCTTGCAGGTGTAAAAGATATTATTGCAAAATCACTTGGTTCAAATAATCCAAACAATCTAGTTCAAGCGACAGTTGAAGCTTTAGCTAAGATAAAGGGGTAAATCATGTTAGAAAATTTACAACCAGCTGTTGGAAGTACTAAAAACAGAAAAAGAATAGGTCGTGGTCAAGGAAGTGGTACTGGTAAAACTGCTGGAAAAGGTCACAAAGGTCAAAAAGCTAGAGGCGGATACAATGAAAAAAGAGGTTTTGAAGGTGGGCAACAACCACTTCATAGAAGACTTCCAAAAGTTGGATTTACTTCAAGAGTTGAAAAACCACTTAGTTTAAATGTAGACAAAATTACTTCGATAGCTAACTTAGAAGAAATTACAGTTGTAAATATTGCTACTGTTTATAAGTTATCAAGTTCAACTACAAGAATTAAGTTAATTGGTAAAAACGCAATAAATTTAGTGAGTAAAATAAAAGACGAAAATATAACTACTTCTGGAAAATAATTATGAGTAATACTTTAGTAAATAAAATTCTCATAACGCTAGGATTTATTTTATTATACAGGCTGTTGGCATATGTGCCAGTGCCTGGTGTAAATATAGATGTAGTAAAAGAGTTTTTTGATTCAAATGCACAAAATGCATTAGGGCTTATCAATATGTTTAGTGGTAATGCGGTTGAAAGACTTAGCATTATATCTCTTGGAATTATGCCTTATATTACTGCCTCAATTATAATGGAACTTCTTGCCGCAACTTTCCCAGCTCTTGGCAAACTTAAAAAAGAGCGTGATGGGATGCAAAAATATATGCAAATTATCAGATATACAACAATAGTAATTACTTTAGTACAAGCATTTGGTGTTTCTATGGGATTAAATTCTCTAACAGGAAGCAACGGAGCAAGTGCAATAAGTATTGACATGAGTACATTTGTATGGGTTGCATCTATTTCTATGTTAAGTGGTACTATGCTTTTAATGTGGATTGGAGAACAAATCACACAAAAAGGTATAGGTAATGGTATAAGTTTGATTATATTTGCTGGTATAGTTTCTGCAATTCCAAGTGCAATTGGTGGTACTATAGAACTTGTAAATAATGGACAAATGAGTTTCTTTGTAGTTATTGGGATAGTATTGATTATTTTTGCTACAGTTGGAGCGATAATATATGTAGAATTGGGTGAGAGAAGAGTTCCAGTTTCATATTCTAGAAAAGTTGTTATGGAAAACCAAAACAAAAGAATTATGAACTATATTCCTATTAAAGTAAATTTAAGTGGAGTTATCCCAGCTATTTTTGCTTCTGCTATATTAATGTTTCCTGCTACTGTTTTACAAAGTAGTCAGAATGAATATATTATGATAATATCAGACTTACTAAATCCTAGTGGTTATTTTTTCAATGTTTTGACATTTTTGTTTGTTGTATTTTTTGCATTCTTTTATGCATCAATTACCTTTAATTCAAAAGATATCTCAGAAAACCTAAAACGACAAGGTGGGTTTATCCCAGGTGTTAGACCAGGAGAATCTACAGCATCATTTTTGAATGAAGTTGCAAGTAGACTTACTTTTGGTGGTGCTATTTATCTAGGGCTTGTTTCTACAGTTCCTTTTTTGATTGTAAAGGCTATGGGAGTTCCATTTTATTTTGGTGGTGTTGCTGTACTAATTGTTGTACAAGTTGCAATAGATACTATGAGAAAAATTGAAGCTCAACAATATATGAATAAATATGATACTCTAAGTGCTACAAGGTTATAATCTTGGCAATTCCACTTAGAAAACCTAATGAAATACAAAAGCTTCACACTGCAGGTCTTGCAGTGGCGAAGACTTTGGACTACTTAAAATCAAATGTAAAATCTGGTATGACTCTTCTAGATGTTGATAAACTTGGTGAAGAATTTCTTTTAAAACTTGGTGCAAGACCAGCTTTTAAAGGACTTTATGGCTTTCCTAATGCTATATGTACATCATTAAATGAAGTCGTTATTCATGGTATTCCAAATAACACCGTATTAAAAGACGGAGATATTTTAGGAATAGATATAGGAAGTGAAATTGATGGCTGGTATGGTGATGCAGCTATTACTATGCCTATTGGTAAAATATCTTCTGAAGACCAAAAGCTTATTGACTGTTCATATGATACATTGATGTATGCTATTGGAATTATCAAAGAGGGTATGAGGTTTAAAGAGTTATCTTTATTGATTGAGAATTTTATACATTCACGAGGATTTGTTCCACTTGTAAGATTTTGTGGACATGGAATAGGGCGTGAGCCTCATTGTGATCCAGAAATTCCAAATTATTTGGATGCACCAAATCCAAAACAAGGTCCAAAAATCAAGAATGGTATGGTGTTTTGTATAGAACCTATGATATGTCATAAAGATAGTGAACCTGTAATCTTAGAAGATAATTGGTCTGTAGTTTCTCGTGATGGTTTAAGAACTAGTCATTATGAACACACAGTAGCTATTGTAAATGGTAAAGCAAAAATATTAACACAAATATAAAAGGGATAAAATAGATGGCAAAAGATGATGTAATAGTAATTGATGGAGTAGTAAAAGAGGCTCTTCCAAATGCTATGTTTAGAGTAGGATTTGATAATGGTCACATAGTTTTATGTCATATATCTGGAAAAATGAGAATGAATTATATTAAAATTTTGCCAGGTGATAAAGTAAAGGTTGAGATTACTCCGTATTCACTAGATAAGGGTAGAATTACTCACCGTTACAAATAAATTTAGTTTTAAATGATGCTATTTGGTACTTTCGGAGTTAGAAATTTACCAAATTGTCATCATTAACTAACTATCAACTCTAAAACTTGGCTAATGTCTGCCTTGAACTTTCTCAAATATACTACAATTTTAATCTGTATGGTTAAACATTTTATTAATCAGTTATAATTTCATGATTTAACGATTAATTAACAAAGACTTACTATAATACTCTATAAAATATCTAATTAAAAAGGACTAAAATGTTTAAAAAATTCTTAGTGTTGCTAATCTTAACGATAGCTTCAATTGCAAGTGCAAATCCGAATCAAATGTTTCAAACAGTTCCAGTAAAAGATGCAACTCTTCTTCAGACTACTGAAGATAAATTGTACTGTCCAAATTGTGGGATGCATTTACCAAAATTTTACAAAACTAACCATGCTGTAAAATTGAGTGATGGGACTAACAGACAATATTGTAGTCTTTATTGTCTTGTAGAAGAGATGGAACTTACTGTTTTAAAAGGTAAGCATGATTCTATAAAAGAAATTTTAGTTGTTGATGTGGCTACTCTTAAATTTATTGATGCAAAAAAAGCTTATTATGTAGTAGGTAGTACAGTAAAAGGTACAATGACAATGACTAGTAAATATGCTTTTGCAAAAATTGAAGATGCGATTGCTTTTGAGCAAACTTATGGTGGAGAAGTAAAAAGCTTTGATGAAGCGTATAAAATAGCATTTATGGATTTTGCTAAAGATACTGCTTTGGTTTATGATAATAGAAGCACAATGATGTATAAAAACGGCGAAAAACTTTATAATACAAAATGTAATAAAGAAGCTATTGATAAAATAGATGCACATACAATGGGCGAAATGAAAGCAATTATTGAACAACAAAAACTTTGTGGAGATGAACTAAATGATGGTCAACTTCAAGCTGTAATGCTGTATGTTTGGGATATAAAACTTGAGAATTTTGAGAAAATGTATGGACAAAATGAAGAAATACAACTATATATCAAATCAAGAAAAGATTCAAACTTTTTAAAAAGAGGTGAAAATATACATCAAAGAGTTTGTAAACAAATAGATCCAACAAAATATACTACATTTAATGATTTGAAAAATGCTGTAAATAAAGATTGTCCAAAATTAAAAGATGATGATAGTGTGTCATTATTAGGATATTTATGGAATTCTAAAGATGGTATGGTAAATGCAAAAGCAGATCCATTGATAGTACCAAAAGATACAAAATGTCCAGTGTGTGGAATGTTTGTTGCAAAATATCCTAAATGGGCAGCATATACAAAGCTAAGTGATGGAAAAGAGTTTTTTTATGATGGTTCAAAAGATATGTTTAAATTTATTTTTGAAGCAAAGAGTTACCATCATAACTATACTAAAGATGATTTTGCTATAATACTAGTAAGTGATTATTATACACTTAATAAAATTGATGCAAAAAAAGCATTTTTTGTAATAGGTGCTTCAGTTTATGGCCCTATGGGTAAAGAGTTGATTCCATTTTCAACAAAAGAAGATGCAGTAGCTTTTAGTAAAAGCTATAGTGGTAAGCAAATTCTAACATTTAATGAAATTACACCTGAAATAGTATTTGGGCTTGATAAATAGAGGTATTTTGATATATAAAAGTTTTTTGTATAGTTTCTTTATTGTATTTGGTTTATTTGTATCTTTGATGATACATAGCCAGTACAAATACTATATTTTTGATAATTCAAAAGCAATTGATGTGGCTAGTCTTACGACTATGCCATATCTTGCATATAATTCTACTATCTATGAATCTAGATTTGATTTCGATAACAAAAAAGAATTCCATCCACAAATGCCTCAAATTCAATATAAAAGATTTGTTTATGATAAATAAGACATTTTTGAGTTTTTTATTTTTATTAGTATATCAACATAGAATCAAACACATTTCAATTTTCTTAATTTCCACTCTTTTGATAACCATTTTGGTGTCTGTTATGTTTATAAGTACATCAATAAAACATCAACTGCTTAGTTTTGTAGATAGTCAAAGTGATTTTGTAGTACAAAAGGTTCGTGCTGGTAATCGTGATGATATACCAAATGAGTGGATTGATGATTTTAGGAATATTAGAGGTATTTCACATATTCAACCTCGTGTTTATGGAGAGTATTATCATTTGGCAAGTGATTATAAATTTACTATTGTAGGGATTGATTTATTTGATGAATATACATCTTTACAAATAAAAAAAGTTTTTGATGGTATTGATATTGAAAAGTTTATGAGCGAAGATTATATGATAATTGGAAATGGAGTCAAGGATTTTTTTGATAAAAACTATTATAAAGAGTATTATAATTTTTTGACACCACAACTTGATATTCAAAGAGTTATGATTTTTGATACTATGCCTAAAAATAGTGATATTATATCTAATGATTTGATTTTGATGGATATTGATTTGGCTAAGAGGATATTGGGTATTGATAAAGATAAATCAACAGATATAGTGCTAAATGTTCCAAATGATACTGAATGGATAAATCTTAAAGTTGAGCTTATTGATAAACATCATAATATAAAAATCATTACAAAAGAAGATTTACAAAAAAGCTATACGAATTTGTATAACTATAAAAGTGGATTCTTTTTGATTGTATTTATGATTTTATTGCTTACTTTTTGTCTGGTCTTATACCAAAGATATTCTATGATAAATTCTAGTGATAAAAAAGAGATTGCAATATTCCGAGCGACTGGCTGGAGTATCAAGGCTATTATAGTGCTAAAGGTATTTGAAAGTTCAATAGTTGGTATTTTTAGTTTTTTACTTGGGGTGATAATCGCTTATATTTTTGTTTTTGTTTTTGATGCACCATTATTGGCAGATATTTTTTTGGGCTCACACAATATTGGATATGATATATCATTTGTCCCTTATATAGAATTTTCCATGCTTTTTAGTTTATTTATGTTTTTTATGATTTTCTTTATAGCCTCTGTTTTGATTCCTGCTTGGAAAATAGCAACTAGTGATATAGATGGGAGCTTGAGATGATAAAAATTAAAGCACTCAATAAAATATATAATGTTGGTCAAAAAAATGAGTTTGTAGCTTTGAGAAATATCAACTTTGAAGTTTTGCCAAATACGGTTGTGGTACTAAAAGGAGTAAGTGGAAGTGGTAAATCTACGCTTCTTTCTATAATAGGTGGTATGAATAAACCAACAAGTGGTGAAGTGATTGTAGAAGATAAATATATAGCAAAATTGCCAGATTTGCATTTGTCCAATTTTAGAGCTAGTTCTATTGGGTTTGTGTTTCAATCTTTTCATTTGATAAATGATTTAAGTGTGTTTGATAATATTTCTATTCCATTGATTCCACTTGGTCTTAGTGCAAAAGAGATTGAAGAAAAAGTAAATTATGCTATGCAAATATGCAATATTGCCCATAAAAGTATGGAAATTTCCAAGAATTTATCAGGTGGAGAAAAACAGCGTGTGGCAATTGCCAGAGCATTGGTGAATAATCCAAATATTATATTGCTTGATGAACCCACAGCAAATTTAGACAGTGCAAATTCTAAGAATTTAGTAGAGATTTTAAGCAATCTAAAAAAACTTGGAAAAACTATTGTAATTTCTACACATGATAGTTTATTTGATGAGTTGGATTTTGTAGAAAAAATTATATATATCAAAGATGGTGATATAAGTGGGTGATATATTATTACAACAAAATGTAATTATATTGGTAGTTGCTGGATTTTTGATTTTGCTTATGCAAGGTTTGGCTTCATTTTTTGGTATTTATATTTATAAAAAATGGGATTTTAGCTCTACTAGTGCATTTCAATACACACTTGAGAAAAAAAGTTATTTGATAGTATTGATACTATTCTTTTCTTTGATTGCTAAGATTATATTACTCCCTTATTTTGCTTTTACTATAGATAGTTTATCTGATGTGGTTCATGGGGCTATGTGTGCTGCTGGTGTTGTGGGTGCTAATGAATATGGTAATTTTTTATTAGGATTGAAGATATTTATTATCTTTATTGTTGGCATTTGGCTTATTGTAAATAAGCTTGATATTACAGCATATGATTATCCATATATTAAGACAAAACTAATTTTGGCAATTGTTATATTTGCTTTTATTTTTATAGAGTTTGTCCTTGAAATACTCTATTTTACACATATTTCTACAGATGTTCCAGTGCAGTGTTGTTCTGTGATATTTGGAGTTAGTGGAAGTAGTGACCCCTTGCCTTTTGGCATCAATACGCAAACACTTTTGATTTTATTTTATAGTATATATATTCTTGTATTGATAGCAAATATCCAAAAAAACCCACTTTTTAGTTTCCTTTCGACAATTCTTTTGTTTTATTTTGGTTATTATGCAGTTACATATTTTTTTGGTACTTATATCTATCAGTTGCCAACTCATATATGCCCTTTTTGTATGTTGCAAAGTGATTATTATTTTGTAGGATATTTGATATGGGGGAGTTTGTTTTTGGGGAGTTTTTTTGGTATTGTAAATCTTGCATTAAAGCTTCTTATCAAGCAAACTATACAAAAGTATTTTTTATATAGTACATTTTTTAATACAATTTTTGTCATAATTTGTACTTCTTATGTTGTTGGGTATTATTTGGTAAATGGGGTGTTTTTATGATAAAAGATATTTTATTAAAAGTTTTATTTGTATCTATTTTTATTTTTGTTATAGGTTTTATTATAGTATCAAATCATAATAGTGCAAAAACTGTTGTGGTGGTTGAGGGTAATTTAGATAAAAAACCTTTAGATATAGTTTTGGGGCAGTATCAAGATAGTGATTGTGGTATGAATATTGATGATATTACTTATGCGTCACAAGTGATTGCACAAAATGGTAAAACATGGTTTTTTCATGACCATGGTGGTATGATAAATTGGTTGAAAGACAAAGAGTTTGCTGATAATGTTGTGATTTGGGTATATGCTAAAGATACTCACCAGTGGATAGATGGATATAAAGCATATTATAGTGTAAATGAAGTAACACCTATGAGATATGGATTTGGTGCCTATGAAAACAATCAAGACAAATTGATTGATTTTAATGAAATGAAGGAACGAATGTTAAGAGGTGAAAATATGACAAATCCAGTATATGCAAAATATATTCAAGAGAATAACTAAGTCCACCCAGCCAATCAAACTCTAAGAAAGTAGTTTTAGAACTGTCCTAATACAAGGCGGAAAATTGCAGGAATACATCGTATTTCAAAATTTTCCAACGCAGTAGTAGGGTAGTTATAAGACTATATATCAGCACTATTACTTCGTTAGAAGTTTTCACTTTACGATGTAAAGCTTCAAACTTCTGCCTAGTACTAGTACTAATCTATAGCCTCTTTATTAGAGTTTTATTGGTTGGGAGGACTTCATGGAAACGGTAAGTATACTTTCTATTATGACAATAGCTTTTTAGGCTCTTTTGGACATTGTATTGGGATGTGTGGTGGTATTGTTATGGCATATTCAAGTACAAAAATTGATAATAGTTGGAGTAAATTTCAGCAATCACTAGCTCATATTAGTTATTCTGTAGGTAGAGTATTGACTTATGTTATGCTTGGGGCAATGTTTGGATTTTTGGGAGGAGTGATAGCTTTTTCAAATATGACAAATGGTGTTTTACTGCTAATTGCTGGGCTATTTATGGTATTAGCTGGGCTTTCATTGCTAGGGAAAATAAAATTTTTAACACTTATTGAATATGGGGTATCAAAAAGCTCTTGGTATCAAAGAAGTTTCAAAAGTTTACTTCATAGTGGTTCATTATTTAGCTTTTTTCTTCTTGGTATGCTCAATGGTCTTCTTCCTTGTGGATTTGTTTACTTTTTTGCAATTACAGCTGCTAGTACTGCTGATCCTTTTTGGGGTGGGGTAGTGATGTTTATATTTGGAGTTAGTACAATTCCTGCACTTTTTTCTCTTGGATTTTTTGTCGGACTTTTTAAACAATCAGGTTTTAGAAATATTATGATAAAATTTGCTAGTATTGCGGTGATTTTATTTGGTATTTATACTCTTTATAGTGGATATGAATATATAATTGATCCTAATAAATCAATACTAGATTGTCATCTATAAGGGACTTAAATGAATAGATTTAAAAGTGCAAACCATGTAATGCCAGATTTACAAAAAGAGTTTTTGAGCAATAAAGCAAAAGATAAAGATGTTTGGAGAATGTTTAAAATATTAGCAGATTTTACAGATGCTTTTGAAGAATTAAATGATATTCCTCCGGCTGTATCAATTTTTGGAAGTGCAAGAACTCCTCAAAATGATTATTTTTACAAAAAAACTGTAGAATTATCAGCAAAATTATCATTAGAAGGATATTCTATCATCACTGGTGGTGGCGGTGGGATTATGGAAGCTGGTAGTAAAGGTGCTAATATATCAATAGGACTTAATATTGATTTACCGCATGAACAAAGAACAAATCCTTTTGTTCAAATACCAATTGACTTTAAATACTTTTTTACAAGAAAAGTATGCTTTTTGAAATACTCTGTAGCTTTTGTTGTAATGCCTGGAGGTTTTGGAACACTGGATGAGCTTAGTGAGGCATTAGTTCTTGTGCAAACTAAAAGAATGGGAAAATTTCCAATAGTACTTTTTGGAAAAGAGTTTTTTGAACCACTTGAAGCTTTTTTTAAAGTTATGTTAAAATATAGCTATATTGAAGAAGTTGATCTTAGTTCATATCTAATAACTGATGATATAGATGAGGCAATAAAGTACATTAAGAATGGATTTAATTTGAAAATAAATGGTGAATAATTTAAACTAGATTGTTAAGAATTATAAGTTCTGGTAATAAAATATTCATTATCTTATAAAATACTTATTTTTTATTTATAAATTATATAAATTTAAAGTCTCAAAGCTTTTTTTGATAGAATCAATTCTACATTTGATAAGGAGTTGAATATTGTTAATTGTTAATCAGTTTGTATTGCCGATACTTGTTATGCTACCCTTTGTAGGTGCTTTAATCATAGGTGTTGGTATAAAACAACATAAGTTAGGAAGTGTATTCGGTTCTGGATTTGTTGCAATACTAGGTATTATAATTCTTACATCAGTAGCACATATTCCTTTTGATGGTGAAATTCTCATCCAATCTTGGAGTTGGATAGAACATATAGGTCTTTATTTTGCATTTAGACTTGACGGTCTTTCTTTACTTTTTGGTTATCTTATCCTTATAATAGGACTTCTGGTCATTATTTATGCAAGATATTACTTTAGCACAAAAGATTGCATATGTAGATTTTACGTTTACCTACTCCTTTTTATGGGTTCAATGCTTGGGATTGTATTTTCAGAAAATGCACTACAACTTGTTGTTTTTTGGGAGCTTACATCACTTAGTTCATTTTTACTAATCAGCTATTGGTATCACAAAGATGAGAGCCAAAGCGGTTCAAAAATGGCTCTTACTGTCACAGGAGCTGGTGGTCTTGCAATGCTCGCAGGTATTTTGATGTTGGGCAATATAGTAGGTAGTTACAATATCAGCGATATTTTGGCAAGTGGTGATTTGATACGAAATCACGAACTATATACACCTATTTTAATCCTAATTTTACTTGGTGTTTTTACAAAATCAGCTCAATTCCCTTTTCATTTCTGGTTACCACATGCAATGGCTGCACCTACTCCGGTATCGGCTTATTTGCACTCTGCGACGATGGTAAAAGCAGGAATATTTTTACTTGCTAGATTTTATCCAGCACTTAGCGGAACACCTGAATGGACGGCAATAGTCCCTACAATAGGGATGCTTACTCTTCTTATAGGTTCATTTTTTGCGATGTTCAAAGATGATATAAAAGGGCTACTTGCATACTCTACCATCAGTCATCTAGGTCTTATTGTGTTATTACTTGGTTTTTCCACACCTTTGGCTACAGTTGCGGCTATATTTCATATCATCAACCACGCTACTTTTAAAGCATCTTTATTTATGGTTGCGGGTATAATTGACCATGAAACAGGTACTCGTGATATGAAAAAGCTAAATGGTCTTTGGTTTTTTATGCCTCATACTGCAACTCTAGCTATGGTTGCGGCATCAGCAATGGCAGGGGTTCCGCTTCTAAACGGCTTTTTGAGTAAAGAGATGTTTTTTGAAAGAGCATTACAAGACTCTCCTATATTAGGTGTAATTGAACCTATATTAGCTACCGTTGCTGGTATATTTGCAGTTGCTTATTCTATCAGATTTATTCATGATGTATTTTTTAATGGTAATGGTAAAAATCTTCCAAAAGAACCACACGAACCCCCTAGATTTATGAAAATACCTATAGACTTTTTGGTAATTGCTTGTTTCGCAGTCGGAACTTTACCTATGTTTACTATAGCACCTATGCTTGCCGTAGCTGTAACAGATACCCTACAATCTCCATTACCTGAATATTCATTGGCTGTGTGGCATGGGTTTAATTTACCTCTTATGATGAGTTTTATAGCATTCTTCGGCGGTATTTTTGTTTATTATAATAGAGAAGTATTATTTAAATGGTATGAGAAAAATTTATCTAAAATTGACGCTAGGGTGCCTTATAATAAAACCATAGATTCAATCTTTAAATTTGCGGAATTTATAACATCTAAATTTGATGTAAACTCACTTCAAAATATGATAGTATGGTTTATTGTGACCGCTTTATTTTTTGGCTTAGTAGGGTTTACATATTTTGATTCTCCAATTTTAGGAACTAGAGAATTCTTAAGTCCCGATTGGATAACCATAATAACTGCCTTAATTTTGGTTGCAGGTGTTATAACAACAGTAGGCTTACATCATAACCGTTTTGTTGCTCTTATTACAATAGGTATAATAGGTCTTATAGTATCTTTAGCATTTATAAAATTCTCTGCTCCTGATTTGGCACTAACTCAGCTTAGCGTCGAAGTAGTTACTATTATTTTGATACTTCTTGCATTGTATTATCTTCCTCAATACACTCCAAAAGAGTCATCAAAGGCAAAACTATATCGTGATGGATTCATAGCTACGATAAGTGGTATTTTTATATTTATACTTACACTTGCCGTATTAAGTAGAGAATATGCTCCAATAGGTACTTATTTCTTAGAAAATGCACTTTCTGGCGGTGGTGGTACAAACGTTGTAAATGTTATATTAGTTGATTTTAGAGGGTTTGATACATTAGGTGAAATAACCGTACTTGCAATAGCAGGAATAGGTATTTTTGCTATGATTCAAGGGATTAAACTATATGCACCTACCGCAAACACTCAAGGTTTACCGTGGTCAAGCGACCAATATCCCCTTATCGTAAAAACTCTTACAAGGTTGATATTACCGCTTATGTTGATGGTATCTTTTTATATATTCCTAAGAGGACATAATCTCCCTGGCGGTGGATTTATAGCAGGTTTGATTACATCTGTAGCACTGATTATACAATACCTTGCAAACGGCATAGAGTGGACTCAAAAGAAACTTAAATTTACAAAACACTCAGTAATAGGTATTGGATTGCTTATCTCCACTATTACTGGTTTGGTCTCTATGATTTTAGGTTACCCTTTCTTGACATCTGCATTTACACACCTTCATATACCACTTGTTGGTGATATAGAAATAGCAAGTGCCATAGCCTTTGATATGGGTGTATTTTTGGTAGTTGTAGGCTCCACTGTACTTATATTGGTTCAGCTTGGAAGACTAAGTTTAAGCTCTCACGAACACACAATAAAATGTTCAGAAGGAGGTAACTAATGGAGATTATTATCTCTTTCGTGATAGCCGTATTATGTAGTGGTGGTATTTTTTTGATACTCAAAGCAAGAACATATCCCATAGTTTTAGGACTTACTCTACTTGCTTATGCCGTAAATCTATTTTTATTTGCTATGGGTAGATTAAATATCAATATGGCTGCAATTTTGAAATCAGATGTACAAAGCTATGCAGACCCTTTGCCACAAGCATTGGTTTTGACGGCTATTGTTATAAGTTTTGCAATGACTGCTTTTGTTATTGTGTTGTCAATAAAAGCACAAAGTGAATTTAATACAGACCATGTTGATGCTAAAGAGGATACAAAATGATAAATCACATCCCTATATTACCATTATTAATACCTCTTATTGCAGGGTTTTTATTACTATTGTTCAAAGATTTTGGACTTAAATTCCAAAGAATTTTATCAATCAGTTCTATTATAGTTTTATTTATAGTATCGTTAATTGCACTAAGTGAAGCCATAGATAAACAATACATCACCTATATTTTAGGAAACTGGGAAGCACCTTTTGGGATTATTTTAGTTCTTGACAAACTATCTATTACAATGGTTCTTCTAACTACCGTAGTTGCTTTTTTTGCTCTTGCTTATGCTATTAGTGAAAATATAGATTCCAAAGGGGCAAATTTTCAGGTGTTATTCCAACTGCAACTTTTTGGACTCAACGGTGCATTTTTGACTGGAGATTTATTCAACCTATTTGTATTTTTTGAAATTTTACTTCTTGCATCATACTCATTATTGTTGCACTTCTCAAATAAAGAAAAAACAAAAGCAGGACTTCATTATGTTATTATAAATCTTGTAGGTTCTACTCTGTTTTTATTTGCTGTTGGTACATTATACGGTATACTTGGTACTTTAAATATAGCAGATTTAGCACTAAAAATATCTACGCTAGATAAAGAAAACTTAAATATCATAGCAAGTGCAGGGTTATTACTTCTTGTTGTGTTTGGACTAAAAGCTGCTATGTTTCCACTTTATTTGTGGCTTCCAAAGGCATACAGCAAAACAAGTGCACCAGTTGCAGCATTATTTGCTATTATGACAAAAGTAGGTATTTACGCTATTATCAGAGTTCATGGGACATTATTTGGTGAATATGCGGGAGAACTAGCATACTACCACACAACTTGGGTACTTGTGATAGGTATTATAACTTTGATTATGGCTACTTTTGGAATTATGAGTTCAAAAGAAATTAAAAATATGGTTGCTTATTTAGTATTAGCTTCAGTTTCTATACTTCTTATTTCCGTAGGTATTAACTCCAAAGATGCCATAAGCGGTACGATATACTACCTTATCCACTCTACACTTATCAGTGGTGGGTTATTTTTATTGGCTGATATTATAGTAAATTCAAGACAAAGTGATTTACTAACACAACAAACACCAAAACTACCAAATGCAAGAGTAGTAGGTATACTCTTTTTTGGGTATGCCATAGCAATAGCAGGTCTACCACCTTTGTCAGGCTTCTTTGGTAAGATTATGATTTTGTATGCTTCTTTGGATAATCAGATGTATCCTATTATCATAGGTACTATTTTGTTAGCTAGTTTATTGATAATAATATCCCTAGCAAAAGCTGGAACTACGATATTTTTTAATACGCTTATCACAGATGAACCACTTCAAAATAATATAGCAAAACACTCTGTAAAAATAGTAGCTGTTTTACTATTGATTGCCCCTTTGATGGTGATTTTTGCAAATCCTATCACATCTTTTTGTAATAGTATTGCAACAGATATTTTTAATGTAAACGGCTATGTTAATGCCGTTTTACACAAACAAATCATAGGAGGATGAGTATGAAAAAGAATACTATTTTACCCCATCCAATGTTAAGTATAACTCTTCTTGTTACATGGTTACTTCTAAACAATACCGTTGCTTTTGGGCATATTATACTTGGGAGTATCTTAGCTATTGCAATACCTTGGTTTACTCAAAGTTTTTGGCAAGAAAAAGTTTGCCTTAAAAATTCATCAGCACTTTTTAAATTTATATCTGTAGTTTTATATGATATTATAGTATCAAACATAACTGTTGCAAAACAAGTTTTAAGTCCAAATGATGATTTAAAACCAGCATTTTTTGAATACCCAGTAGAGATTCAACACCCTTTAGGGATAAGTATTTTGGCAAGTACAATTTCACTAACCCCTGGAACTGTAAGTTGTGATTTGAGTGAAGATAGAAAAATACTCATCATCAACGGATTGTTTGTAGAAGATAAAGAACAAACAATCAATGAGATTAAAGAGAGATACGAAAGACCTTTAATGGAGGTATTTGCAATATGTTAGAGTTTACATTACCTATAGCCTTTGTTATGATTACAATAGCATTGATTTTGAATCTATATAGAATGATAGTCGGGCCTACCGTGATGGATAGAATACTAGCCCTTGATACATTGTATATAAACGCAATAGCATTACTTATAATGTTTAGTCTTTATTTAGGAAATACACTCTATTTTGAAGCCGCATTGCTTATAGCTGTTATGGGATTTGTAGGAACTGTTGCACTTAGTAAATATTTACTTCGTGGCGATATAATGGAATAAAGGATTTGAAATGTTTGAAATAATTATAAGTATATTAATTCTATTAGGTGCATTTTTTACTTTGGTAGGCTCCATAGGACTTGTCAAACTACCTGATTTTTTTACAAGATTACATGCACCTACAAAAGCTACTACATTAGGAGTTGGAGCTATATTAGTTGCATCTAGTATATATTTTAGCGTCACGACCGATGAATTGAGTTTGCATGAAATTTTGATTACATTTTTTCTATTTCTTACAGCTCCTATAAGTGCACATATGATGGCAAAGGCAGCCTTACATTTGAAAAAATAGAAATGATATTATGTTTAAATTTTTACCACTATCAATAAGAAGTAATTATTTATAGTGGCAATTAAAGATAAAAATATTTTCACTATTGAATACTATGTCTTTAAAATAATTATGGAATAATTTAATGTAAAAAATCATATAATTACGCCTAAATCTTTAAAAAGGTCTGACAATGGACAAATTTGATAATGTAACGGTTGTAAAAAAAGCAAATGTTTATTATGATGGAAAAGTGACAAGTAGAACAGTTTTATTTGCAGATGGCACTAAAAAAACTTTAGGTATTATGATGCCAGATAGTTATGAATTCGGTACAGCAGATGCTGAAGTAATGGAAATATTAGCTGGTGAGCTTGATGTATTATTGCCAAATAGTACATCATGGGAAAATATAGTAGCACCTGCTAGTTTTGATGTTCCTGCAAACTCTAGTTTTAAGCTAAAAGTAAAAACTGTAACAGATTATTGTTGCTCTTATATCCCATCAATCTAACATAGTAGTTTTACTATGTTAGGCAATTTCTCTTTTTATCATATATGATAGTTCTTGACTATTCAAATATGGATATCTTGACTTTAACACCTTGAAAACTGGGCACAAACAGCTGTTGCTTTTTGATAAATTCATATCATTTATAATCTTGTTAATCTCTATTTTTAATCTTAATCTACTCATTTTAAACTCCTATTGATAATCATTATTAAAATAATATCAAATATTAACTTAATTTAAGTTTAAAATGATAATAATTATCATAAAAAGACCAATTCGCTTCATATTATTACATAAAATCAAAAGTATATAATATTTCTTAACTTAAACTTATATTAAAGATTAAACTAACAAATAATTAACATTAGTTTTTTATAATTACAGTGAATTTTTAAACAAGGAGGTTTCATGGATATAATAGGGCAATTCCCATTGTTTTATTTCCCAGAGTATGGAAGTGCGTGGATGATGGGTGTCACTGGTACGATACACATTTTAGCTTCACACACTTCTGTTGGTGCTGCTATGCTTTTTGCTTTTTTGGCTTATAAGGCATACTCAGAAGATAGATCAGACCTATATCCTTATATGAAAAAATATGGTATGTTTTTACTTATTTTTTCATATGTTATAGGTTCAATAACAGGTCCTGGTATTTGGTATACGGCTACGGCTGCAAGTCCCAGAGGTATAAGTGCTCTGATACACAACTTTGTGTGGGTATGGGCGACAGAGTGGGTATTCTTTGTATATGAGGTTATAGGTGTATTTGTGCTTGTATATTTCATAGACAAAATAGATAAGAAGACGCATCTAAAATTAACCTATACATTTGCTTTGGCTTCAGTTGGAACTTTGGCATTGATTATAGGAATTATAAGTTTCATGATGTGGCCTGGGACTGATGCATTTTATGTTACAGGAAGTGCAAGTGATGCATTCTTTGGTATCAATACATTCCCTCATATGTTTTTAAGAATTGGCTTTATGATTATGCTATCTGGTGTGATAGGTCTTGTTATCTCAAGTGCTATGAAAAAAGACAATGCAGAACTCTCAGCTGAACTTACTACTAAAATGGGGTATGTTGCAATGCTTGGTGGATTTGTAACTATGTTCTTCTTCATGTGGTATATGGGTACACTTCCTGATAATGCTCATGCTGTATTTAATGTAACAAAAGATGAAATTATACAAAATAGAATTATTCTTGCTATAGTTTTCTCATTATATTTCTTACTTGCGATAGTAAAACCAAGATTCATAAATCCAGCATTAGCTTCAGTAATGATTGCTGTAATATTGATTTCAGGACTTTGGCCAGGAGAAAAATTAAGAGAATCTATGAGAAAACCTTATGTTGCTGGTCAATATATTTATTCAAATCAAATCATAAGTCGTGATGTTGAAGGAAAAGGAATCAAAAGTGAACTTCCTATTATAGCTGAAAAAGGGCTTTTACAAGTAAATCCTTTTGTTCCAGAAAATTTGAAAGTTATAACTGATGAAAACAAACTTCAAGTTGGTGAGCTTTTGACAAAAATGTCATGTTCTAACTGCCACTCTTTAGAAAAAACAGGTGTATTTAGACCTCTTAGAGATAGATTGGTAGGAATGGATAAGGATGGTATTAAATCAATACTTTATGCTATAGGTAGTGGATCATTCCCTTATATGCCAAAGTTACAATTACCAGAGCATGAATATGATGCAATTGCAGAATATATTGCATCTTTGAAATATTAAAGGAGGATTTATGGACGCATCGGTATTATTAGCTCTTAGAGATCCTGCAGGGGTACCTTTTTATCCTGTCGTATTTCAAGCGTTGTATGTTTTAACATGGGCTTTACATGCAGCATTTGTATTATTGGCACTTGGTTCTATGGGACTTTCGTTGTATGGAACTTTTAGACAAAAAAGTGATCCTATTTGGAAAATATTAACTCCACATTTGATCCAAACTGGTAAAATAAGTGTTTCTATACTTATAGTTTTAGGTGTAGCACCACTACTTTTTACACAAGTTATTTATGATCCAAACTGGTATGTTGCCAATACACTATCTGGTATGTGGGTATTTATATTTATATATTCATTAGTTGTTGGTTATATTATGTATTATTGGTATTATTATGCAAATAAAGCAAATACAGGTGGAGGAAAACTTATTGGAATTGTATCTTTTCTAATATTGGTTTTTGCTGGAGTTTTGATGCATAACTTTGCAGTAACTTCTATTATGCCAAATGATTGGATGAATATGTATGCACCAAATGGTGTAGTAGATACTAGTGGTTTGACATTCAATATGGATGTTGTAAGATTGGCATTTATGGTGAGTTTAAGTATTCCAGTAGTTGGTATATTTTTACAAAATTATAGTAGATTTTTAAGTACAAGAGATGATTTTAGCAAAGAATTTATAAGCTACACAGCATCTTTAGGTACAAAATTAGCTATTGTAGGATTTCTTTTAAGTGCAGTTACATTTGCACTTTGGATGTTACAAATAGGATATTTATTGCACCCATTATCTATATCTATAGTTATAGGTGTAGTAATTTTATTATTAATGGTTGCTAAAAATTCTAATAGTTATATAACTACAGGAGTATTGGTAGTAGTAGCATTATTGATTTCAGCTATGAGAGAATTAATAAGATTTGACATTATGGCAAAATTAGGGTATAGTATTTATGAATATCCTGTAAATCTTGAAATACCATCAATTGTAATGTTCTTATTAACCTTTCTTATTATGGGTGGGGTTGGTGTTGCTTATTTACTTACAATGTCTTGGAAAGTTGGAAAATCAAAAGATGTATTTGATGGCTCAAAAGATGTTGCAGTGAATAAACTTGGTAACTATACATTGTCTATTATGATTTTATGGATGGTTATTTATTTTGGTTGGGGTATGGCTATACTCTTTAACAACATACTGTAAGATAGTATTTTATTTTAAAATGCCAAAGAGTATAATACTCTTTGGCATTTTGTCGTTAGATGTGGAGATTTAAAATGACGGGCACAAAAATACTGTTTCTAGAAGATGATATACTTTATCAAGAGAGTATAAAAGATATTTTAGAAGAAAAAGAATTTATAGTTGAAACTTGCAATAATGGGCAGGAATTTTTAAATAAAATTTTTGAAAATGTTTATGATTTATATATTATAGATATAAATGTACCACAAATTGATGGTTATGAGATTATGAAAATGTTAAGAGAATATAATGATAATACTATGAAACTGGTTTTGACATCAATTCCAAATTCGGTTATCAATTCATTTAAAAATGGTTGTGATGGTTTTTTAAGTAAGAATACTGATGTTGATGAATTAATTTTAAGAATAAAAGCGATGATTAAGAGAGCTTATCATACTTATAAAGAGGAAATAGAACTTGATTGTAATATAATTTATGATATCTTTCACAAAAAAATATATAAAAATAAGAATCCAATAGAAATAGAAATACAGTCATTATATGTGTTGGATTATCTGATAAAAAATAGAGGATTCTTTATTTGTAATGAAGAGTTAGAAAAAAATATTTATCCTTGTAGTAGTGAGTCTAAGTCAAATGTATTGAGATATCATATATGGAATATTAGGAGAGTATTGGGAAAAGATTTGATAGAATCAAAATATAAAAGTGGTTATATGTTAAAAGCCACTTGTGCTTAACAAGTGGCTTTTAAGACTAGAGTAAAAAGCTTAGGAGGAGATTATTCTAGTCTGATTTGTGTATTGTTTTTTGGTACATTGAAATTATAACAAGCTTGTGTTAAACTTTTGTTAGTGTAAAACTATTTAGAATATTTATATCCCATATCTTAAACTTATTATGTTGAACAAAATATTGCTCAATTTTAAAACAATTTCTATGTATTAAATATAATCATTATTGTTGTATATATTTTATACACATTTAAGCATACTATAATATTATTATCTATATAATAGGTGTTATTTATTGTATTGGCTTTTTATGCCATATATTAAGATAATGAAAAACTAGATAAAATAATTAATAGGAATCAAAATGTTTAATCCTATCTCTATCAAAATCAAATTACTTGCAGTTATAATGGCATCACTTTTTGTATTAGCAATAGCTCTTTCTTTTGTTTCAATAAAAAATTCTATGAATAGTTTATTAGAAGCTAGGTTGGCTCAATTATCATCTATAGCATCTGCAAAAAAAGGTGAAATCGAAGCATATTTTGAACAATTAGATGGGTTACTGGTTTCTATAGCAAATTCACAAGGTACAAAAGAAGCATTTCAAGAATTTAACGAAGGATTTTATAAATTGCATCAAGAGGTAAGTTTAGATGAAAATAAAATTACTAAAGAAGCTATAGAACATTATGAAAACCAATTTCTAAATAATGTAAATTATCAAATACCAAATTCAGCCCAAAGACAACAAACTCAAAACTATTTACCAAAAAGCCTCAACGGAAAGATTGCACAACATATATTTATTGTGGATAGTGAAGAAAAAATAGGTCAAAAAAACAATATGGTTTACAATCAAAAATATGAAAGTAGTTATATGAAAGCTCACAAAAAATATCATTCAACATTTGATATGTTTTTGGGAAAATATAATCTATATGATATATTTATGGTAAATATTGATGGAGATTTGATCTATACTGATTTTAAAGAAAAAGATTTTGCAACAAATCTAAATAATGGGATATATTCTAATACAGGTATTGCAAGAGCATATCAAAAGGCAATGACACTAAAAGAAGGAGAAGTTGCATTTGATGATTTTGTACCATATGAGCCAAGTTATAATCTAGCAGCTGCTTTTATTGCAACACCTATATTTATTGATGGAATAAAACAAGGTGTACTTATTTTCCAAATGCCAATAGGTGTTATCAACAATATTATGAGTTTTGATGGTAAATATGTTGAAGCTGGGCTTGGAAATAGTGGAGAAAGTTATCTAGTCGGAGAAGACTACAAAATGAGAAATGATAGTAGATTTATAAAAGAGATAACTGATAAAGTAGTTCAATCACTAGGTACTACTATAGGTATATGGGAAATAAAAACAGATTCTTCAATAGAGGGGTTAAAAGGTACTTCTGAAAACCAATCAAAAGCTTGGGTTATCAAAGATTATAGAAATATCAATGTATTAAGTGTTTACAATACTCTTGATATTTTCAATCAAGCCAAATGGGTATTGATTTCTGAAATTGATGAAGATGAAGCTCTAAAAAATGCTTATGAAACAAGAAATACTATTATCCTTGTATCACTAATAATACTAATAGTAATTGCTGTGAGTATAATGATATTTATACAAAGTCAAATTGTTAAACCACTTAATACTTTTCAAACTGGGTTATTAAGCTTTTTTTCATATGTAAATAAAGAGAGTTCAACTATAAATACACTAAATATAGATTCCCAAGATGAATTTGGACAAATGGCTCAAGTGGTAAATAAAAATATAGAAAAAACAGTTGCAACTATAAAAGAAGATAATGAATTTGTAGAATCTGTATCAATGTTTGTAAAAGAACTAAAAAGTGGAAACAATCTTGCAAAACTATCAAAAGATACCAATACTCCTGCACTAAAAGAACTAAAAAATCTTTTGGAAGATTTAAGATATTATCTTGAATATACTATTGCAAGAGATACCAATTTATTAGTTGATGTTCTTGAAAAATACAAAAATCAAGACTATACTGCAAGATTTCCAAATCCTTATGCAAAAGTAGCGATAATGGTAAATGAAATTGGTGATGTTATATCAAATATTTTGGCAGAAAATAAATCTAATGGTTTGACTTTGGATGAGAGTTCAAGTATATTACTTATAAATGTAGATAAATTAAATCAAAGTTCAAATGAAGCAGCCTCATCTTTGGAAGAAACAGCAGCAGCATTAGAACAAATGACAAGTAATATAAGAAGCAATACGGAAAATATAGCCAAAATGTCATCGCTTGCCAATGGTGTAACTTCTAGTGCAAGTCAAGGTGAAAAACTAGCAAATCAAACAACTACTGCTATGGAAGAGATAAATATTCAAGTGAGCCTTATCAATGATGCAATAAGTGTAATAGACCAGATTGCATTTCAAACAAATATACTTTCACTAAACGCTGCAGTTGAAGCTGCAACTGCAGGAGAAGCTGGAAAAGGATTTGCTGTGGTTGCTGCAGAGGTTAGAAATCTTGCTTCAAGAAGTGCTGAAGCTGCTAAAGAGATAAAAAACATAGTAGAAAATGCTACATCAAAAGCAAATGAAGGTAAAGTAATAGCTAGTGATATGATAAAAGGTTATAGTGAATTAAATCAAAATATTTCTTATACTATCAATTTAATATCTGATATTGAGAATGCTTCAAAAGAACAGTTACTAGGAATTGAACAAATCAATGATGCCGTAACACAACTAGACCAACAAACACAGGCAAATGCAATGATAGCTTCTCAGACACAAGAACTATCAAATAGTATTGGTGACATAGCAACACTTATAATTGAAAATGCAAATTCTAAAGAATTTATTGGTAAGGCATAGGGATGATGAGGTAATCTAATGACTCTTTATAGACAATTTTTACAAATCCCACTTATTGTAATATTGTCTATTTTGTAGTTGGGGATATTAATATTTAGAAAATCCATACACTCTATTTTGTGACATACTTTGCATACAAAATGTGCATGAGGATTTGAGGTAAGTTCAAAATATCTTTTTTTATCATTTGACTCAAAACTGTTGATAAGTTCTTCTTGCTCAAAAAGAGTAATATTCCTATAAAAAGTAGCCTTATCCATTGAAATGAAATCTTTAATATCTTCATAACTTAAAGGTTTTTGAGAATTTTTGAGAATCTCTAATAATTTTATTCTAGCAGTTGTAGGTTTTATATTGGTGTTGTTAAATAAGTTTTGCATCTCTTATTTTATCTAAAAAAATATTAAAACAAAAATGCAACTAAGTTGCAAATAAGTTTAGATTATATATAATTCATGCAACTAAGTTGCAAAAGGAGTAATCAAAGTGAAAAATTTTAGAAAAGTATTGCTAATAATATCAGTATTATTTACTAGTTCGCTAGTAGCAAAAGTAAATACAGTAGTAAGTATAGTTCCACAAAAGCTAATTGTAGAATCAATAGGTGGTGAGCTTGTGAATGTATCTGTTATGGTATTGCCTGGTAATTCTCCTCATTCTTATGAGCCAAAAGCGTCTCAAATGAAAGATTTAAATGATGCAAAAATATATTTTGCAATTGGTGTGGAGTTTGAAAATGCTTGGTTAAAAAGATTTCAGAATCAAAATAAATCTTTGAAAATTGTAGATACCGCAAAAGGGATAGAAAAAATATCTATGGTAGAGCATCATCATGAAGAAGATGAGCATGAAGACCATGGACATCAACATCATGACCATGATGATGAATCTAAAGACCCACATGTATGGACATCTACGCAAAACATAAAAGTGATTGCAAAAAATATCTATAATGAACTTATCTCAATAGATAGTCAAAATAGTGAGACTTATGAGGCAAATTATAAACTATTAATCAATAAAATAGATAGTGTTCAATCTCAAATAAAAGAGATTCTAAAAGATACACCAAAAGATTCTAAATTTATGGTATTTCATCCAGCTTGGGGATATTTTGCTCATGAATATGGATTGATTCAAATTGCTGTAGAAGTAGAGGGCAAAGAGCCTAAACCTGCTGTTTTGGTAGAGCTTATCAAAGAAGCTAGGGAAGAAAATATAAAAGCCATTTTTACTCAACCAGAGTTTTCTGACAAAAGTGCAAAAGTGATAGCTGATGAACTAGGAATAAAAGTAATAAAAGCAAGTCCGTTAAATCCAAATTGGGATGAGAATCTTATAAATTTAGCGAAAGCGATTTCTAACTAATAGTTAATAATGAATAATTAATAACTATGGTATCGCTAAAGCGATTAATTATATAGTTGCGAAGCAACACAACAATTATTAACTCTTAATTGTTAGTTATTAATTAAAAAATCAGACTATGATAGTCTGATTTTTTCTAGTCTTTTCTTTTCTAAAAGCATTCTATCTTGGAATTGTTTGCTTCTGTCTTTTGCGAAAGCTTGCATATCTTCAACTTCGTCCATTTCATCAACGATTTCAACACCTAAAAGTGTCTCAATAGCATCTTCTAAGCTTACAACACCACTTGTTTGTCCATAGTTGTCATGTACAATAAATAGATGTGTTTTTCTTTTAATAAATAAATCAATCAAAGCTGATACTGGAACATTTTCAGATATTTTATGAACTGGCACCATAATATCTTTTAGAAGTGAATCATCTCGTTCTTCAACACTCTCTTCTAAAATAGTTTGGCTAAATACAACACCCATAATATCATCAATAGATTCTTCATAAATAGGGATTCTTGAATGAATATACATTTTATCATCTTCAACTGCTTCACCTACACTCATAGAAGCTTTCATAGCAAAAACAACACTTCTTGGAGTCATAATATCTTTTGTTTTGATATTTTTTAGCTTCAAAAGATTTTCTATTAGATTACTTTCTTTTGATAAAATAGAACCATCTCTTTCACCCATAGCAACAACAGCCATAATTTCATCTCTAGAAAAAATATTACTATCTTTACTTTTACCTTTTGAAATATAATTTGTAATAAGTCCAGAAAACCAAACAAGAGGATATGTGACTTTAATCATAAAAGATATTGTATACGCCGAAGGAATAAGTAATTTTTTCCAATAAATAGCACCTATAGTTTTTGGTATTATTTCAGATACATAAAGTATTAATAATGTTAAAACAAAAGCAATAGCCGTTTGCCATTCCTCACCAAATAAAATTTGTGCTTGAGCTCCGACACCAGCTGCACCCATGGTGTGTGCAAATGTATTTAATATTAAAATAGATGAAATTGGTCTGTCTATATTTGATTTGAGTTTCTTTAATAACTCAACAGTCTTTAAATTACCATCTTTTGCTAGAGTTTCAATATATGAATTTGTACTAGACAATAAAACAGCTTCTAAGATAGAGCAAACAAATGAAACAAATAACGCGATAGATAAATATGTTAGTAGAAGTGTCATATCTTACACTCCTGTGAAGAAAAAGGCAAATAGCACCTACGATCCGAAGACATTAAATCATTCCTTTAGTAAAAAATTTTTTGAAATGACATTATACCATAAATTTATTCAAAATATCACATAATGAATTAATTATTCATTATGTGAACGGTGAATGCGTTATTTGTAAGCTTTTATAGCTTTATCTAAAATAGCAGTTGCCATTTCTTTATCACCATATTCTTTTACTTTTACCCATTTGTTTGGTTCTAACATTTTGTAAGTTTCAAAGAAATTTTTGATTTTGTTTAGTTGAGATTTTGGTAAATCATCTAATGAGTTGATACCTTCAAAAGTAGGATCAATTTTTGTTACAGGAACAGCAACTAGTTTTTCATCCATACCAGCTTCATCTTCCATTACAAGTACACCAATAAGTCTACATTTGATCACGCTTCCAGCTTGAAGTGGTAATTCACCAAGAACTAAAATATCAGCAGGATCACCATCATCAGCTAATGTATTTGGTACGAAACCATAATTTGCTGGATAATACATAGCACTATAAAGCATTCTATCTACTACAACAGCACCTGTTTCTTTATCTACTTCATACTTTACACTTGATCCATAAGGGATTTCTATCAAAGCATTTACTTTTTCTGGGTTTTCACCACATGGGATTTTATCTATAAACATACAAATCTCTCCTTTTAATTATATAAAATAATAGCTATTTATATCTATTATTTACCATAAAGAATTATTAACAATATATTAGTTTTTTAACTCTCTTTTAAACTCTATCTGCGTTGAAACAATTTCACTTACCGTTTGGTAAGTTTCATTATTTCGCCTTGATATAGCTTAAAATAGAGTTACTCTTATTTCATCTATTTAAAATGAGAGATTTTACTCTCCTAAGTTAAATTGTATTTTTTCTTTTTCTAAAAAGTCTGTAAAAAGTGCAAAATTTCTCTGCACACTCTTCTCCTCGTACCCACTTATTGATATGATAGTTTTTCTTATATCACCTAGCATTTGTGGTAAAGATGACAAGTCCACATTTTCATCAACTTTTTCCATAACATCTATCAAAGTATTTTCAGATGTGTATGCTGTCAAAACTAAGCTAAATTTTTCTTGCCCTTTTGTGTAGAACTTATCTAGTGCTTCAAGTACCATATCTCTAGCCATAGACGGAAACCCTGGAGAAAAGAAAAATCTATCATCTATGCAAAAACCTGGTACATTTGAAACTACATTTTTAAGTAGCCCTACATTTACAGGTAAATTTGCCATATTTATACGATGGGGATACATATCATCACCAAATCGCTCATAAATAAGCTCTTTGGCACGAGTATTTATCTCCATATTTCCATCACGAAAAACATTTGCAGCTGCCTTTCGAGTATAATCATCAGGAGTTGCACCAATGCCTCCAAAGCAAAACATCACACTTTGCTCATCAGCTTTTACAAGAGCAAAAACATCTTCTATAAACTTTGGCTCATCTTTGATAACAAAAGAGGCTTTGTGTTCAAAACCTCTTTTTAAAAGCTCACTATTTACAAACGCAAAATGGTCATCTTTTCTTCTACCATTTAGTAGCTCTGTACCTATTATGACCGTATAGAAATTTGGCTTTTTCATATATACCTCTTTATTTAGTGTATTGAAGAATACAAGTTAAAACTGGCGTTCCTCTCTACCACCTACCCTCTACAGCCTACCAACTAATATCTAAATTAGCAAGTTTTAATTCTATTTTGAATAAAGTTATCCATATCATCAACTATCTCTTCAATAGTTCTTTCACCATTGATTTTGTGTAATAGTTGTTTTGCTGTATAAAACGCTTGAATTTCAGCTAAAGGTTCTGTATAAACTTTCATTCTGTTGTTGAAAACTTCATTATTATCATCAGCACCTCTTGCACGACCTAGAACTCTATCACGAGCCACTTCTTCGCTTACAACAACTTCGATAACATTTACAAGTTTTACCTCTTTTTCGTTAGCCAAATACTTGTCAAGTTCAGTCATTTGCTCACCGCTTCTTGGGTAACCATCTATTACAACCACAGGAGTTGGAGCTTTTTTGATAGCACCTACGATAGTTTCTATAACAATCTCTATAGGTACAAGATTTCCTGAACTCACATATGAATCAATCAATTTACCTCTTTCGCTTCCGCTTGCAACTTCAGCTCTAAACATATCACCAGTACTGTAATGTGTAATGTCATCGTGTTTTTTTGCAATAAGTTCTGCATCAGTAGTTTTTCCACTTCCTGGAGCACCTATAATTAAAAAAAGTTTTTTCATTGTAATCCTTCATTATTTTGGTAAATTTGGGCAATTCTAGCCAAATATCGTAGCATTTGAGTAGCAATTTTATCTAAAATTGGCTTATAAGTTTATATCATAATTCCCTTTTGGCTTTTTTGTACAAATTCTTTTTTCTATTACTAAATCTTTTTGTTTTTGTTTTTTGCCCATATCTGTTTCTACAAAAATTGGCTTCAAAGTCCATGGGTTTAGTCCTGTATAGTACATCAATGTTGAGTATGTACTAGGTGTTGGGGTGAAGATTTGGACTTGTTCTGGGGAGAGTTTTAGCTCTTTGTTGGCAAACTCTTTTAGTTTTTTCATATCTTCTTCGCTACACCCTGGGTGAGCTGCTATCATATAGTAAGTAAGAAATTGTTTTTTGCCAAGTTGTTTGTTCAAATCATCAAATTTTTTCTTGAAAGCTAGTAGGGTATTTTTGTCTGGTTTGCCCATAAGTGAGAGGATTTTTTCTTCGCTGTGTTCTGGGGCTATTTTCATCTGTCCTGATACATGGTGTTCTACTATTTCTTTGAGGTAAATATCACCATAAACTTTGTCTTGGGTTATCAAATCGTATCTTATACCAGAGTTTACAAAAACTTTTTTTATCCCTTTAATTCCTCTTATTTTTCTAAGAAGGTCGATTTGTCTTTTGTGGTTTGGTTTAAGAGTCTTACATACGCTATCACTTAGACATCTTTTTTTATCGGCACAATCACCTTTTGAAAGTTTCTTTTCACATTCAAAACCGTACATATTTGCAGTTGCTCCACCTACATCATATATGATACCTTTGAAGTTTTTGTCTTTTGTGAACTCATTGACTTCTTTTAAGATTGAGTCTTCACTTCTGCTTCTGATAGTTCGTCCTTGATGGACGCTAATAGCACAAAAATTACATTCTCCATAACATCCATGATGTGTAGTGACGGAAAACTTGATAGTTTCTAGTGCTTTTATATCCCCTTGTTTTTTGTAAAAAGGGTGTACATCTCTTTCGTAGTTTAGGTTATAAACTTCATCAATCTCTGACTCACTCATATAAAATTCTGGTGGGTTTTGTATTAGATATCTAGTGTCTTGTTTTTGCATCAAACCTTTTGCTGTGATTGGGTCTGCATTAAGGTAGTATGTATGAAAGGCTTTTATGAATTTGAGTTTATCAGCTTTGACATCATCAAATGATTCTAGCTCTATATAACCATCTTTAGGCTCTTTTGACATATAACAAAGCCCTCTAATATCTGAATAATCACTATTGTCTTCAAGTGATTTGGCAAGTTTTACAATAGTTTTTTCAGCCATTCCATATACCAAAATATCAGCTTTTGCATCAAAAAGTAGAGATTTTCGTACATTATTGCCCCAAAAATCATAATGAGCCACTCGTCTAAGACTAGCTTCTATACCACCTAATACTATGGGAACTGTATTTTTGTAATATTTTCTAATAAGTCCAGTATATACTATACTAGCCCTATCAGGTCTGCGGTTATTGACTCCATTTGGAGTGAAATCATCGTTGTGTCTTCGTTTTTTGCTAGCAGTATAATTGGCAACCATACTATCAACTAATCCAGCACTAACTCCCCAAAAAAGTCTAGGTTCACCAAGGCGTGTAATCTCATCACTATTTATATCTGGTTGGCCTATAATGGCTACTTTGAATCCATGAGACAATAAAACTTTACCTATAATTGCTATTCCATTGTATGGTGAGTCTATATATGTATCCCCTGATACCAAAATAATATCAAGTTGATTCCAGTTTAATTTGTCAATTTCTTCTTTTGTAGTCGGTAAAAACATTATTTTTTGTAACCTTAAGCTTATAATTATGGTATGTATTATACAATTAATAAACAAAAAACCATCTTGTAGGATTTTATATGTCAAATATTACTATTATGAGACAAGTTGATTCATTGCCACCTTTGCCCCAAACAATTTTGGAAATTGAAAGTTTCAAAAAAAGTAAAAGTAGTGATGTTGGCGAACTTATAAATATAATTGAGAAAGACCCTCTTATCGTCTCTACTTTACTCAAAGTTTCAAATTCGGCTATGTTTGGATTTGTAAGTAAGATAGAAACTCCAAGTCGAGCTGTGAATTTATTGGGGGTTAATTTTACCCTTTCTATTGCACTTGCTAGTAATATGTCAAAAGCGATAAATACGGATTTGGTGGCATATGGAAAAAGTAGTGATGATTTCTTGAGAGTGGCTAATATGCAATCAAATTTTCTCAATCTTTGGCTAGGTAAAGTGGATAGGAATCTGCGTGATGCTTTGATCTTGCCAGTTTTTTTGCAAGAAAGCGGTAAGTTTTTGATTAGTGATGCCATAAAATCTCAAAAAAAAGAACAAGAATTTTTGAAAGAAATAGAATCAAGATATGATGAGATTCATAATGTGGAAAAAGAGTTTGTGGGGATAACTACATCTGAGGTAACTTCTGCAATTTTCAAACATTGGGGATTGGATGAGAATCTTGTCAATGATATAAAGTATGCTGATGATCCAAACTTGGCAAGTGTTAAAGCAAAAGAATATTCTCAAATACTTCATATTGTCAAATTAGTTTGTAATATAGTCAAACCTTTTGATGAGGTTTGTGTAGAAAAAGCTAAAAAACTGGTTGTAGATTTTGGATATAGTATAAAACCATTTGAAGATGCTATTAGTAAGATTGAAGATAGATTACTGGATGAGAAATAGAAGAAGTCTTATATAACGACTTGATTTCTCCCATTTGCTTTTGCACGATATAAACACTCATCAGATTTTTGGATAAGTGTTTTTTCTGTGTCTCCTTGTGTATATTCACTAATCCCAAAACTAGCTGTTATATTGTTGATTTTGTCTAAGGATATCTTTTCTATAAGTTTTCTTAAATTTTCTGCTAAAATTTCAGCTTTTTGTATGGTAGTATGTGGCAATAATATTACAAATTCTTCTCCACCCCATCTAGCAAATATATCAGTTTTTCTAATATTAAGATTTACAACTTCACAAACACTCACTAAAACTTCATCACCTTTTAAGTGACCATATGTGTCATTAAACTTTTTGAAATAATCTATATCAAATATAACTAATGAAAAGGGTGTTTTGTATCTACTTGAAGCTGTTATCTCATCATTTAGTTTATCTAGGAAAAATGATCTGTTGTAAATCTTGGTTAATGTATCGTGAGTTGCATGGTAATAGTGTTTTTGAGATTCTAGTTTGATATCTGTGATATCTGTTAGTGTAATAACAAATCTATTGCTATTTGGTAATAAATTATTTATTTGTACTGAAAAAGCTTTTGGTTCAATTGTTTTTAAATTTACAATAGATACAACCCTGTCTTTTTCAGGTAATTGCAAAATAGTATCAATCCAGTTTTTATCATCTGGTGTAAGATGGAAAAAAGATGGGTGAGCTACAAAAGTATCACAAATACAGTTATAACTTTTATGAAATTGTGTAGGTGAACTTACATCATAAAAATCTAGGAAACTTTGATTTACAAGCTCAATTTTTGTGCCATTGCTTACAATAATTAGACTTGATTGTTGGTTGATAACATTTTGTAAAAGTGCTAATTCTTTCTCTTTTTCTTCTCTTTTTAGAACCTCGCAAGTAACTCTATCTTCATAATCTGTCACATCTCTTAGTATCATCAAAATTGTTTCTTTATTGCTAATAAAATGGTATGAGCATATCATTTCATAAAAATATTCATCAATTTGGATTTTTTTCTTTGTATATTTTTGATTTGTTCTTATTTCAGTATAAATATTGCACCACTCTTCAATCCCTATAACTGAGCTGATTTCTTTGTCTATGATTTGATGTCCAAATCTATTGATACTAGCTTCATTAATCCATTGAATGATTTGTTTATTATTATCACTACAAACTTCTATTATAAGCTCACCGATATAGTTGAGGGTACTTTTTACACCCTTTAGTCTTGTTTCTAAGAATTTATTATAATTACCTTTGATATTGTGAGCTATATCTCTAGTACTTAATATTGATGTTGGATTATTTTGACTATCTAAAACCAAAGCAATAGAAATATCTTTTTTGCTCATTATATCAACTACATCTTTTAAATTGTCATCATGCCTTACAGTTTGGAGGTCAAAGGAACATACTTCATACAGTGGTGTTGATAGAGACTTGTTGGAACTTGATATATGTACTACATCTTTTTCTGTAAATAATCCAATAGTAGTATTTTGATTATCTGTAATTAAAACAGAGCTAATTTCATATTGTGCCATCAAAGATACTGCTTCATTAACTGTTTTATTTTGATTTATAGTGATTAGATTTAATTTTTGGGATATGATATTGGATACTAATATATTTGTTTTGAAAGATTCTTCTTCTATGTATTTGATAATATGTTTTTGTGATGCAATACCTATAAATTTATCTTCATCATCAACCGCAACAACTCTTCTTATATTGTTGTCAATCAAAACATTTAAAGCATATTCTAGTGTTCTATTGTGATTGACTGTGATGATATTTTTTCTGGTGATTTCGAGAATAGGGCGTGATAAGTCAATTTTGTTTGTAAGGACTTTTATAAGGTCTCGTTCTGTAAAAGTACAAATTGGTTTATCATCAGTATCTAGTATAACAATTGCCTCTTCTGAAGAGTTACCTAGTATCTCAACAGCTTCTTTTATTGTACTATATTGAGATATAGAAACATTTTGTGTTGATAAAATATTTTTGACTAAAACCATTTTAATCCTTTTTTTAAGAGAATGAAAGACTAAGAAACTTAGCTAATAGACAAAGATATAAAAATGTATGACACGACAAGTCATACATTTTTAAGATTTATTGAGCTGTTTTTCTAACTCTTATGCTTAATTCTTTTAGTTGCTCTTCTGCCACTTCACTTGGAGCCATTGTCATAATACATTGTGCTTTTTGTGTTTTTGGGAAAGCTATTACATCTCTAATAGAGTCTGTTTTTGCCATAAGCATGATAAGTCTATCAAGCCCTAGAGCAAATCCACCATGTGGAGGAGCTCCAAATTTAAGAGCATCTAGTAAAAATCCGAATTTTTCTCTAGCTTCATCAGCTTCTATTCCAAGAAGTGAGAATACTTCATTTTGTAGGTGTTCTTGGTGTATTCTGATACTTCCACCACCTAATTCTGTTCCATTTAGTACGATGTCATAAGCTATTGATTCTATCTCTTCGATATTTTCTACATTTAGGTCTTTTGGTCTTGTAAATGGATGGTGAAGTGCTTTTACTCTTCCATCTTCTATCTCAAACATTGGGAAATCTACAACCCATAAGAACTCAAATACATCTTTAGGGATTATATTCATTTCATTTGCTAGGAATATTCTAAATCTTCCCATATAATCAAGTACTGTTTTTTTGTGTCCTGCACCAAAGAATACTACATCGCCAACTTCAAGTTGTGTTCTTGTAACTATTTCATTTAAAGCTTCATCATCAAAGAATTTTGCTAGTGGACCTTTAAGACCATCTTCTTTCATTTGGAAATATCCAAGCCCACTTGCTCCGAATTTTCTAACATAATCCTCAAAACCTTTCATTTGTCTTTTTGAGAAAATATTATCACCATTTGGAACTCTTAGTGCTTTGATACGATTGTGTACATGGTCATGTGCTATAGAGCTAAATATCTCATTTGAACATTTTGCAAATATATCTATCACATCAACCATCTCCATATCATATCTCATATCTGGTTTATCGCTTCCGTATTTTTCCATAGCATCAAAGTGTGTCATTCTTTTGAATGTTGTTGGTATTTCATATCCACAAGCTTTGAAAATATCATGGATTAGTTTTTCTGCTACTTTGATAACATCTTCTTGGTCACAAAAGCTCATTTCAACATCTATTTGAGTAAATTCTGGTTGTCTGTCTGCTCTTAAGTCTTCATCTCTGAAACATTTTGCAATTTGGAAATATCTATCAAATCCACTTACCATCAAAAGTTGTTTGAAAAGCTGTGGAGATTGAGGAAGAGCATAAAACTCACCACCATGAACTCTTGAAGGAACTAGATAATCTCTTGCACCTTCTGGTGTAGATTTAGTCAAAATTGGAGTCTCAACTTCCAAAAATCCAAGCTCATCTAGTGCATTTCTTGCAGCTATTGCTGCTTTACTTCTTAGTTTGAATATATCATAACTTCTTTTTGTTCTAAGTTCTAGAAATCTATATTTTAGTCTTATTTCTTCATTTACTTTTTGATCACCTAGCTCAAAAGGCATAGGAGCTGAGCGGTTTTCTATTACGATTTTGTCTGCTACTACTTCTATTTTACCAGTGATTAGATTTGGGTTTTCAAGACCTTCACCTCTAGCTCTTACAGTTCCTTCAACAACCAATACAAATTCATCTCTTACTATATCAGCAACTGCCCACGCATCTTTGTTGTCAGTCGGGTCACAAACGATTTGCACCAAACCACCTTTATCTCTAAGGTCGATAAATACAACCCCACCGTGGTCTCTTCTGCTGTTTACCCATCCGCATAATCTTACGGTTTGTCCAATATTATCAACATTCACTTCAGTACAATAATGTGTTCTCAAAATAATCTCCATCATTTAAATATCCGCGATTATACAAAAAAAAAGCTTAAACTTTTCAACCTACATTAACCTAATGTTTGATAAAATTAATTTTAATAATATATCAAGGAATTAATATGACTATCACAAAAAGAGTTACATTTATAGCAAAAGAGGGTTGTGAAGAGAAAATGAAAGAGCTACTTTCAGCTATGGTAATCCCAAGTAAAGCTGAAGATGGATGTATATTTTATGAGATTTTTCAATACGAAAACAATAGAAGAAAGTTTATGGCGGTAGAGACTTGGAGAGATGAAAAAGCACTAGATGGTCACAAAGCTTCATCTCATTATGCAGTGTATAAATCAAGCTATGAGCCTTATTGTGAAGATAAATATACTGATGAATTGGAAGTTCTTGGATGAAAAATCTTTGGGATGACAACGAAGCAAAAGAGTTTGAAGGTGATTTGGGCTTAAGAGTTTATACATCCAATTTACTAGGAAGAAGTGACGAACTTGTACTTCACGGAGGTGGAAATACTTCTGTAAAAAGTGTAGTAAACGGTGAAGATATACTTTTTGTAAAAGGAAGCGGTTGGGATTTGGTAAGTATCAAGGTGGAGGGTTTTGCCCCTGTGAAGCTAGATAATTTGAAAGATATGGCAACTTTTGAGGCTCTAAGCGATAGTGATATGGTAAGACTTCAAAAAGAGGCAATGATAGACAAATCTGCCCCAAATCCATCAGTAGAAGCGATACTTCACGCCATAATACCATATAAATTCGTAGATCATACCCACGCTGATGCTGTAGTAACCATATCAAACAGCACAAATGGGGAATATTTGATAAGAGAAATTTATCCAAATTTTTTGATTATACCTTATGTGATGCCTGGATTTATACTTGCAAAAACTATATATGAAATGACGCAAAATTTCGACTGGGAAAAATGTGATGGAATAGTGCTTTTAAATCATGGTATTTTCACATTTGACGATGATGGCAAAAAATCATATGATAAGATGATAGAATCTGTCGGCAAAGCTGAAGAATTTTTGAGCCAAAAAGCCCCTTTGGTGATAGAAAAATACTACCCAAAAGGGATGATAGATATAGAAAATCTTGTATCAATACTATCAAAAGAAAAAGGGTATGAAATAGCTATCAATGTCAATCAATCTCCCCTTGCATTGCACTATGCAAGTATGAGAAATTTGAAACAAAAAGCAACTAGAGGAGTACTCACCCCTGAGCATATAATAAGAACAAAAAGAACTCCTTTGATACTAGAAAATCAAGAAATCCAAAAAGCCGTAGATGAGTATAAAGCATCTTACACGGAGTATTTTAATACTTTTGCAAAAGATGAAATAATGCTAAATCCTGCACCAAACTATGTGGTCGTAAAAGATTTTGGAGTGATAAGTGTAGGCAAAACTCAAAAAGAAGCAGACATCATCAATGATATAGTTACTCAT
>JALNYH010000047.1 GCA_023229945.1 Arcobacteraceae bacterium | reverse complement strand
ACACAGATAGAGGGAGTCAATATGCTTCTTATGCGCATAAAGATTTATTAGAAAAATACAGTATCGCTCAAAGCATGTCAAGAAAAGGAAATTGCTGGGATAACGCAGTAGCTGAGAGCTTCTTTAAAACACTCAAAAGTGATTTAGTGTATCAGACATATTTTTATACTAAAGCTCAAGCAAAAAGAGAAATATTTGAATATATAGAATTTCATTACAACAGAGTCAGATCACATAGTTATCTTGGAAACTTATCGCCTGTTAAATTTGAAGAAATGGGCAAAGTGTTACAAATAGAAATGGCTGCTTAGAATTTATAAAAAAGTGTATGAATTTAAGTTACCACTCCATACTGATAAGGATTTAAAAAATGATTCAAAAAATACTACAAAAGCTTGGAATTGTAAAAAATATCTCTCAAGAAAATAAAGAGCTGCAAGATTTCAGTGGAGTAAAAAATCTACCCAAAACATCAAAAAGAAATATTACAGAGTTTGCAAAAGAAGAAAACCTTAATTATAATCTTGCAAGAGAAGTTATTGTGTCTGATATTGTATGTGAAAGAGAAGAAATGGATGTTAGCTTCCTATTGGAAACAGCAAAAAAGCATCAAAGCTCTCCACACAAGACAAGTTCACCAAGAGACTTGCTGTCACAAGACGAAAAAAAACTGTTTATTGATTATTGTAAATACAATGAGTTATAAATACGAAGAAACTGAGATAAATTCGATATTATGTAGCAACCGCACAAAACTAATTCCACAATTTTAGCTAAAATTTCTCTAAATAACACTATATTTAGGGAGTTTTACTATGGCAGAATCACATGTAATTAGTGCGTTAATCCTACTTTCTAAGCTACCTATTCGCGGTCTTATCCATCTGATGAACCTAGCTAAAAAGCCTATTTTTCGGACTATTACAATATAATTACTTTATGATTTAACTCAAAAGGATTATATTATGGCAAGTTTCGGACCACCTAAACCAAAGAAAAAAACAATTTCAAATAACCATACTCTCTCTGGGCTTGTAAAAGAGTATAAAGACACTTTCAGGGAGTTAAAGAGGTTAAAAAGGAGTGTTAAAGCAAAAGAGACACAAGTTAAAAAGCTCTATGACACTATAAAACTCATAGAACCATCGTATAACCTTGAAAAAGAAACGGCAATGGCTTACACTACTAAAAGAAAGTTCTTTGAAATCGGGGAGTGTAAAAGGCTATGTGTAGATATTTTAAGAAACAGTGATAAAGATATGACTATAGGGGAAATAATGGAAGAGATGGTTATTATTAAAGAGTTTGACCTCTCTTATGAAGAGCAAAATACGATAGATAGCCTCTATAAGACTATAGCGAACTCAATAAGAGCTTTAAGAAGTCAAGAGTTTATTCAATTAACTGCTAATGGGGAGACCTCTAATGTTGAGAGAACCTACAGGATACTAAAAGAGAACGGCTTGTTTTTAAAAAGAGCTTGTTAAGCAGATATAAGTCTCTCAGCTACTCTATGGTTCCCTTGATGATAACCTCTCCATTCATTATGAGGTAGAGTTCTTAAGCATCTATCTACTAAGTCTTTAAAGATATCTCCATTTGTAAATCTTCTTGTATCTTCTCTATAAGCTACTTCGGCTGCATAATTACTTAGATAAAGAGTTGAAATATGATGATGTTGACCTAAAACCATTCTTCTAAATCTTGCATTGAAACTCTCAGCTTGGTTATTGTTGTATCCCTCTTCTGAACTATATTCCCAACTATGATTAACAACTTTTCTATCAAAAGTCTTATGAAGTGGTTTAAAAGCATCTGCTTCATCTGTATGGATTTGAGAACCTGCTTTAACATTTTTAAGTGCAATATATTCCATATCTTTTGCAGTCTCACCTATTGTTATATCAGTTTTAGTTTTTACAGCTCCAACCATTCCAGAATTTACATCAGCTCTTAGTCTTGTAACTACTACAGCTCTCTTATTTGGCTTCTCAGCTTTTCTTCTATCAATTCTATCGTTGATATTGTTTTTAGGTCTAATATACATATTAGTATGAACTGCATCGATTTCACACACACCATCAAATTGATCTTCATCCTGAGTATCAATAATTGAAGCTCTGATTTTATGAGATAAAAGAAACATTGTTTTATAATTTACTTTTAGAGTTCTTGCAAGTTCAACCATTGATGAACCTTTAACTTTATTAGCAAAAAGAAAGATAGCAACCAAATAGTGTTTTAAAGACATTTTTCTATCTGCAAAAATAGTATCACTTGTAACACTGAATTGTTTTTTGCATGATTTACATTTATATCTTGAAGTTGACGGAAGAAACCAATAATCATCAACACTTCCACAAGTAGGACAAGTCGGAATACCGTCTGTATCAGACCATCTAATTTTAGCAAACATATCATGACACTCTTCATCACTCATCATTGATAATTCAATTACAGATAAATCTTTTGAAGCAGATGATAATAAAAAATGTTGACCTTTTGGATTTCTAGTTGCCATGATGTTTCCTTTGTTTAAACATAAGTATATTATATCGTATTTGAGTAGTTATGTCAAGGAATTTTAATAATTTATGAGTATTAATCTTGATTTTATGATTATATTTTGATACAATAACGATATTTATATCAAAAGGATATTAATGACAACCGAAGAGATAGAAAAACTTCCAAAGAATTACATAAGAGCAGAGATGAAAAGAAGAGACATAACCGTTAAAGATATAGTTGAGCTTCTAAAGCCTTATGGAGAGAACTTAAATGTTCAATCATTTAACAATAAAATGACAAGGGGAAACTTTAGTGCAGTTTTCTTTTTTAAATGTATGTGTGCACTTGATTTAAATGTAGTGAGACTAAAGGATTAATATGCAAAAAAAAGAATCAGCAAATAGTAATTTAAATAGAGCGTCAGCAGCAAAAAATGATGAATTTTACACCAGACTAACAGATATTGAAAAAGAAATGGGACACTACAAAAAACACTTCAATAATAAAGTAATATTTTGTAATTGTGATGATCCGAAAGAGAGTAATTTTTTTAAATATTTTGCTTTAAATTTTAAATTTCTAGGGCTTAAAAAGCTTATCTCTACTCATTATAACAAAGGTAATAAATCTTACAAACTAGAGGTTATGGAAGATATAAACAATGATGGAGTAATTAATCTTGATGATGCTGTAAAAACAGATTTAATTAGTGATGGCGACTTTAGAAGCGATGAATGTATTGAGATATTAAAAGAAGCAGATGTTGTGGTTACTAATCCGCCATTCTCACTGTTTAGAGAATATATGGCTCAATTATTTGAATACAAAAAGAGCTTTATTGTTATAGGTAGTGAAAATTCTATTTCCTACAAAGAGATATTTCCGTTGATAAAAGAAAATCAATTATGGCTAGGAAACACAAGACCAAAAGAATTTATCCAGCCAGATGGAACAGCTAAGAAATTTGGAAATATCTGTTGGTACACAAATCTTGACATCGCAAAAAGACACGAAGATATAATTCTTTACAAAACATACAGCGGAAATGAAAAAGATTATCCTAAATACGACAACTACAAAGCTATAGAAATAAGAAAAGTTAAAGAAATTCCTCTTGATTACAATGGAATAATGGGTGTTCCTATAACTTTTATTGATAAATATAACCCAATGCAATTTAATATCGTAGGATGTGACTACGATGTTAAATGTGGACTCATGCCTGAAATTGAAAACAAATTATGGCAAGGCAAGCTTGATAGGGGTTATATAAATGGTAAAAGAATTTATGCTCGTGTTTTTATAGAAAAAAGAAGGTAATGAATATGATTACAAAAGAGGATATAATAAAATTAACTGTAAGTGAAGTTGAAATCAAAAATAGTATAAAAAAGGCTCTTATAGAGATATTCAACAAGAGAGACAATCTCAGAAAAAGAGACCCAAATATTCAGTTTGATTGTCTCTTGCGGGGCTATATTGGTGAAAAAGCTTTAATAAATTGGTTTAATTCTTATGGGATTGAATTTAAAGAAATAAACTACATGGAAGATAACAATGGAGAGATAGATATTGATTTATTATTCACTTATGACACCGCCTTTTCAAAAAGCATTGAAATTAAAACCTCTCTATTGCCAGATAATTATATGATAGGTATTAGCAAAGAAGATATTGAATCAAAAATAGAAAAATGTATAGATAATTTTGATATAAAGCTAATACGAAGAAATAATGAATCAATTGAGAATCTTAAAGGAGATATTCATTTGCAGGTGTATTTTGGAAATATGCGAAAAGCAAAAGATGAATTTCTTAGAAATTTAGAAATTAATCTCCAGATTACTAATGAAACAATCAATGGCTCGTTTGAGTTATTGATAGATAAAATTTACAAAAGCACATTTTCAGACTTATACAAAGAAAGAACTTTTTTTGTCGGATGGATTGACAAAGAAAGTTTAATTCAGCAAATAAACCAAAAACCAGCCAACCAACAATTTTGGACATTTACAGGAAGTAAAAGAGAATTTTGGACATGTAAAATAGCTACAGAGGCAAACAAACCAATCTTTTTAATAAATTATCTAAAAAGGCTTCAAGATGGAAATTAAACTCAAGGAAATTTTAGTCCGAGACTTAGTCGAGGGATATGAAAACAACGATGTGGAAAATGGCGTAATAGGATACGGTGGAAAATTAAATATAAGACCAAAATATCAAAGAGAATATGTTTATGGAGACAAAGAGCGAAATAAAGTAATTGAAACCGTACAAAAGAGTTTCCCCCTTAATGTTATGTATTGGGTAGTAAATTCAGATGGTACTTTTGAAGTTTTAGATGGGCAACAAAGAACCATATCAATTTGTGATTATGTTACAGGAAAATTTTCTATTAATGATGAATATTTTCATACTAGAATAGATAAGCAAGAGCAGATATTAAATTACAAACTTATGGTTTATTTGTGTGAAGGTGATGATAGTGAAAAGCTTGATTGGTTTGAGACTATTAATATTGCAGGGTTGAAACTATCAGATCAAGAACTTAGAAATGCAATATATACAGGTCCTTGGTTAAGTGATGCAAAAAAATATTTTAGCAAAACGGGTTGTGTTGCTTATCAAATGGCAAGCGACTATATGAAAGGAACTCCAAATAGACAAGAGTACTTAGAAACGGTTCTTAAATGGATTAGCAATAACGAGATTAAAAAGTACATGAGTGATTATCAGCATAACCCTACAGCAATAGAGTTGTGGAATTATTTTAATAATGTTATTAATTGGGCAAAATCCACATTTATAGTTCTTAGAAAAAAAGAGATGAACGGACAAGAGTGGGGTTTTTTATACAATGAACACAAAGATAAAATCTTAGATCCAAAAAAAATAGAAGATGAAATTTCACAACTTATGCAAGACGATGAAGTTACTAACAAAAGGGGGATTTACCAATATGTTTTAAATAGAAACGAAAAACACCTATCATTAAGAGCTTTTGATGATAAAACAAAAAGAGCTGTCTATGAAAAACAAAAAGGAATTTGCCCTCAATGTACTCCACCAAATAATCATCATGAACTAAAAGATATGCAAGCGGACCACATAACCCCTTGGAGCAAGGGTGGCAAGACTACTATTGAAAATTGCCAGATGCTTTGTAATGATTGCAATAGAAGAAAGTCTAATATCTAATGAATAAAGAATCCTCAACAATCTCAATAGAATACGACAAACATCGTGGAATTTTTTTAAAGTTCTACGATGAGGGGTTTTTTGACAAAGAGATAGAGATAACCGATATAGTACAAGATTGTGTCATTGAAAAATTAATGGATGAAAATGATTTACAAATTGGTGATGAGTTAGTATTTAAAAGAGAAATTGAACCACATCAGAAGATTAAAAAAGTTCTGGGAAAATTCGAGAAGTAATTTTTTTTAGAAGCTAGGTTCATCAGATGGATAAGACCGCGTTAATCCTACTTTCTAAGCTACCTATTCGGCAGTTCACAAAGCGGAGAAACTATATATCTCGAACATTTATTTCTAAGCTACCTATTCGGCAGTTCACTGAAAGATGTTAAGAAAATTTAAAGACTGCAATTTCTAAGCTACCTATTCGGCAGTTCACACTACCCAACC
>JALNYH010000046.1 GCA_023229945.1 Arcobacteraceae bacterium | reverse complement strand
TTGTAACAAATTATCATCTTTGTCATACTTATATGCAAATACTCTACCACTATGGTCTTGTATAGCCATAATTAAAGCTTTTTGATTATAATTAAACTCCAAGAATGCTTCAAGACTTTTTATAGTAGTTAATAAATTGTTTTTATCATAAACAAACTCCAAGCAATTACTATTTTTATCACAAAGTTTTATAAGTTTGGAGTTTTTATAGGTATATGATGTTTTATCTATATATGTGATAGTATAAGTATCATCACAAACAGATATATCAACCCCTAAATTATCTATATCTTTAAAATACCCATCAACCAACTCAAACCTATACTCCAATCCATCAGTAGTATAAAGTGTAAACATATTATCTTTGGTATTTATAAATCTATTATCATATATCATCCTCCAACCATTTCCAAAGCCACTTTTATAGTCATCACTGATATATACTCTTATCAAGTCTATATTAATTATACTTTTGAGTGTAATATCTGTATCTGCTACATAAGACATACCACTTTTGAGTATTACAGGCGAACCCCTAAAGCTTCCAAGAGCTCCTGTTTGTGTAGTATTATTTGAAGGTTTGTTTTTGTTTGGAAGTATTTCTTTGATAGGTTTTTGTACTTTACCTATTATTTTCCCATCATCACTAATAGCAGGCTTTTGACCACTTTCATCACTTACGACTTTGCCAAGTGTATTTTTACCTTGCATATACTGCACATCATTTACCCTTATTACTTCTTGACCATTGATAAATACACTAGAAGAATGCTCTAGCGGATCAGATTGAGCACTAAGAGTACCTGATTTTACCCCTTTTTTAGTACCAGGCTCATCCCCAGTGACTTTGGTAGAGTTACTGTTTTTTACATATGCCCCCTTGCTATTAAAAAATACACTAGTACTAACATTACTAGCCCCACCCAAATCCTCTTGCACATCATAAGAAATACTAGGAGTACTACTCCCCCTCGGTGTTTTATTCACACTAGGACTAGTACTAACCACCTTATACTTACTATCTTGCCTTGCTCCGAAATTGGCTTGGGATTCTAGACCTTGAAGAGGATTAAGTCTATAAGAATCTGGAAACTCTAACCGCTCATATTCTCTTATATAAAGTAAATCATTATTTATTCTATATTCGTCTTTTACCCATTTATTGGCATAATAGTTCAATACATCATCTTTTGTAAAACCTCTTTTGTTGGCAAGTTTTTCTACAGTTTCAATTTTCATAATAGTAAACATTGTTATTGCTCTCCCTCTAGTTCAATTAAAACATCATATTTTTTTAGTTTATCATTGCTTTGTATAATTGGGGTAATAATAGAGCTTGACTCATCAAAGTCTTTTACTTTTGTCATAAGTTTATTTTTGTGATAGTTGTAATAAAGCTTATGCCCAAAATTGGTTTTATTTTCAACTTGTTTTATTCTACCATTTATCATAAAACTATCTATATTGTCATTTTTTAAAGCTTCAATAAGTGTAGTATTTGTACCAATAAGTGGATATATGTTTTCTTTTGTCTCTACGGCAAATAAACACTTATGATTTTTGACAAACTGTAAAGTAGCCGAAATCTTTTGATATTCTAAAATATCTTTGAATAATGTTTTTTGCTCTTTATTGAAAGATATAATGTCATCTATTGTAGTTAGATTCTCAATGGATTGTTTTTCTAGTAATTTATTTAAAGTAATAATACTATGCCCATCAAGACCCACATTCTCTCCATAAAAATCTATTTTTATCCCTAGATGTTTGGAAGTGTTCAATTTTGTTGCAATATTTGATAACACATCCCCATTTAATAAACCAATGTCATTGTAAGAAATAGTGATAATGTTCTTATTTATCCAATCTTCATCATAATTAACTATATTGAAATATTCTAATACCTCTATTAGTATATTTAACATACCCTTTTCCTTGCCTATTTTAGAAGTCCCCAACGGATTGTAAGCAAAAGCTTTTATTTTCATACTAACACCTATACTTTGAGCCAAAATCCCACCTAAGCTATGCCCAGTCAAGATTAGATTATCTTTTTCAATACCATGTTTTCTCTTCATAAGCTTTACAAACTCAATAGCTTCATTGTATTGAAAATTATGATTCATAGTAATCTTTGCAATTGCAAGATCAACTAGTGCATCTTTTATACTAGAAGTACCTCTAAAAGCTATTATATATTTCCCAGTATGATTGTCTTGCAAAAGCATCCCCTGAAAATCAGAACCAACCCACCCATCATCACTACTAAAATCTTTTATAGTGTATCTATCCAATAAATTTATCATTGTGTTTACTCTGTCTGATTGGATATTTGTTTGTTGTGAAATTTCTTCATCTGTTAATGATATATTCTTTGAGTTGACTTTTTTATTGCCAAATTTATCTAAACCTTTTAAGAAATTAGTAATATTTTTTTGTTTATAATTATCAAAATTTGTATCTTCAAGTTTTAAATATGCTAGTTCAGCTAATAATCCGTAGTTTAGTATTTTATTGATTTTTTTCATTATAATCCTTATATTCTTAAGTTTAATATTTTAAATAATTTAAAATTACCACTTTCGGTATTTATATAAAAAAAATCTTGTTGTGTTAAACCTACTTGTAATAATAAGTAATGTCTTCTGAATTTAGCATATCTATCTGTAAATTCTATTGAACTTGATTCAGCAATAATTTTATTATTTTCTCTATCAAAGAGTATCATCTTTGTAATATATGCCATTTGAAAAAAAATCATTTCTTTTTTATACTCTGGAATTATTACATAACGTGAAGTTGGAATATTAATGTATTCATAGCTATATTCTTTTAAATTTAATCTTGTTAGTTTTTTTGAATTATTGGTAAAATAATCTTCAGATTCAAGTTCAATATAATCAGAGATACTTATTTTGTAATTATCGTATATTTGTTTATTTAGTAGATTATCCTTGCTAATACTTCTAATTTTAGAAATATCTAAATTTTTAAATAATTCATTTTCCTTAAATGGCATTTCATAAAGTATTGGTTCAAGTAATCCACTAGCTTGATAATAAGTTTTAATTCCTTTTTGAATAAATAAGTCCCAAAAGGGTAGTAGAATTACCACAATAACTATTATGTATTTTTTAATATTCCATTTGAATAATGAAAATAAAAAGTTTAATACCAAAAAACCAACCACAACATACAATATAAATATAGGAAATATTATCAATCCACTCATTATGCTACCATCCTTTTATCAATAATCTTATCAGTAAATAATAGATTTTCTTCATAATCAAGGCTTTTAAAAAAAATATTGTTGGAGTTTAGTGAACTAAATGACGAAATATTTTTTTTATATAACGATGAGTATGGATAAAAGATAATGTTTAATGATAAGATTGTTCCTTTGCCTATCGTGCAAATTCCCAACGGATTATAAGCAAAAGCTTTTATTTTCATATGAACACCTATACTTTGAGCCAAAATCCCACCTAAGCTATGCCCAGTCAAGATTAGATTATCTTTTTCAATACCATGTTTTCTCTTCATAAGCTTTACAAACTCAATAGCTTCATTGTATTGAAAATTATGATTCATAGTAATCTTTGCAATTGCAATATCAACTAGTGCATCTTTTATACTAGAAGTACCTCTAAAAGCTATTATATATTTCCCAGTATGATTGTCTTGCAAAAGCATCCCTTGAAAATCAGAACCAATCCACCCATCATCACTACTAAAATCTTTGATAGTATATCTATCCAATAAATTTATCATTGTGGTTACTCTGTCTGATTGGATATCACGGTATTTATCTACAGTTTCATATACTTCTTTGAATTTATCTGTAAAGGTTTGTTCGTTTTTGGATTTGATGATGTTATCTTTTAATGATTTTTCCATTGTTTCTTCTGTGGCTTTAAAATAATCTTTTAGACCTTCATTAGTATAAAGAACTTGATTTATATCTCCGTCAAAATTATTTTGTTTGTAATATTTATTTTCAAGTCTAAGATATGATAACTCAGCCAAAAGCCCATAATCTAACATTTTATTTATTTTACTCATTGCTCAATACCTTTAATGTCTTTAAATAATTCTGCCATTAATTGGTATGCGGTTACAATAGAATCAAGTTGTATCATAGTACTACCTCCACCACTGCTTATTAAAAAAAAGATTTTTTGTCTTACCCATTCCATATATAGATTTGTACTCACTCCAATAGTAGGTGCTATAGCTATAATCTTATTTTGTTTTGTATCATGTATTTCAAATTCGGATTTATCAATTCCAAATCCTAAAAATGTACTATTATCAACATCTGTAATAAATTCTCCAATATACCTTGCTTGAGATTGTTCTATAATTTCATATGGTGTATCATTTTGTTTAAAATTAATTTTCGCAATTAGCCTTTTATTATTATCCTCATCATATACATCAGAATTAAATTCTATAAAGTCGCTAATCTTATTATTGAATTTTTTCTTGAAATTATTTAATCTTTGACTATCCGATAAAGTTTCAGTACTAACAAAGCCTCTTGTCAAACTCTCCCCAACACTTTCAATCCTCCCATCCTCATCTCTTTGTGGATATTCATAAATAGTTGGTTTAGCGGTAAGTTTTATTACGCCCAATATCCCATAACCAGCTATAATATCCCAAAATGGGAAAACAATAACTATCAAAAGAATCCATACTTTTGCAATCTGTTTTTTAAATAGTTTTAGTATAAAACTCAATACCAAAAAACCAACCACAACATACAATATAAATATAGGAAATATTATCAATCCACTCATTATGCTACCATCCTTTTCTTATCAATGTTATTATTCTCCATCATTCACCTTTGTTTTTCAGTCAATCTACAAATATTGTTGATTTTGTGATTTGTTCATCTGTTTTGTACCTGCTTCTGTAAGACAAATATACACACCATTTGGATGGGTCATCATAGTCTATATCTACTACAACTGTATCTATGTGCATATTGATAGATTTAGTTTGCGTATTTGATATTATTTGATTTGTTATGTTGTAAGGGGGTATTTCAAAACTACAAATACTTTTGTTTGGAAGTAGATTTTCTAGAATAAATTTAGTATTCGGTTGTATATAGTTTTTTATTCTCATACTTGGGTGAGATGTTTGATAAAACATATAATCAAAATCTTTTGGAAGTAGGGGGTGTTGATTTTTTAGCCACTCATCGTCATATGTACCACCATATACAAATCTATCATCCCAAGTTTTGTCTATATTCCCAAATCCTTCATATGTATATTCTTTATATGGCTCTTTTGGGTTTAATGGATTGCTTGGTGACTCTATTTGTGGAGCTTGAACTGTATCTTTTGGATGCTCTTTATGAAGTAGTCCACAACCTATTGGATTTTTGTCATATCTTACTAGAATATTGTTTTGACTATCGGTGTCTGTGATTTGTATCTCCCAGCCATACGCCAAACTATATCTTATAGGTACTTTTGAAGATATTTGTGGTGCAGTTAAATGCCAGTTGTTGTTTTTTCTTATCCACTGTCTTGAACCTGTGATTTTCAAAGCTTTTTCTTTTATGATTTGATTATCAGATGATATTATTTTGATTCCACAATTCCAAGTGTTGATAGGAAAAGGTGAGTTGCTATAGCTACAAGTATTTATTATGACATCTCCCAAAGGCTTGAAAGGTGCATAATCACTCGTATATCTTATTTCTGTGTCGTTAGAGTCATCAAAAAAAACATCCTTGCCAAAAAGTTCTCCTTGATTTGAGTCTAGTACCAACTGAAATTCACTATCTTTAAGCTCTTCAAGTCTAAACTTTATTCTACATACAGATACAAGATAAGGAGTATTGCTACTATCTATATGTTCCCAAGACAAACCTACAAAAGGTGTATGATTTTCAAATTTCATCAGTTAATATCCACCAATTCACTTTTGATTTCTATATGTTTACTACCAATTACAGCTATATTTGTACCTTGTATGATAATAGTACCATCATTTTTCAGTACAATATTACTACTACCCACTTTTATCTCATATCTTTGTCCAACTGTTGTATGTTTTATCACCCCCACCTGCTCACTAGAACTCCAACCAACACTTTCATTCTTCCCAGCACCTACGCTTATCTGATATCCTGCTCCAATAGTAAGGGCACTAGCTATATTGATAGTTTCAGTTTTATTTTTATGTATATGGGTACTTTGGTT
>JALNYH010000045.1 GCA_023229945.1 Arcobacteraceae bacterium | reverse complement strand
GATTCCATGCACCGCCTGCTGTGTAATACCCAATACTTTGGCGATCATATGCTGAGAGTATCCCTGTTCATATGCTTTTAGTATAAGCTTGTTTCTTTCCTGTTTGTCTTTAGCTTTGGAAAACAGGCTTTGCAGCTCGGCTGCCAGCTCTGTTGGACTTTTCTCTCTATTCGGTGCTTCTACCAAAGAGGCAGCTTTTTTCATCTCTTCAAGTTGACTGGTATCTACACTGCTGTTCAAAAAAGCTTTGATCTCATCCACATTGTCTTGATAATGCTCTACGATCCAAGCATTTTTCAGACACTCAGGTATCTGTGCAGGGTTGATAAAGTAGTGATAAGAGCTAAAGGGATATTCTTCCAGCTTTTGTACCATACCGGCTTTAAGCGGATTTTGTTCGATATACAGCATCAGTGTATAGAGATATGCTTCATCTGTCACATACCACGATTTAAATCTCCCTTGCCAGAGATGTCCTGATCTTTTATACTTTTTGTTGAAGTAGATAGCATAATTCATATTGAGCTGTCTCATGAATTTTGAGAGGGTTTCTTTTCCTATCTCTATAAGCAGGTGATAGTGGTTATTCATCAGGCAGTAGTTATGTATTGTAATCCCATAACTTTTTGCACAGAAGCACATAAGCTCTTCAAAATACTCATAATCTTCCCTTTCCTGAAAGACTACCCTTTGCTCAACACCTCTGTTGATGATGTGGTAGTAACCTGCTATCTCTATACGCGGTTTTCTTGGCATACTTTCCCCCCTTCCCTTTTTCTGGGTTCAGTATAACATAAAATTAAAATGTTGTTATTGTCACCCGACCCCTATATTCTCGGCCGGAAACGGTTTCAAATCCCATAGGGATTGGTTCATGATAGGCAGATAGTCTCGATGAATATTTTGAGGAATTTGTGGTTTCAAATCCCATAGGGATTGGTTCATGATCATAGCATAACAACAAGTGACACCGGATTCATCAAGTTTCAAATCCCATAGGGATTGGTTCATGATGCTGCACCTGAGCCGAGACAAAAACAAAGAAAAAAGTTTCAAATCCCATAGGGATTGGTTCATGATCTGTCATAACTCTGAAAATACCGCCCAGCCTCTGTTGGTTTCAAATCCCATAGGGATTGGTTCATGATTAAGGACAAGACGCCATATTTCAAAAAAGGGATCAGTTTCAAATCCCATAGGGATTGGTTCATGATATGTTTAAATCTCCCTCCACCATGCGTCTATCTTGTTTCAAATCCCATAGGGATTGGTTCATGATATATTCAAAATGTTAAAAAAGGGGTTTAAGATGAAGTTTCAAATCCCATAGGGATTGGTTCATGATATCGGTATCCACCAAGGTCAGAATACAAAGGTCTAGTTTCAAATCCCATAGGGATTGGTTCATGATAATTGGTTTTGAGCATCATTACCCCCGTTAGTTAGGTTTCAAATCCCATAGGGATTGGTTCATGATGAATTTGAAACACATAGAGAAGCGCGCGAGATGCTGTTTCAAATCCCATAGGGATTGGTTCATGATACATCCCACTTTTGGAAATACGCATGACATCGTAGTTTCAAATCCCATAGGGATTGGTTCATGATATGTTTAAATCTTCCTCCACCATGCGTCTATCTTGTTTCAAATCCCATAGGGATTGGTTCATGATTTGAGCATGTAACAGGAGAGAAATTTTATGAAAACGTTTCAAATCCCATAGGGATTGGTTCATGATCTTTTTTTCACTGAATTTGAAGATATTCTTGAGCATGGTTTCAAATCCCATAGGGATTGGTTCATGATAATTCAAAACATCACTGAAAGGATAGATAACGCCTAGTTTCAAATCCCATAGGGATTGGTTCATGATCTTTTCAGCCACAGTTTCCATCAAATCAACAGCCTTGTTTCAAATCCCATAGGGATTGGTTCATGATGCACTTCGTTGGAATAAAGAGCGGTATGACGGTGAGTTTCAAATCCCATAGGGATTGGTTCATGATGGTCATACCACAAACAAATTTTCTTTTGACTGAAGTGTTTCAAATCCCATAGGGATTGGTTCATGATCTCAGGTGCAGCGGCTCCAGGTGCAGATCACCTAAACCTGTTTCAAATCCCATAGGGATTGGTTCATGATATGGCGTCTTGTCCTTAGTTGCTATCTTATTTATTTGTTTCAAATCCCATAGGGATTGGTTCATGATAGTTCTCTCCGTCTTTGTATACTAGGTATGCCTGAGTTTCAAATCCCATAGGGATTGGTTCATGATATGGGGGGTTGCGCTACTCACAAAAGCACTCACTCAGGTTTCAAATCCCATAGGGATTGGTTCATGATATTGTACCGACTGGTATTGATTATAATTAGGGGGTGTTTCAAATCCCATAGGGATTGGTTCATGATATATTCTTACCACCCCCGGAAACCCGAATGTTGCTAGTTTCAAATCCCATAGGGATTGGTTCATGATTCAGACTCTTTTAGTTTCTCTTCACTCTTCAAAACGTTTCAAATCCCATAGGGATTGGTTCATGATCAAGTAGTATAAGCACACCTTATCATTCTCATGATAGTTTCAAATCCCATAGGGATTGGTTCATGATTGTGTTTATAGGTGATTTAGTGGTATATGTACCATGTTTCAAATCCCATAGGGATTGGTTCATGATGTCTAATGGCTTGACAAAGGGTGCGGATTGTGTCAGTTTCAAATCCCATAGGGATTGGTTCATGATACAGAGAAGGAAGCCAAAGATCAATTCAAGGCACAGTTTCAAATCCCATAGGGATTGGTTCATGATTTTTTTGGTTTGAAAGAAAGCATATGGGGGATGCGGGTTTCAAATCCCATAGGGATTGGTTCATGATATTAAAAGTTTAATTGTGAACTTTTAACTGTGGGGTTTCAAATCCCATAGGGATTGGTTCATGATAGTTGTCCTCGGTAGTAGTCTGCAATATCATCCCGGTTTCAAATCCCATAGGGATTGGTTCATGATACATAGACCTCGATCAGGCATGGGATTTCGTAGAGCGTTTCAAATCCCATAGGGATTGGTTCATGATCCACTGAGCTCAAAGCGATCGCTGAGGAGTTCGGGGGTTTCAAATCCCATAGGGATTGGTTCATGATACTCCCAAAAAAAGCCTTCACCCGCACACAACTGCGTTTCAAATCCCATAGGGATTGGTTCATGATTCACCGCTTCTCGTTTTATGACGAACTCCCCCCGTGGTTTCAAATCCCATAGGGATTGGTTCATGATGTCGGTAGCTACTCCCATCTGCGCGACAACCTCGGGTTTCAAATCCCATAGGGATTGGTTCATGATGAGTTACCAATCTGAGGAAGTGAGTGACGTCACCAGTTTCAAATCCCATAGGGATTGGTTCATGATGAGTATGCTCTGCTAAAAAACAAAGCCAATGAAATAGGTTTCAAATCCCATAGGGATTGGTTCATGATATCCGTTGCGAGTATGTCTCTCTCAAGTACTGTAGTGTTTCAAATCCCATAGGGATTGGTTCATGATTTTCAAGCATCAGCGCTGTAGCGTTCGACGTGGACGGTTTCAAATCCCATAGGGATTGGTTCATGATATGCGAAGGCTGCATTTGAGACGTTACTTGCACCGCGTTTCAAATCCCATAGGGATTGGTTCATGATGCTGGCATGATATTTCCTTTTTCAAAGCATCTTAGTTTCAAATCCCATAGGGATTGGTTCATGATCTTGACTGCGCTTCCGGGTTCACGGGGGAAGAACTGTTTCAAATCCCATAGGGATTGGTTCATGATGAGCGGAAGAAGGCATACAAAGGCGCGTTCATAGCGTTTCAAATCCCATAGGGATTGGTTCATGATACTCCCAAAAAAAGCCTTCACCCGCACACAACTGCGTTTCAAATCCCATAGGGATTGGTTCATGATAAGTCTATGGATGATCATTCACGTGGCAACCTGAAGTTTCAAATCCCATAGGGATTGGTTCATGATATAGAACGAACCGAACGGGAGCAACCGAACGAAGAATTGTTTCAAATCCCATAGGGATTGGTTCATGATCCACCAAAGACCGTCAAACCAGCTGCACTATCAGCCGTTTCAAATCCCATAGGGATTGGTTCATGATTCATTACAAGCCCCCTTCATTCTTGATATACCGATGGTTTCAAATCCCATAGGGATTGGTTCATGATGTACCCGCCATCGCCACACAGAGTGATATAGACAGTTTCAAATCCCATAGGGATTGGTTCATGATTCACCGCTTCTCGTTTTATGACGAACTCCCCCCGTGGTTTCAAATCCCATAGGGATTGGTTCATGATAAGCTCGTCAAGCAGTTTAACCTTTTCTGTCTGGTTGTTTCAAATCCCATAGGGATTGGTTCATGATCTGCTCTGGCTTCTTGTTCTCCTGCAAGCTTTTTAGTTTCAAATCCCATAGGGATTGGTTCATGATCCTGCTTGTTGCAGGACTCTGATAGCCAGTACTCGGTTTCAAATCCCATAGGGATTGGTTCATGATGGTTGGCCTTCTATGTTTTTTGCTATATCGTCACGTTTCAAATCCCATAGGGATTGGTTCATGATGACCCAGTCAACGCACAGTTGCTATACCCTGAACCAGGTTTCAAATCCCATAGGGATTGGTTCATGATTACGAAAAATTTGAAAAAACCTGCGAATGTGGGATAGTTTCAAATCCCATAGGGATTGGTTCATGATCCTGTTCGCTTCGATGGTTTTCTTGACTGACTCTTCGGTTTCAAATCCCATAGGGATTGGTTCATGATGACACGTCCTCGGCGTGATTGATCCCGGCATGTGGTTTCAAATCCCATAGGGATTGGTTCATGATGAAACATCAAATCGCTACAAGCAAAAAGCGGGCTGTTTCAAATCCCATAGGGATTGGTTCATGATGAATATCCTGTTGGCTTCTTCTAACTCTTCAGGTGGTTTCAAATCCCATAGGGATTGGTTCATGATAAGAACTCTATTTTGGTTCATGCAGACTACCTCAAGTTTCAAATCCCATAGGGATTGGTTCATGATACACCCCTTATTTTGTGAGAAATAATAGGCAAAAAGTTTCAAATCCCATAGGGATTGGTTCATGATGGCGTGGCGGACAGACTCAACCAACTCGGACTACCGGGTTTCAAATCCCATAGGGATTGGTTCATGATTATAAAAAGAATGCAGAGACAGGGGGTATTCGGACGGTTTCAAATCCCATAGGGATTGGTTCATGATTGATTAACTTTATTGATAAATGGCATTATAAGATACAGTTTCAAATCCCATAGGGATTGGTTCATGATCTTTCAAGAAGCATACTTCTCTTCAAATACATTCGGTTTCAAATCCCATAGGGATTGGTTCATGATTATACCAGCTTTTTCTATTTGGTTCACAATACCATGTTTCAAATCCCATAGGGATTGGTTCATGATGTAGAAGAACAGGCTGCAAATGATTTTATGCAAGGTTTCAAATCCCATAGGGATTGGTTCATGATCAACACTATTTAGCTTTAGCGGGTTGATCTCCATGGTTTCAAATCCCATAGGGATTGGTTCATGATGAGGAAAGTGAGCCAGACTCTACCATTGATCCTTGTTTCAAATCCCATAGGGATTGGTTCATGATCTGTGGCGTGTGTGCCGTTGCGCTCAAAGTTCCCTGTTTCAAATCCCATAGGGATTGGTTCATGATTCTATTACTCCTCGTATGGATTTATTTTTGCTTCAAAGTTTCAAATCCCATAGGGATTGGTTCATGATTCATGTCTGTGCATGTACGGAGTACATCGATGTAGGGTTTCAAATCCCATAGGGATTGGTTCATGATCCGTGCGAGGACAGGTGCAACAGGTACAAGCGGCAGGTTTCAAATCCCATAGGGATTGGTTCATGATGAACGCGCCGAGGTCGTCGTTGATGATCATTTTTCTCGGTTTCAAATCCCATAGGGATTGGTTCATGATAGTCCGCCGTCGCTCGTATCGGATATTTCGGCAAAGTGTTTCAAATCCCATAGGGATTGGTTCATGATGAGGGCGATTATATTGCGCACTCAGGCTTTACAATGTTTCAAATCCCATAGGGATTGGTTCATGATGGTTGAGCTTTAGGTTTTTGGGGCTTGGGAGGTTGCAGTTTCAAATCCCATAGGGATTGGTTCATGATTTACTCATGTATAAATCATGTTTTCTCGGCGCGAGTTTCAAATCCCATAGGGATTGGTTCATGATGCGCTACCCC
>JALNYH010000008.1 GCA_023229945.1 Arcobacteraceae bacterium | reverse complement strand
TTTAGTAGTATCAGGAACAACAGAGGATTTAACCACTACGACAACCAATGGAGGAACTACCACATTTGGAGATACTACGGTAAATGGTAATCTTGATGTTACAAGTGATGGAGATATAACTCAAACTGATAAAATGGTTGTAGTAGGAAGTGCAACTTTAAATGCAGGAACTAACGACATCACTCTCAATAATTCAAACAACGACTTCCAATCAACAATCAGTGCAAGAGGGAAGAGTATTAGAATAATAAAAGGAAATGAGACAAAAGTTGAACAGGTTATTACCCCAATTGCTAATAATATAGTAATACCGCTATCTCCAAAAATTGAGATTAAACCAATTATAGAACCTACAATCACTAAACCGGTAGTTTTAGTTCAAAATGAAACAGAGGTTACAGTTATTTCTCAACCAATCCAAAGACAAAATACAAGAATGGTTAGTATGAATGAATTGAGAAATGAACAAACTCCTGATATGCTAAGTCAAGATACAGATATTAGAGTACCTATTTCAGATGGTTCTAAAATTGAACTTGTCAACGGCGGAGTCAAACTTCCCGATGGATTAGATCAATTATTATTTGTAGTAAATGAAGAAAACTAAGAAGTAAAGGAAAATATAAAAATGAAAATTGTAAATAAAATAATAGTATTATCAACACTAGCTTCAAGCTTTCTTCTTGGAGCTACACCAACTATAAGTGACATAGAAAGACAAGTACAACCTCCAAAGATAGAAAAAGAAAAACTGACTCTTCCTGCAATAGAAACAAAAGAGTATAAATCCCCTATGGTGGATAGTGGGAAAACGATTTTTGTAAAAAATTTTAGTTTTAGCGGCAATCTACATATAAGCAGTGAAGAGTTACAGGCTATAGCCAAAGAGTATGAAAATAAAGATTTAACCTTTAAAGAGATATCTGAACTTACCACCAAAATCACTAAACTTTATAGAGAGAAAGGATACTTTGTCGCAAGAGCTTATTTGCCTGTACAAGATATTCATGCCAATGATGGAGTATTAGAGATAGCTATTATTGAGGGAAACTATGGGGAGTTTCACTTAAATAATAGTTCCCTTGTCAAAGATGGTATAGTTCAAGGGATGCTTGATGATATCAAAGATAAAAATATCGTCTCTACCAATACCCTAGAAAGAGCAATGCTTATTATCAATGATACTCCAGGTGCTGTAGTAACTAGTGCTGATGTTATGCCGGGAAGAGTGGTGGGAACCTCTGACTTCGCTATCACTACAGAATCTAGTAAAGCTTATGATGGATATATCTTAGCTGATAATCAAGGAAGTAGATATACAGGTAAAAATAGAGTTATGGCTGGAATAAACTTCAACTCTCCTTTGAAAATAGGTGATAAACTAACTCTTGGTGGACTTGTATCTAATGGAACCGATTTAAAAAATGGAAGAGTTGCATACTCTGCTCCACTTATGCCAAATGGATTAAGAGGTGAAATAAGCTACTCAAAAACCACTTATAGTTTAGTAGAAGAGTATAAAAATCTTGATGCCAAAGGGGATTCTACTACAATAGATGCAATTTTTACATACCCGGTCATAAAAACAAGACTAGAAAACCTTTATGCCTCTTTGAGCTTTGCTAAAAAAGATTTACAAGATGAAGTACAAAGTACGAATAATATTACTATAAAAGATACAAAAGCACTTAAGATAGGTGTTGATTATAATACAAACTATTTAGCTTTTAATAAAAACTCAAGTTCTAAAATATCACTTCACTATACCTACGGAAGACTAAGCTTTGATGATATTGCGAAAGAATTAGCAGATAAAAATGGAGCCGATACAAATGGAAACTATTCCAAAATCAACTTAGAACTAGGACATATCATAGCACTCAATCAAGAGTTGAGCTTAGAGTCATCTCTAAAGATGCAATATGCCCTAAGTAATAAAAACCTTGATGGAAGCGAAGATTTTTCTATTGGTGGAAGCAATGGAGTGAAAGTATATCCAGATGGAGAACTAAGTGCTGAGAATGGATATATATTTAGTACAGAGTTAAAATATAAACTTCCAACATATAATACTCTTACTTCATCTGTTGGAGTTTTTTATGATGTAGGAAGAGCATATATGGCTAATAACACTGTAGGATTTGAATCTAAAACACTACAAGATATTGGTGTTGGATATTATGCTTCTTACAAAGATTTCTTTGGAAAACTTCAAGTTGCTTGGACACTTAATAGTGAAGCAATTTCAAGTGAACCTACTTCACATAGTAGGGTTCTATTTCAAGGTGGCTGGGTGTTTTAACACACCTAGCTCGTTTAGATGATATTAACATAGTCTTAAGTATATTAGTTAAACTTAACAAATACAAAGCATTCTATCTCTCCAAAAGTAACTGTTCTATAAATTTTATTTACTGTTAACTAATATTTAACTATAATAGTCAATATTTATAACATAAAAAGGTTATCATCTCTATGCTTGACCTTCGCCGTATGAGTACAACCAAGAAGTTTATATCTTTGGAAGAATTATGGGAAGATATGAGTAAATAAGTTATAACTGATATATTATCTATTATTTTAAGGGAACCAAAAAATGAAATACCTTTTAGCCATCGATGCGGGGACAGGGAGTATAAGGGCTGTTTTGTTTGATACACAAGGTAGCCAAATAGCACTAAGTCAAAAAGAGTGGACACACAAAAGTGAAGAGGGTGTGCCAAATAGTATGAGTTTTGATTGTGCTACAAATTGGGAGCTTACTAAAGAGTGCATCAAATATGTATTGGATAGTTCTAAAATAAATCCTGATGATATATTAGCCCTTAGTGCTACAAGTATGCGTGAGGGGATAGTTTTGTATGATGATAAAGGCAATGAACTGTGGGCTGTGGCAAATGTTGATGCTAGGGCTGATAAAGAGGTGAGATACTTAAAAGAAAACTTCCCTACCATGGAAGAGGAGTTTTATAGTATTTCAGGGCAAACCTTTGCTCTTGGAGCATTGCCAAGAATTCTTTGGCTCAAAAACAACCACCCAGATATTTATGCAAAAGTTGCAAATATCTCTATGATAGGTGATTGGGTACTGTACAAACTAAGCAACATCATAGCAACAGACCCAAGCAATGGCGGAACTACTGGGATATTTAGTCTAAAAGAGAGAACTTGGGATAGTTCTATGGCTTCAAAAATGGGTATCAAAGATGATATTTTTTGCCCTTGTTATGAAACTGGCTCGGTCATAGGTAGTGTTTCAGCTCAAGCTTCAAAAGAGACTGGATTAAGTACCAACACCAAAGTAGTCACAGGTGGAGGTGATGTTCAGTTAGGCAGTGCAGGGCTTGGGGTCGTAGATGATGGACAAGTAGCCATCTTAGGTGGAAGTTTTTGGCAACAAATAGTAAATATATCTTCCCTTATGTCACCACCAAAAAATATGAATATAAGGGTAAATCCTCATGTGGTACATGGTCTTTCACAAGCAGAAGGGATTACATTTTTTAGTGGGCTTGTAATGAGATGGTTTAGGGATGCTTTTTGTGATATGGAGAAACTAGAAGCTTCACAAAAAGGGGTTGATACTTATACTATTTTGGAGCAAAAAGCATCATCCGTACCAGTTGGCTCGTATGGGATACTCCCTATTTTTAGTGATAGTATGAAATATGGCAAATGGTATCATGCAAGTCCATCTTTTATCAATCTTTCTATTGACCCTACGATTTGCAATAAATACTCTATGTTCAAAAGCTTACAAGAAAATGCTTGTATCGTATCAAATATAAATCTCAAAAAAATACAAGAATTTTCAGGAATCAAAATAGATACAATAGTGTTTGCAGGAGGGGCTAGTAAAGGTGAGCTTTGGTGTCAAACGCTATCAGATGTGACGGGATGTACGGTCAAAGTGCCAAAGGTTACAGAAGCTACAGCTTTGGGGGCTGCTATGAGTGCTGGGGTGGGAGCAAGGGTATATGACTCTTTGCAAGATGCTAGTGCCAAATTGGTAAAGTGGGAAAAAGAATACAATCCAAATATGGAAAATCACACACTATATAACAAAATAGAGCAACAATGGATAAAAGTTTATGAAGAGCAGTTGAAGCTTGTGGATAACGGGCTTGTATTATCTATGTGGAAAGCCCCTGGAGTTTGATTTAGGTTGTAGTTTTTAGATAAAGAAGATAAATACTCTATTAACTTAACACTTAACGCTTAACACTTAAATCTTTTCCAACGGTAACAAAATATTAAATACTGCACCTTGAGCATTGTTTGTTACATTTATTTTTCCATTCATATTAGTTATAATTTGATTGGTCATATAAAGCCCTATGCCAGTCCCTTTTGCACCTTTTGTTGTAAAATCTGAATCAAAAATTTTATCAAGAAACTCATCAGGAATTCCACCAGCGTTATCATTGATTTCAATAATTGCATATTGATCTTGTTTGGTAACTTGAATATTAATCAACTTATTTTCAATTTGTTTTTCTACCAATATATCTCTAGCATTACTTAGAATATTTAAAATTGCTTGTATAAGCTCATTTTGATAGCCTTTAACAATAATTTCTTTTTCACAATCTAAATTTATTGTAATACTATTAAAAGTACCTTCTATAATTTTAAGGCTTCTTTGAATGATTGGATATAATGAAAATGTAGTCATCTCTTTATCTTTTCGTAAAAAACCTCTAAAGTCTTCAATGGTTTGTGAAAGATATTGAGCACTTTCCATTATCTTATCAGATGCTATTTCTATATCTTTGTCTCCATCTAAAAGCCCTAACTTTTGCTGTATTTTTAAACCACTAGCCAAAGATGTAATTACACTTAATGGTTGTCTCCATTGGTGAGCAATATTATCAAGCATTTCACCCATAGAAGCCATTTTTGATTGTTGAATGATAAGTTTGTCTTTATGCTCTTGTTCTTTTTGATTTGTTTTGATGATATAGCTTAAATATTTAGCCACAGCATAAAATATGACTATAAAGAAAACTAAAATAATACAAGTAAAAATGATACTATCTTTTATGATACGATTTATTTCTTCATCTTCTACTTGGAATAAGGTTTGGAATTTATCTTCAAAATCGTTGATATATACACCATTTCCTATAATCCAATTCCACTCTTTGTTTAAATAAAAATAACTTAATTTTTCTTCAATAATATCCGTATTTGGTTTTTTGTATGCATATGTTACAAAAGATTCACCAGTTTTTCTAATATCACTTAAAAACTCTTTTCTAAAAGCTTTGCCATTGATATCTGTATAATTATCTGAAATAAATTGACCTTCTAAATCAGGACGATTCATATTGACTAGCATTTTAGCAAATTTATCTCCACCATTTATATCAAATAGTTTGTAGATAAATACATAGTTGTTATCTACATATTCCATATTTCTAATTTGTCTTTCAACTAAAAGTTGTAATTCTTTTTCTATATCATCCAAATATTCACCATATCCAATAACCCAATTAAATGGCTCAAAAAGTTTGACATAAGATGTTTTAGGGTATTGCTGTTTGATGCCGTGATTTAGTTTGTACCACATATACTCTACAAATCCCTCTTTTTGTGTTTTTGCTATATCATAAAATTCTTTTACATAAAATTTGCTATTTGTATCTGTAACTTCTGCTCTATTTGTACCTTCTTGATTTGGAGTTGCTGGAAGAAGTCTTGCAATAATCTCATCTTTTGAGTGAATTTCTTGAATAAAATAGTAAACATCTGTTGAATAATCACCATAATCATTGGTATATTTTATATTTCTTAATGTTTCGATAATTATTTTTTTGATTTGCTCTTGAGTTAGGCTATTTTTGTTTATCTCATAAATAGAAGAAGCAATTTTATGTGCTAGATTTACTCTTTTTATAAGTCTATCTTCCAATGTTTTCTTAGTAATTTGCGTATTGTAATTGATGATATTGTTTACAACTTTCACATTGTGCATCAATATCTCTTTTTGAGATTCTTCATATTTATTTCGCTCTAACTCTTTGTATCCCTCAAAGTATTGTTTTGAATTTTGGATATTTAAATAGCTAATAACAACTGATAAAATGACTAATAAAATAGAAAAATATATAATAATCTTTTTGAGATAGTATGATGTCTTCATAATGTTTGAGTTACCTTGTTATATAATTGTATTTTATTGATTCTCATTATAACATAAAAATTTATGATTTCAAAATTATTGGCTCTAATAAATCGTTTTTTTAATATATTTTATCCATAAAGTAATATTTTAGTAACTATTAATTTGATTGAGTTGCTCTTGAGTTCCACTAACTTCTAATATAACTTTTGTATCAAAATTCTTTGATATGATTTCTAAACCTAAAGAGTGGAGGGTGTATTCTAGTTTTGAAAGCTCACTATAATCAACCTCTATTGTATGGATTAGAAGCTTTTTGTATTCTTTTAATGTAGAGATTTTAATCACTTCATTTGCTGCATCACTGTAAGCTCGTACCAATCCGCCAGTTCCTAGCTTTGTACCGCCAAAATATCTTACTATTATAATTGCACTATTTATAAGCTCATTTCCACCTAAAACTGCAAGTGTTGGCTTACCGCTTGTACCTCTTGGTTCTCCATCATCACTTGAATTTTCTATGATTTGGTCAAATTCATTCAAAAATCTATAAGCATATACGAAATGTCTAGCTTTTGGATGGGTACTTTTAAGTCTTGTCATAAGTGCTTCAAAGTCTTTATATGGGCAAAGATAAGCACTAAACTTGGACTTTGTAACTTCAATAGTATTAACAAACTCTTTTTCAACAAAAAACACAAAAACTCCCTATAATCAAAACTTATGTATAATATCATCATGAGACTAGATATATACATAACAACAAACTTTGATATTCAAAGTAGAAATAAAGCCCATGAGCTTATAAAAACAAATAAAGTAAAAGTTGATGGTAAGATTATAACTAAACCATCTTTTGAAGTTGATGAAAACTCAACTTTTGAAATATTAGACAATGATATTTTGGTAAGCCGTGCTGGATATAAACTAAAATATTTCTTGACTGAATTGGATATTGATTTAAAACCACTTAATGGACTTGATATTGGAAGTAGTACAGGTGGATTTGCTCAAGTGTTACTCAAAAATGATTTATCTCATCTGACTTGTGTAGATGTAGGGACAAATCAACTTCATGATAGAGTCAAAGAGTATCAAAATATAGATTTTTTTGAAAATTGTGATATTAGAGAGTTTAATTCGGAAAAAACATTTGATATTGTCACTTGTGATGTTTCTTTTATTAGTGTTCACCATATTTTAAGTGCTATTGATAAATTGGCAAACAAACATATAATAGTTCTTTTTAAACCTCAATTTGAAGTAGGGGTCAATGCAAAAAGAGATAAAAATGGTGTCGTAAGAGATGATAAAGCTATATTAAAATCAAAAATCTTATTTGAAGATGCTTGTACAATAATTGGCTGGAAGCTAATATATCAAAGTCCAAGTAAACTATTGGGCAAAGAGGGAAGTTATGAAGAGTTTTACTACTTCAAAAAATAGTATTACAAGTGTTGCTATTGGGGGATTTGATGGGATGCACATAGCTCATCAAATGCTTTTTTCTAAGCTAGATAAACATGGTGCAATAGTAGCCATAGAAACAGGATACGCAAATCTTACTCCTCAAAGTGAGAGACAAAAATATATTGATTTTCCTATATTTTACTATCCATTATCTGAGCTAAAACACTTAAGTGGTGTGGAATTCATAAAACTACTTTTAGAAGAATTCCCAAATTTACAAAAAATAGTTATTGGATATGATTTTTATTTTGGTAAAAATAGACAAAATAGTACAACAGATTTAAAGAGCTTTTTTCAAGGTGAAGTTGAGGTAGTGTCTGAAGTGACTTTTGATGATGTTCCTGTACATTCAAGAACTATCAGAGAATATTTAAGAGATGGAGATATCAAACAAGCTAATAAATTTTTGGGTAAAAACTACTCTCTTAGTGGATATATGATAGCAGGGCAGGGTATTGGCAAAACTCAATTTGTTCCTACTATCAATATTGAAGTGAGTGATTATTTGATACCAAAAGAGGGAATTTATGCTACTAAGACCACTATACAAGGAAAAGAATACTTATCGGTTTCTTTTATAGGTCATCGAATAAGTACAGATGGGAAGTTTGCCATAGAAACTCATATCATTGACCATTCACTAGATTTTGAAGGTGGAGTAGTAGAAATTAAATTTTTCGATAGACTAAGAGATAATCAAAAATACGACACATTAGATGAACTCAAAAAGCAGATTTTGGAAGATATTGAAAACACAAAGGGATACTTTGAAAGATAAAGTTTTTGACAAGCCAATAAAAGAGCAGTTTAGTTTCAATGAAGAAGTGGCTAATGTATTTGATGATATGTTGGGGCGTTCTGTGCCTTATTATCATGATGTACTGAAGTTGGTTACTGGTTTTTCGCAGAATTTTTTAAAAGATGACTCTATTGTGTATGATATAGGGTGTTCTACAGGGTCAACTCTTATAGAACTTATCAAAAAATCACCTTATAAACTCCAAACATATGGTATAGATACATCTTCTCATATGCTAGATAAGGCAAGAGTAAAGGCTCATGCTTTTGGGGTAGAGAATATTGAATTTATTTGTGATGATGTGTTTAATATAGAGATGAATAATGCGGATTTGATAATCTCAAACTATACACTGCAGTTTATTAGACCACTTTTAAGAGAAAAACTTATCAAAAAAATATATGATTCTTTGTGTGATGGGCAGATTTTTATTTTTAGTGAAAAAGTGATAAGTGAAGATAAAATGCTCAATAAAATATATATTGATGAGTATTATAATTTCAAAAAAACTATGGGTTATAGTGAGTATGAAATAAGTCAAAAAAGAGAAGCGTTGGAAAATGTTTTGATTCCATATAGTATGGAAGAAAACATAAAAATGGTCAAAGAGGCTGGATTTAAAAGCTGTGATATACTATTCAAATGGTATAATTTTGCTACATTTGTCGCAAAAAAATAAATATAAAGGAATATAAATATGTTAAAAATTAATGATAAATCACCAGAATTTTGTTTGCCAAATCAAGATGAGGTGGAAATTTGCTCAAGAGATTTGGCTGGAAAATGGATAGTTTTATATTTTTATCCAAAAGACAATACACCAGGATGTACTACAGAAGCTTGTGATTTTACTGCTTCAATGCCACATTTTGAAGATATGGGTGCTGTGATACTAGGTGTTAGCCCTGATAGTCCGAAAAAACATAAAAGTTTTATAGAAAAACAAAATCTAGGAATCACACTTTTAGCTGATGAATCAACTCAAACATCTAAAGACTTTGGTGTATGGCAACTCAAAAAGATGTGTGGAAAAGAGTATATGGGGATAGTGAGAAGTACTTTTATTATAGATCCTGATGGGCAAATCCAAGCTATTTGGAGTAATGTAAAAGTAAAAGGTCATAGTGAAGCTGTGAAGGCTAAGTTGGCGGAGATTCAAAAGTAAAAATATAAAGAGTTGTTTATGTTTTTGCTACAAAATATTTGAAGAAGCAAAGTTTATTATGCTTCTTCAAGGGTATCGAAACTATTTTGTTAAAATTAGTTTAGAGTCTTTTGTAAATAGAAGTTTATAAATATTACTCTTATGTAATATTTTGATAAAAGTATTTTTATCGGAAAAAAATATTTTTGAATCTAATTGTTTTGTGTTATGCAATTTCAGTTTATTGTTTTGTGGAGTTATCTCTTGTGTTTCAAAATGACTGTCACAATGATTGGTACTTGAACTATATTTTGTAGATTCAGGTTGTAAAAGTGAGTGTGAAACTCCAAGGTGTTTAAGCTTATTTCTAATAGTTTCAAGTAACAATTCAATTTCTTTTAGTGATAAATTATCTTTTAAAATAATATGAGATGAAAAATATTTCTCTTTTGATGATGGATGTATCAAATGTATATCATGAACTGCTTCTATTTCATCAAATGATAACAACATTTTTTCATACTTTGAAATATCTTCTTTATTTGCATCCATAAGGCTCATAAAGCTTTCTTGTAAAACACTAAAACTACTTTTTAATATATAAACTCCAAAAAGAAATGTGATAATAGGGTCAATATAAGGTGTATTTAAATACATAGTTGCAATTGCTCCAATTATTACCCCAAGAGATATTCCTGCATCTCCCAACATGTGAAGATAAGCAGCCTTCATATTCAAATCTTCGCTATTGGAATGTTGATGATTGCAAGAATGGGAATTTTCGTGATTATGGTTGTGTTCTTTATGTCCATGATGATGGTGTAAGTGATGATAGTCTTTCAGCAAATAAGCACTAATTCCATTTACTATCAAAGCAACAGTTGCCACTAAAATCACACTATTAGTTTCTATGAGTATTGGATTAAAGAATCTTAAAACAGACTCATATAGTATATAGGTCATAGTGATACATAAAAATAGAGAATTGACAAAAGCAGCCATCATCTCTGCTCGAACATATCCAAAAGTCATTTTAGAACTAGCTGCTTTTAGAGCATAATATGAGGCAATCAATGCTACAAATAAAGCCAAAACATCCCCAAGATTATGCAAAGCATCCGTAATCAAAGCCAACGAATTAGAAATTGAACCATAAACCAACTCTAAAACAACTATTGTTATATTTAACATAGCTACAAACATTATTCTTGAATTAACACTAACCTTTTTTTCCATTAAAAACTCCCTTTTATTAAAATAAATATATACTATATCTCATACTATGAGTATTTTAAGTCCAATGAGTATCAAAACGATACCACCAAATTTTTCTGCATTTTGTTCATATTTTGCACCTGTGGTTTTACCTATATAAACCCCCAAATAACTAAATACAAATGTAGTACAACCTATAATAATGACTGAAATATAAGGATTTAAATCAAACAAATGAAGTGTAAAACCAGCTGCCATAGCATCTATACTTGTGGCAATTGCAAGGGTTAAAATAATACGATTTGATACACATCTGATTTCCTCTTCTGTTTTTTCTTGATATGATTCATAAATCATTTTTGCCCCAATCAAAGATAAAAGAACAAAGGCAATAACACTATCATATCCACTAATCAATTCTTCTATACTTCTCCCACCAAGATACCCAATAATTGGCATTAAAGCTTGAAATAAACCAAATAACAATCCTGCTTTTAAAGCAACGATTTTAATATTTTTTTTCTCTTTTATTCCCAGACCGATAGAAACGGCAAAGGCATCCATACTCAAAGCAATAGCTAAAATTAAAACCTCAAACATCTAATTTCCTATAAATTAATACCAACAATATAAAAAAAAGTAATCCACTAAAAACAAACGGGAGTGAACTTGAAAACCCATAGAGTGCAGTACTTACCAATGGACCAAAAATCATCCCTATCCCTTTGGCTGATGAAACAGTTCCTGCTGCATATCCTTGTTCATGAGCTTCTACAGAATTTGCGGTAATTGACATAATAGATGGAAACAAAAAGCCCATCCCAAGACCAAATAATGAAGAGAAAAATAAAGAACCCCAAACATTTAAAGAATATGCCATCCCTATCATCCCAATAGCTGAAAGGATAGTTCCTAATTTCATAAAAGTTTGTGGGGCAATGGTTGTTGTTTTTGTCACTATTATTTGAGACAATATAAGAGTAAAGCCCATAATTCCCAAAATATATCCTGTCACTTTTGCAGCTTCTAAATCATCTAATCTAAAAATATCAAGTGCAAAAAATCCCAAACAAGAATTGATAGTCATAAAAGCGAACATAGTTAAAAAGGTCGAAAATATAGGTATAAAAAGTCTTTTATCAAAAAACTTTGTTTCAATCTCTTTTTCTATATGTATTTTTGGAGCTCGCTCAATACTAAAATACAAAACTATAGCAGCGATAAAAGGCAATATCGCAAAAGTATAAAGTGGTGCTTCAAGACCATAGATAGCCAATGCACCTCCTGCAATAGGACCCAAAACCATACCTATGCCATTGGCTGCTCCTAGTTTTGCCATATAATTTGATCTTTGTTTTGGTTCTACTTTATCGGCTACAAATGCAGCCGAAACAGGTGAAATAGCAGAATAAAATATGCTTGTTGAACCTCTTGTTAAAATAAGAACAATTAAAGAAACTATAATTAACGGTGGATTATCCAAAGCAAAATCTACAAAAATAGCCAATACCAAATATGAGATACCTATTCCTAAAACTCCAGTTATAAGTACGGGTTTTCTCCCTATTTTATCACTTTTTTTACCCCAGTATCTGGCAAAAAACACCCATGCTATTGCTCCAAAAGTTACCGTAAACCCTGCATGCCACTCTTGCAGTCCAAGATTTCTAACTATCGGTCCAACCACGGGCATAAAAGCCATACCAGCAGTTGCACATAAAATATTTGTGAGCATTAATGGTTTAATCTCTTTCATATTTAATTCCTTTAAAAAATAATAATACAAATATCATTGAAATAAATGAAAACAATGATGATACAACTATCATGGTGTCATACCCAAAAACTCCTGACAAGGACACACCGCTTCCTCCCGCAACAACTCCCATAAGCATATATATTGCAAATTGGAGTGCATATTCGGTATTGGGTGATTTTTCTATATAATCCATAATAAGGGCAGAAATAATTGGCATAGATGCACCATAACTGATAAAAATAGAACTAATAGCTAAAGCGTTGAGTACAATATTACTATTTCCATAATAGATAAACAGCAAAGATAAGAATGCAATTGCTTCAAAAAGACAAATACCAATGAGAACATTAATACGGTCATAATGTTTTAAAAGCCAACCACTTAAAATAGCACTTAAAATACCCAAAACACTTCCAACAAACCCTTTAACATATCCTATTTTTTCTAAACTCCATCCTATATCTACTAACAAAGGTACCAATAAACCATTAGCTATCGACATACCAGTCGGAAACAAAATCAAAAATATAAGCCATAGTTTTTTGTCTTTTGTATTCCAAAACTGGTAAAATATTTTCCAAGATATTGATTCACTATGTATTTCAACTTTTGAAGTATGCTCTTTATAGAAAAACATTTGAATCAAAGTGATAGCAGTAAGTGATGCTAACATCAAAATAGTAGCACTCCAGCCTATTTTTTCATAAATACTAAGAGCAACTCCAGCCCCGATAATATATCCTAAGATTCCACCTATGGTTTTGAGAGTTCCGCCAAAGCCTCTTTCTTTTTTGGTAAGTATTTTATAAGCTAAACCTTCTGTTGCAATATCTTGAGTTGCTGATAATAGCCCAACGGCAATAAGAGAGATGATAATAATTATTTTATCTTCAATAACATCTAAAAAACTAACCCCAACAATAGCAACGACCAGAAGAGTTTGAACTATGGTTATAAACTTTTTATAGTTTCCGTGATTTTGTAGGACATATCTATCTACCCAAGGTGCCCAAAAGAATTTCACAACCCATACCAAACTAAGCATTGATAATAATCCAAGTTGTTCTAGTGGCATACCAGCTTTTCTCCAAATAGCTATCACAGCAACAGAGAAAAAAGCAAAACCGACAAATTGTGTGGTGTACAAACTACCCAAAAGAAGGATAGTTTGTTTTGTTAGATGTGATTTATGCATTTATATGCCAGTCTTTGATTCTCTGTTGTGCTGACCACATACCATAGTATCTGCCGTTTTTTGTTACCAATTCATCGTGTGTACCGCTTTCAACAATTTTTCCATTATCAACTACAAGTATCGTATCTGCTCCTGCAATTGTAGATAATCTATGGGCTATCACAACAACGGTTTTATTTTCTACTAATTTATCTATGGCTCGTTGCACTGCAACTTCACTTTCGGTATCAAGGGCGGCTGTTGGTTCATCCAAGATTACAATTGGAGCATTTTTTAAAATAGCTCTTGCTATTGATATCCTTTGTCTCTCTCCTCCGCTTAAACTTCCACCTATATCGCCTATTTTTGTATTGTATCCATTTGGCAATCTTGTGATAAATTCATGGCAATAGGCACTATTTGCTGCATCTTCTACCTCTTTGTCTGTAGCATTTGGGTTTGCCATACGGATATTGTTTATGATGGTATCATCAAACAAATAGACATCTTGAAACACTACAGAGATATTTTTCATCAAATCTTCAGGGGTCATATTTTGGATATTTACTCCACCGATTTTGATACTACCACTTTGTGGATCAGCATAACGCATAATCATCTTAGTGATGGTCGTTTTTCCACAACCAGAATGTCCTACTATGGCAGTCATTGTTTTATTTGCCATAATAAAATTTACATTTTGTAGTGCATGTGTTGGCTGATTTTGATAAGCAAAACTTACATTATCAAATGCTATATCATAAGTTTTTATCGTTTTTAATGGCTTATGTATTTTGAGTGGTTCAATTGCTAAAATAGATTTGATTCTTTTAAATGCCGAATCCATCAAATCAAATACCGATACCACGCCTAAAAATATTGACAATGGTTCAGCTAGTCTTGATATAACAATAACAGCAGCAGCTAGAGTAATAAACGACAAGGTATTGTCAAGAACAAAAAATGCTCCTATAAATACGATTGCCAGTAAAGTTATCTCTATCAAAACTCCCATAAGTACAAATGGAATTTGCCCTTTATAAAGTCCTTTCTTTTGTACCTCTTTGACATAAGCAATTGAGCCTTGAAGTTTTTGAGCATTTACACCTACTTTATTGACGGCTTTGAGTACGGGCAATCCTTGAATATACTCTACAAAATCCGATTCTAATACGCCGTTTGCTTGATTGTATTCACTTTTATCTTCATGAGACGCTCTTCTTTTCCAGCTATAGAGTGGAATGGCAAGAGGAAGCATCGCAAGCATGATAAGAGCAAGTCGCCAATCTACAAAAAATGTAACGACAATGATAGTGATAGGGACAACGACAATTTGCAAAAACATAGAAGCAACCATTCCCAAGTGTAAGACAGATTCATCTACATTGCTTGAAAAAGTAGAGTTAAGTTCTCCTGTTTTATAGGTAGAAAGTTTTTCTAATGGCATCTCTCGAAGAGCGGTGCCTAGTTTTGTTCTAAGTTCATGGGTGACATCTACAATTTTTCCATTGTAGTCAAAATCATGCCCCCTCCATTTTGCCCAAAAAGACAAGATGCTAAAAAATACCATCAAACCAAAATAAAGGATAATATCAGACATCAAGGGAGTATCCGCAAACATCGCTATAAGTAATGGATAAAATAGTCCAAAAGCAATACCTTGAGTGACAAATGCCAAAGTAAAATAGACTAAACTTTTCTTAAAACCGCTTCCGTATTCTCCAGCTAGTTCAACACTCAACTTATAAATAGTGAGTAGTGATGCAAATTGATCTTTTTTCATAATGCACCTCCTATATTATGGTGAATATCCCAATGTTGTGCTTTTTCATAATTACTCCAAAGTTTTGCATAAATACCACCTTGTATTGCTAAAAGTTCTTGATGTTTCCCTTTTTCTTTCACTTCTCCCTGATCAAATACTACTATTTGATCCACATCTTTGATAGTTGAAAGCCTATGGGCTATGACGATGACGGTTTTATTTTTCATCAGATTTGCTAGTGCTTTGATAATCTCCTCTTCATTTTCAGGGTCAGCAAATGCTGTAGCTTCATCAAGCACAACAATAGGGGTATTTCTCAAAATCGCTCGTGCGATAGTGATGCGTTGTTTTTGTCCCCCTGAGAGATTTGTTCCTCTATCTCCTGCCATGGTTTCATAACTATTTGGCAAACTAAGAATAAAATCGTGAATTTGAGCTGCTTTGCAAGCTTCTATCATGTCTTCATCGCTAGCAGTTGGATTTGCCATTTTTATATTGTTTGATAAAGTATCATTGAACAAAAAAGTATCTTGAAATACAAATGAAACCGTATCCATCAACGCTTGTGAATCAACATCTTTGATATCAACACCGCCTATTTTGATGCTTCCGCTTGTCACATCCCAAAATCTTGGTATGAGTTTTGCCACCGTACTTTTCCCAGCTCCACTTGGTCCCACAAGGGCAGTAACGGTATGTGCTTTGACTTCAAAGTTGATATTTTTTAGGGCATAGTTGTCTTTTTTGTTGTATCTAAAATCAACATTTTCAAATACTATATCAGTAGTTTCTATTTTTTTATGTGCCTTTGAGATATGAAGAACTGGTATATCCATAATCTCTTGTATTCTTATAGCAGCTGCACTTGATTTTTTGACAAAATTACTCATCCACATCAAAGGCATCAGTGCATCAGCCATCCCAGTACTTACAAGTAGTGCTGCAATAAAGGGTGCAAACTCTAAAGTTCCATCCATCAAGAAAAAGAGTCCCGTAATAGTAACTGCAAGAAGTGTTGGCATAGGGCTAAGAATGGTCATCGCTATTCTAGCAGAGGTACTAGTAGAGCCAAACCAAGTTTTGAGATTTGTTCTATATTTTGCTAAAGCGTCATTGTATCTTTTAAAAGAAGTTGTTCCATCATCAAAAGTACGCACCACTGGCATAGCTTGAACAAACTCAATAACGGCTTTGTTGATTTCACTTTGACTTTGCTCATAGTTTTGCCTATGCATTACAGAATCTTTCATCACAAATTTCATAAGCACAGCACCCACTAATAAAATAGCAATAGCAACTAGTCCCAAACGATAGTCAATCACAAAAAGTGCAACCATCGAAGCAAGTGGAGCTACAATAGCTTTAGCCATCATAGGTGTCGTATCGGCAACAAAAGCATGAAGATTTTTCACATCATCAAGCAGTACTTTTTTGATAGCACCTGTTCCAAGAGTGATAATATGTCCTAGGGGAATTTGTGCTAGATGGGTAGTAATATCGGTTCTTAAAATTTGCTCTAATTTAAAAGCACCCAAATGGGAAATCACAAAAGAGTAAAATTTGGTTAAAAAAGAAAGAATTGTGATGAGAGCTAAAAGTATCAATGCTTCTTTAAATCCAAGTTCAAAACCAAAGAGATGGATACTCCCACCCATAATAAGTCCTATAACATAAGCCAAAAAGACAAAACCCACAACTGACAATATTCCACTAAGAGCAGAAATCACCATTGCCCATCTAATATAATTATTTACGGGAGCCATGATAGCCCATAGTCCCCGTTTTTGTTTGTTTGTTTGTTTCATATTTTTACCTAGAATTTATATCTTGCACCAATACCGAAGGTTCTTGGCTCATTGAATCCTACTATTTGTCTATTTCCTGATGATCTAAATGAATCTATATATTCTTCATCGGTAATATTTTTGATATATCCATAGATGTCCCAATCTTTTATCTTATATCCAACTTTTAGATTTGATATGATTGCTCCATCAGCTGTGACCATTGTATTGTTTGCTCCATCAAAGAAACTAGTTTTTCCTCTGGCATAGGCATCTAATCTTCCATATATTCCACTTTCACTCACATAAGCTATCCCTACATTTGCCGTATATCGTGGTGTGTTTTCTATTCTTTTCCCATCATAAATAGCTGTTCCTGTATCATAGTCATCGTATTTGGCGTCTATAAGCCCAAGTGCTCCTGAGAGTTCAATATTATCGGTTAAGAAATACTTTCCATCTATCTCTATCCCCTGAGAATGGGCTTTTTTAGCATTGTCTGTAAGAAAAAGTGTTCCACCTACAGTTTTATAGATATGAATATCTTCTATATCCATTCTAAAAACAGAAGTGTTTAGAAGATAGTTTTCTCCTATATATTTCATTCCCACTTCATAATTTGTAGATTTTTGTGGGTCAAAGCTGTTTTCAGCTGTACCACCACTCATAGCAAAATAGTTAAAACCTCCAGGCATATACCCTTTTGAAATGGAAGCATAAGTAGTTAAGCTATCGTTATTTTTATATGAGAGGGCAACTTTTGGCAAAAAGGTATTCCAAGTTTTCTCATCTTTATAATCAAATGGCGAACCTGGCATGGCAACTCCACCAAAGGTTTGAGACATCGTCAAATCAATATCTTTTTTGATTTTTTGGTATCTTCCTCCAATGGTGAGTTCAAATTTATCTGCTAGTGGTATCATCGTTTGACCAAAGAGAGCTTGAGTTTTACTATTTGCTTTGGCATATACATCAGCTATATAAACAGCTCCCATATTCATTTCCATACCATAAGGTCCAATGTCTCTTTCTTCGTCATCGGCATAAAGACCTGCTACCCATTTTATATCTTGAGTTTTTCCTGAGAGTTTAACCTCTTGGGTCCAAGTATCCATATTTGTATAATTGAACATTCTTAATCCATCATCAACTGTACCAGAGATATAATCCCCATCATAATCCCCATCTATATCAAATTTTTTATGAGTGGTTGTAGATTCTAGATTCATAGCATCAAAATCATAACTTAGATTTAAACTTTGTGATTTGACTTTTGATTCTTCATAGGTTGGTACATCAAAGCTAGCATTTTTGGCACTATCTCTTTTGATACTACTTATTGGAGTAGTGGTATCAGCCGTATTAAGTCCATCCATCCAATTTGTTTTGGAATAATTATCCGTAACAGTTAGTTTTCCTGATAATCTATCCGTTGGTTTAAAAAGTAAAAAGGCACTTGTTTTTCTCTCTTTATCTTTGTCTGCATCTTTAGGCATCCCAGGATAATTATTGGTTATCCAACCATCATCTCCTTGAAATGAGCCGTTGACTCCTGCATAGAGTTTGTTTTCTATCAAAGCTCCACTTGCATTGAAAGTACTTTGCATATAGTTATTGCTACCGTATTCAGCACCAACATTTCCATGCCACTCATTGGAAGGTGTTTTTGTGATGATATTGATAACTGCACCGATGGCATCTTTACCATAGAGTGTCCCTTGTGGGCCTCTAAGTATCTCAACTTGCTCTACATTTGCTAACGATGGGTCAAAGTCATATCTATCATAATAAGGAACACCATCTACATAGATAACCACAGGATTATTGTTTGTAAATGTTGAGATATTGAGTCCTCTAAAAGAAGTTTGTACGCCGTTATTGGAGCCACTTGTGATCATATTTGGTACTTCTTTGATTACATCATTGATATTTTTTATCCCTTTTTCTTGAAGAATCTCTTCACTTATAACTGTGATACTTTGCGGAACATCTTTGATATTTTCTTCTATTTTATTGGCACTGACTGTGACATCATCCAATTTGACTATATTGCTATCATCAGCCATCAAAACAGAACTTGCAACTACAGATAATAAAGTAGCCCTAAGTAGATTTTTTCTCATTTATATACTCCTCTTTTCACTTTAGCATTTTTAAAGCGATATAATATTATAATTGAAAACAATTATCAATATGATAATATCGCTATAGGGAATTTTTTTATCATTAAAGGGATTTTTATGAGTAAATTTATATCTTCAAATGAGTTATGGGATAAAGTGTACAAAAATATAGGTTATCCGAATAGCCCAAGAGGTAAGGTAGATATTAGTATAGAACAAGATTACGGTAAAATGAATATAAACCATTACAATACTGGATTTGGTATAAAATATACTTCTATAGTTGGATGTTTTAATGATGATACAATGGTAGAAAACACTAACTCTTGTGATATTAATTTTTTATGTTTTAATAGTGGAAATAATATTTATATGGAAGATACTATAAAACATAAAAGAGTTAAATGGGATTCAGGCATTTGTATGAATGGTGAATTATTTACTGGGCATAAATGCAATAGCATTTATCCCAAAAATCAATCCGTACAACTACATCATATAAGTTTTGATAAAAGATTATTTAATGAAGTTATCCAAAATAATGAAAACTTCAAAAATACAAAACAGATATATAAAGGGGATTATATTGATGTCAATTTCAATAACCATATAAATTTAAATCAAAAAATATTATTGAATGATTTACTTCATATATCAAGTTTAAACAGTGGGAAACTTCAAGAACTTTATTTAGAATCCAAACTTTTGGATTTGGTATATACTAGTCTAAACTCTATAGAAACCCAAAAATCTAATAATACTTTGATATTGAGTCAAAAAGATATAGAGTGTTTACATAAGGCAAAAAATCTTTTACTTGAAAACATCCAAAATCCACCTTCACTCAAAGAACTTGCTTATAAATCAGCTATCAATGAATTTAAACTAAAAAAAGGGTTCAAACAAGTTTTTGGAATGACAGTTTATGGTATGCTTCATGAATATAGACTAGACTATGCAAAAAACCTACTTCTAAAAAATGACATCAGTATTCAAGAAGCAGCTGGTATTGTAGGATACAATAGTATGGGGCATTTTAGTAAAATTTTCAAAGAAAAATATGGGATTTTACCGATAGAATTTAAAAAAGATAAGAATATATACATTATCTAACTTATATTGATTACACTTTTGGCTGGCTACTATCTTGGAGAACATAAAAATTTGCTGGCTAATATGTAATTTTATTCTTCTACTAAAAATCCATCACTATTGACCTCCTTTCAATATCAAAGTAAAGTTAAAATATACTATTTTTTAAGTTCTGCCATCAACTTATTTGTATTTTTAATACTAACTATTGTCGTCGATAACAATAATAAAAATGCTATTAGTATACTTATATTAACAGCATTACTTGAAGAAACCCCCATACTAGTCTTGCTTTGTCTCTCCTCTTTTTTGACCTGTGTTTTTTCTTCTTTGACTTCTTTTTGAAATCCATCTTGAGGAGGTATCCCTATTTTTTTGGTTGTGTGTCCTGGCCCACCGTCCAAAATAACATTGTATGGCACTTTTGGAATAGGTATGACCAACTCACTATCATCAGATAATCTTTGCTGAAATAGAATCTCTTGAGAATCAAGTGATTCTATTTTTATTAATGCACCTGATGCACTTTCACCTGTATTAAACATTCCTCTGATTGTCATTGTATCATCATTATTATCCATCATATCCAAAACTAATGTATGTGAATATAATACACTATGTAATAGAACCAAAAACAATATCTTCACAAAAGATTGCATTTTAAATTTCTCCTTTTTGTATTTTCCAAAATAATATAGCTTCTTGCCTATTTTTAGGTAACTTTATACTTATAAATATAAAACAAAAACCGACTAAACACAATATTGCATCAACACCGAATATATTAATCATATTATTTTGTATCAATGATATTGGAGTCGTTCCAAGATAAATATAATGAAATATTGTCGATAATATAAATAACGAACCTCCCACTAAAAAAAACTCTTTTGATGCCTGATATGAGTTGATTCTATAAAATGACCAAAATAATGTAAATAACCATGTATTATAAAAAATACCTTGTTGCCATAGTACTCTATCTTGTAGATCAAAAGGTAGTAACCACTGAAGTGCTAATATAACACCACTTGCAGGTATAACCCCTATCATGGTAGCTAATGAAAACTTACCCATCCAATGATAAAATGTTATTTTGTCTTCATAATGTTTTGCTTTCTTCTCAAGCCATAACATTACACCAAAGCCTATTGCAATACCACATAATATCATCATCAAACCTACAACTATTCTTGAAAATATATCAATGCCTGATAAAAAATGTAAGAAGAACAAACTCTCTGCTATAAATGCGGGAAGTACATTGTCAAGAGCTTTTTTTTCTGAGATAACCTCTCCTGTATAAGCACTTATTGTTATTGAAGGTTGATTAAAAAATCCTCCATTTAAAAACGGTTTGTAAGGATTATAACCTACTATTTCAACTATAGCAGTTTCATCTTTCCAATTTATAAGTTTCACTTGTTTAAATACTAAATGTTCATTGATACTACTTGCTTTAATCAAAAGTTCATTTATTGGTTTCATTTCTACACTATTACCGCTTGACTTTACAGGCTTAGATTGTGGGAACAAAACTGTCCCTACCACCCCATCAATAGAATTAGCTTCTCCATGACTCAATATTTTTGCCATAGGTCCAGAACCAACTAACCCTATATTCATAACGGCACCACTCAAAGTTATCAAAAAAAACGGTAAAAACAACCATGTAAATACTTTGACATGTATAGTAGAAAATAGTGCTTGTTGATTTTTAGCCTTATAATTAAATTTAAAAATATAAATCAATATCAACCCTGTAATTATCAACACCATTACCCCGACAGCTACAAATCCAAAAGATAATCTACCTAACAATTTCAATGGTTGACCATAATGAAGCTCATTGAAAAACTCAGCCAAATAAGATTGTGTTTTATCCTCATTTTTCAATAATTCTTTTGTGTGGGGATTGAAAAATACAGGACTAACAAATCTATGTGTTATACCAACTGCTGGGTCTCCTACTCTTCCTGGAAGATTAATAATAATATTATTTTTAGGGAAGTTTGGATTATTTAATACTTCATCAACCATATAGTTATAGTCGATAGTTTTAATATCTACTGCACCGATATGTCTTGATGGCTTTTCCCAAGCTTGAATATAAGGCAAAAAAATAGCAAATACCCCAAAAAATACTGCCAAATACATAATAATAGAAAAAACTATCCCCGATGCTATATGTATCCGAAAAAGTCTTTGTTTAAATAGTTTTGATTTTGAATTTTCCATGATTAACTCAATATAAAATATAAAGTGCTATAGAAAAAACTATAGAAGGAATTAGGAATTTAAGCAAAGCACTTAGTTTGGTATATGAAAGAGCTATCCATGTAGAGATACATGCCCACACAAAAGTATTAAACATAATTGAAATCACCGCTGATTCTTTTATTTCCCAAGGTATAATAAACGCTATCAGTGTCATCCCCAAATAAGCGACTATTAAACCGCCAAAAATGGCGGTTAGTATTCTAAATAAACCTATTTCTTTACCGTTTTGTTCAGGTATTGCTAAATATTTATAAATGTTTAGTATCATTAAAATTTATACCTTAATGCTGCTATAACTGTTCTTGGTGTACCTGTATAAACTCTTACATTACTAGCTGTTTCAACATATATTTCATCTGTAATATTTTGTACGCTTACACTTGCATCCCAATGACCTTTTTTGTATCCTAAAATTGCATTATATATGACTGTTGAATCTAGTTTTATTGTATTGGTTGTATTTGCATACCTCGTACCCAAATATCTTGCACCGCCACCTACATATATATAAGGAAATCCAACTTCTGCTAAATTATATGTTGTAAATAAATTTGCCGTATGTTTTGGAATACCTGCCAACTCCTTACCTTGATTTGTAGACTTATCTTCAGTTTTTGTATATCCATAAGAAGCAATCAATGACCAACCTTTGGTTATCTCTCCTACTAAATCAAATTCATAACCTTCACTTGCTTGTTTCCCACTTGCAATAGAAGATAATGGATAATTAGGATCTGTCATAGCAACATTTTCTTTTTCAATTTGAAAAATTGCCGCAGTTAGGTTAAATTTATCATTGAAGAGTTTTTGTTTAACTCCAAGTTCCATACCATTACCAGTTTCTGGGTCTAAAAGCTTACCATTAACATCTGTTTTTGTCTGAGGAGTAAATGATTCTGAATAACTTGTATAAATAGATGTTTTTGGGCTAATCTTATAAACTAATCCCACAGAAGGTGTCACAGCATCGGTTTTTTGGCTAGTATCTGGTTTGGATTCAGTATATCTAAGTCCTGCACTTAATATCCAATTATCCGTAATATCTATATTATCTTGAAGAAATGCTCCAAATTTCTTCGTCCCTATTTTCTTGCCTGTATTTCCATAACTTACTAGTGTTCCTGGATAATTAGATACACTATAAAGTGTCTCATAAATAGGATTTAAAATATCAATACTATATAGAGGACTTGAAGCCATATATCCTTCAAATTCATTGTAAGATTTTGCAAAATCAAGTCCTGTGGTGATTCTATTTTTGAAATTGAATATATCTATTTCTTTATTTAGTGTATATGCCAATGAATGTTCACTAAAATCATACTTTTGACTAGAAAACATTCTTCTTACCGTATCTGTAGCTTCGATATATGAATGTAGGCTATAAACTCCATTAAAATCATTTTTAATATTTGAATATCTATATCTCAATGTTGAATTCCAAGTATCAAAAGTACTATCAAAATCAAACCCTACTACTTTTTGTAATTTATCATTTTTTTCATCAGGATGGGAATATACTGTTTCTATAGGTGCAGCTAGTTCTCCATTACTTTTAAGATATGCACCAAAATCAACAAATGTTGTTTCTTTTAAATATTCCGAAATAAATGTTAAAGTATTATTATCATCTATATCATAAGATAACGATGGAGCGATAAAAAATCTTTCATTATCGGTATTAAAGTTTTTATATCCATCATCATGTCTATAAACACCAACTATTCTATATCTTAATGAATTGTTATTGTTTACTTTTCCGCTTATATCAAATTTTGGACTGTACGCATTATTAGACATTAATTCCAATTCTATTGTATTTAATGATTCTTTTTTTGCTGTTTTTTTAACTATATTTATAAGTCCACCGGGACTTGATTGCCCATACATCAAAGAATCGGGTCCTTTGATTACTTCTACTTTTTCTAAATTAAACAACTCTGGATCAATAATAGCATTTGAAAGACTAAACCCATCTCTCAAAACAGGCACTCCAGAAAATCCTCTTATTGCAAATTTATGTTCTTTACCGTTATTATCTCCCAAATAAGTTGTATTTGAAGAAAGGACTACTATATCATTTAATTTTTGTGCTTGTGAATCTTGAATAAGTTCTTCATTATAAATCTGAATAGATTTTGGGGTTTCGTCTAAACTCATATTGTTTTTCAAAGTAGAAGATTTATCTGTACTTAAATAGTTTGAAGTTATCGCCCCTTCTATGCCAACTTCTTCTAATTCCACTACATTGTTTTCTTCTGCATGACCAGAAGCAGTTGCCAATAAAAATGCACACAAACCAATAGATAGTTTATTCGTTAATTCTTTTTTTTTCACAATGGTACTCCAAATTTTTTGCCAATAGTATCATCTTTGATTGCAATTATCAATATCTAACTAATCAGAATAGGGAAAAAAAGATACAAAATAGGGAAAAACTTTGATTTTAAAGCATTTATATTATTTATTGATTTTTTGGAAGTTGTTTTTTATATACACTAGGGGTTATGCCAAAAGTTTCACAAAAAAGTTTACTAAAGTTTCCTATATGCTTATATCCTACTTTTAAAGCAACTTCTTTTACACTTAAATTATCTTGAAGTAATTGTTTTGCAACTTCTAGTCGCCTTTTTTGTAGCATTTCTAAAATAGTCATTCCATAATATTTTTTAAAGTCTTTTTTGAGATAACATTCATTGATTGCAGATCTATACGCTATTTCTTTTATAGAAAGATTAATATGATATTCTTGCATAATTATTTCTTTTGCTCTTTCCAAGCAAGATATTCTATTTTTGTCCGAATGATTAGATGTTGAACAATTTAGTAATTTACTAATCTTATTGATTGTATAGTGTATTAAATCATTAGTTTTGGATTCTAAATAAATATTTTTTAAAACATCTTTATATGAGTCATTGTTTTTAAAATAATCAATCAATTCAAGTTGTTGTACATCAATATTAGTATCTTGAAGAATATAATAGTTGTTTTGTAAGGCTTTGTACATATGTTCTTTTATGTTTTCTATAGGATGAGCAAGTTTTAAAAAAAGTTCTTCTTTCATTCCTATTGTCAAAGTTATATAAGATTCATCTTTTTTTAATGGTGTTTCAGTATAAAATTTATTAGAAGCAAGTCCGATAAGAGAACTATTTTTTTTTAAAATATGTTCTTTCTTATCTCTAAAAATATAAGTAATATTGCTTCCTAGATTAAAGATAAAAACAGCTCCTGGAACATTACTTTCTTCTACAAGTAATATATCTATTTTGGGAATAAAATTTCTTGCTGAAACAGCAATGCCATTTCCCATATCATACCAAATTGTAATCCCATCTCCAAAATCTTTTTTTATTTTACCTATATAAATTTCTCTTGCAAATGGGTGTTCTATTTTGTCTATAATATTAATTAATTCTTTATAATTTAAACTTTTATATGCCATAATGAAAGCCAACTAATAAAAAATTCATAACTTTCTCCATTTTAATAAATTATACTTGATTATTATGACAAATTATAAATAAAAAGTTGCTTAATAATGATATTAATTCTCTATATCTATAAAAAGTGTGATTCGGAGATTTTTAATTTAGAAATTAGGTAATCAAGATATGACTCCCCGATTAAGGTCGGGGATATTTTATGATATAAAATATTATAGTATAGGAAATTTGGTAATAAAGTGAGAATATAATTTTAATCCAACTCTTTATAAAGAGAATCTCTTCTTATAGGCTCAAATCCGCTATTTTTTATAAGTTCTACAAATTCACTCAGAGGTATACCGTTTTTGCTGTTTGCTCCTGCGGCACTTTGGATTGATTCTTTTTCTATTGTACCATCTAGGTCATTTGCACCAAATTCTTGAGCTATTAGGGCTAGTTTCATAGTAGATGTTACCCAGTAGGCTTTGAGGCTTGGGATATTGTCTAGTACTATTCTACTTATTGCCATAGTCTTAAGTATTTCTTGAGCAGTTAGTGGTTCTTTTACTTTTAGATAATTGTTTTGAGTTTGATACACAAGAGGGATAAAGGCATTAAATCCTCCCGTAATATCTTGTAAGTCTCTAAGTCTTAGCATATGGTCTATTCTATTGGCTCTACTCTCAATATGTCCAAAAAGCATAGTAGCATTTGATTTTTTCCCTTTTTCGTGCCAAAGTTTATGAATTTGTAGCCATTCGTCACTTTTTACTTTGCCTCCACAAATTCTCTTTCTCACGGCTTCATCAAAAATCTCAGCTCCACCGCCTGGCATAGAATCAACTCCATTTTCACACATAAGATCAATTATCTCTTCATAAGATTTGTTGTATTGTGTGCTTAAAAAATGAATTTCGGCAGCTGTTAGTGCTTTGATGTGTAATTGTGGGAATTTATCTTTGATTTTTTTGAAAATCTCTAAGTACCATTCAAGTCCAGTATTTGGGTTGTGGGCTGAAACTATATGAACTTCGTCTATATTGTTTTTGACTGAATTTGTTACAGTATCCAATATTTCATCATGAGTCATTGTGTATTGGTCTGGATTTTTTCTACTTGCACTATATGCACAAAATTGGCATACATCTTTACAAACATTAGTAGGATTGATGTGTCTATTTATATTGTAATAAGTTTTTTTACCAAATCTATCTTCTCTGATATTGTTCGCATATGTACCAAGAGTTATTAAATCCAAGTCATATAAAGATAACGCTTCATCAAAATTTAATCTTTGTCTATCTTCTAGTTTTTTTAAAATCATTAGTCCTCTTTTTCGCAAACTAAGTCAGGAATATGTTGACCATTGTTTAAGACAAGAATAAACCCTTTACAATATTCATTAGTTTCAGTATTAGTAAATCTAACTATAAATTGATATCCATTCATTCCAGTTTCATTGTGTTTTACAGAAGCTGATGTGAAAACTTTTAGATTTTTATATTTAATATTTAAGTTTTGTAATGCAGTTTCAACTTGTGTTTGTTTGGCTACCATATTCATCAAAAAATAAAATACTGCAAGCACTATAATAATGCTAATTGTAATAATTGTTTTTCTTGGCATCTTTCTAGTTTCAATCATTTATAAGTTCTCCCAACTAATTATTCTAAAGGTTCGAATTTTTGTGTTTTTTGGTTGTATTGCTCTATACTACCATCTTCTATCTTATAATACCATCCATGAATTGTAATTGTATTATCTTTTACTTTATTAGCTACTTCTGGATAAGTTAAAAGATTTTCAAGCTGATATACAACTGATGTTTTTTCTGTTTTTCTATGAATTTCTTCTTGGCTTAGTGTCGTGCCAAAAGTTTTTATAACATAATCTTTTGCTTTTTGTCCAAGTTCTAGCCATTTTCTGACATGAATAAGTCCTACTTCTTCACCCAAATCTTTATATAGTGCTTGACAAGCACCACAATAAGAGTGACCACAAACAATAATATGTTTGACATTTAATACACTAACAGCATATTCAATAGCAGCAGCACTTCCATGAAAGTCATTATCCGCTTTGAATGGTGGGACAAAATTGCCAACATTTCGTAATATAAACATATCCCCAGGCTTTGAATCAACTATCAAATCTGGAACTACTCTACTGTCACTACAGCCTATAAATAGAACTTCAGGTGTTTGCCCTTTTTTGACAAGAACATCAAAGTCTTCTTCAAAGTGTTTAAACCCTAGTTGTCTAAAAACAGTGTTACCAACTTTTAAATCTTCTATCTTCATAGCTACCATCCATTACTTTAGTTTGTATTATAGCAAAAAATATCTTGATAATTCTGTATGATTTTATAAAATATAATATATTCACTATAATTGGTTATTTTTTATACACTTAAGTGCATCAAAAGATGAATAATATATGGCACAATTTGATTGTAGAAATTAATACGAAGGAGTGAAAATGGAAAATTTTCAAGATGTCAAATATATCCTTGACGGATTTTTGTTTGTCTTTGCAGGGATATTAGTTATGTGGATGGCAGCTGGTTTTGCTATGCTAGAAGCTGGATTGACTAGATCAAAAAACAATGTGGTTGTTCTTACAAAAAATATAAGTCTTTTTGCACTTGCGTGCATTATGTACTATTTTGTAGGGTACAATTTTATGTATGGTGAAGGTAATGCTTTCATAGGTGCTGGTGCAATGCTTAGTGGTGTGACAAGTGAAGATTTAGGTTATCCTGTAATGGCTGACTTTTTCTTTCAAGTTGTGTTTGTAGCAACAGCAGCTTCTGTAATTTCTGGAAGTGTTGCTGAGAGAATGAAAATTTGGCCATTTTTGATATTTACTGTAATATTAAGTGCTTTTATCTATCCAATTCAAGGACACTGGAGCTGGGGCGGAAGCGAACTTGGTGGTTTGATGAGTGGATTTAGTGACTTTGCAGGAAGTACAGTTGTACACTCTGTTGGTGGTTGGGCTGCTTTAGCTGGTGTTCTTATCATAGGTGCTAGAAAAGGTAAATATGGACCAGATGGAAAAGTTAGACCAATTCCTGGATCAAACTTGACTCTTGCAACTTTAGGTACATTTATCCTTTGGATGGGATGGTTTGGATTCAATGGTGGAAGCCAACTAGCTCTTGGAAGCAAAGAGGATATCGATGCAATCGCATCTGTAATCGCTAGTACAAATATGGGTGCAGCAGCAGGTGCTATCACTGCAGCAATCTTGACTCAGTTGATTTACAAAAAAGTTGATTTAACTATGGTATTAAATGGTGCATTAGCAGGACTTGTATCTGTTACAGCTGGACCAGACCTTGGTATGAATATAGCATTTATTGAAGGAATCGTAGGTGGTCTTTTGATAGTTCTTTCTATTCCATTCTTTGACAAACTAAGAATTGATGATCCTGTTGGAGCATTGTCTGTTCACTTAGTTGCTGGTATTTGGGGAACTTTAGCTGTTGGTATCTTTAACCCAGAAGTTACAGTGATAGATCAGTTAAAAGGTATTGTTATAGTTGGTGCATTTGTTTTCATCGCTTCATTTATCATATGGAAAATACTTGATATGATTATGGGATTAAGAGTAGATGAAGAAACTGAAGTAAATGGTCTTGATATTGCTGAAACTGGTTTAGAGTGTTATCCAGAGTTCAAAAGAGCTTAATTAGGTGGTAGTTTGTAGATGGTAGTGGGTAGTAAATCTACTTAAGACCTCTACTCCAAAAATAGATTTTAAAGGATTAAAGATGAAAAAAATAGAAGCTATAATCAAACCTTTCAAACTTGAAGATGTTAAAGAGGCTTTAACTGAAGCTGGAATTACAGGTATGACTGTAAGTGATGTAAAAGGTTATGGTAGACAACAAGGTCATAGCGAGCTTTATCGTGGTGCAGAATATATAGTAGATTTTTTAGCAAAAATCAAAATTGAGCTTATTGTAAATGATGAGTTAGTTGATAGTGTTGTAAATACTATTACAAATGCAGCTAAAACTGGTAAAATCGGTGATGGTAAAATATTTATCATTCCTATAGACAATGTTATCAGAATAAGAACTGGTGAGACTGGAAGCGAAGCGGTATAAAGTTTTAAAACTTTTATCAAAAAAAGGGTGGTGAAGTAATTTTCATCACCCTTTTTTTATCTTTATAATGATATTATTCCCAAAATATAACTCCTTGTTTAAGGATCTCAAATGGAAGATGCACCTAAAAAAAGTTTTATAGAAAATACTTTTTTAAAACTAAATAGTATAGATAAAGTATTAGAAAGCAAAATAGACACTATCTTAATGAGAATTATAAATCTTCTTAAGTATTTTTTTATAGCTATTATGATTTTGTATCTTGCAGTATGTCTTTTAAGTCTTTCCCACAAAATAATTTCACTTACACTTTCTCAAGGTGCACTTGATTTTCTGTCTATAAAAATGATTTTAACAGATAGTTTATTTACATTGATTGTGATTGCTATAGTTAAAACACTTTTTATTAAAAATGGTTTTGACTATGCTTTGACATTTTTAGAAATTGCCTTTGTAGTAATTATAAGAAAACTTATATTATTAGAAACTATACCTGAAGAAACAAGTCTTTTAATAGCACTTGGCATAACTTCTTCTGTATTTTTTGTATTGATTGTTTATATACACAATTTAAAACGAACATGGGAAAAAGAAAATAAGTAAAACTATGGATTTTTACCGTATTCTATATTGACACAAGAGTACATATTGAGTATAATTAAAACGATTAACTTTATTTAATGTGGAAAATAAAATGAATATAAAGAATAAAAAGAGTGTTTTTATCATATTGTCAAGCTTGAGTTTTTTGGGTTTATTTATAGTACTTTTTATTATAAGTCAATCAAAACACAGTCAAATATTACAATCTAGACAACTTGTTATACAAGAAGCTTCAGCTCACTATAAAAATATTAAAGAACTAGAAATTTGGCATAATAAATTTGGAGGGATTTTCCAAAACAATTATACACAAATACACGACAATGAATATTTTTTTAATATCTACAGTCTAAAACCTAAAAATCAGGAAAATTTGGCGATTGGTTTTTCAAAAGAAGGATTGGAGTTTTTTAAAAATAATTCTTCAGATAATGTATATTATAAATTTGATAATGGTGATTTACAATTTATAGGTGCATTGAGAACTACTCAAAATTGTATTGAATGTCATAATGACTTTAAAATAGGAGATTTGAGAGGTGGCATAGAAATTACTATACCTACAGTTAATTATAAGAATGCTATTTCTACGATAAACTCTCAATATTCTACTTTTTATATGATGGTATTTGGATTTTTTGTTATAACACTTTCAAGTTTACTATACCTTATCAAAAAAATGTATGACAAAAAAGAAGAAATAGAAAATCTAAATAATAGCCTTGAACTAAAAGTAATAGAAAGAACAAATGAAATAAATAAACTTTATGATAAAGAACACTATCTAAAAAGCTTATTAGAGACAATAAGTGAACTAAATCAATCTCTCATTGAGACATATTCTATAAGTTCTATTATAAAAACCAGTTTGAAAAAATTACAACATCATTCAAGTTATAAAATGATAATTTTTGCACATTTTGATGGAGAGACTTACCATATAAAATATAATTATGGAGATTTATATGGCTACTTCAACGAAGAATATTATAGTATTAGTACTATTAAATCTATGGAAATATCTATATCTATAGCAAATGCTATTGAAAATAAACATTGGAGTATTGATGATAAGATTAACTTATTTTCACACAATCTGCATCATAGAAGAAATGATTATGACCTAAAAGCTTCAATTACATTGCCACTTCTTGATAGAGAAAATCGTCATGGATTTGATTTGATTACTATTTTTACAGATAGAGATGGAGGTTTTGATAATGAAGAAATAAGCATACTTGATACTGTTGTACAAGATATTAAAATGGCTCTTAGCGCATATAAACAAAGAAAACTCACAGAACATCTACAAAAAGAACAAATAACAAATTACGAAGAAACTATACTAGCATTTGTAGATATGATAGAACAAAGAGATGCTTATACAGCTGGACATACGCTAAGGGTTGCTAAATATTCAAGGTTGATTGCACAAGAGCTACATATAGATGAACATACTATTAAAAAAATAGAAAAATCAGCTATTTTACACGATATTGGAAAAATTGCTACACCTGATACAATTTTACTAAAACCTGGTAGATTAAGTAAGCTAGAATATAAACTTATTCAAAATCATGTGTCTGCTGGGTATAAAATGCTTTCAAAAGTCAAGATGTATAGCGAACTTGCTGAAATTATGAAATATCATCATGAACACTATGATGGAACTGGATATCCTTATGGATTAAAAGGTGATGAAATACCTATAGAAGCACATATTTTGGTAGTAGCCGATGCATTTGATGCAATGACAACAAATAGAATATATAAAGGTCGTATGAATGTAGAAGATGCCATAGAAGAACTAAATAAAAATAGTGGTACACAATTTCATCCTGATGTGGTCAAAGTAGCAAGTAAATGTCTCAAAAATATTTCTATTCATCAAACTACACAGATGCCACAAAGTGAACTAGAACAACAAAGATTTTCATATTTTTTCAACGACAATCTTACTGGACTTTATAATGAAGCTTATTTACAACTTGTCTTAAATGAAGGGAAACAAAACTTTTTTGCATATATAATCAAAACAAAACACTTTGTTGATTTCAATAAAGAATATGGTTGGGATAAAAGTAATGAATTACTCAAACTAGTATCTAATGAATTGCAAAGCTATTTTAAAGATTGTAAGATATTTAGATTTGAAGGTGATGATTTCTTGATATTATCTGATAAACATATCATATTTAGTATGGATAATATCAATCTTTCTTTGATGGATTATAAAAATATAATAAGCTTTGATTACCAAGAATACCATATAGAAAGCAAAACAGACTTTGATGATTTTAAACTAAAGTTTCAAGTTGAAAGATAATGACTCATCATCCTATTTTACTATAAATTTCTAAATGCTGGTTTATGATATGTTATTTGTCATTTATAGCATATTTCCCACTACCTTGTAGGAAAATCACTAGTGACATAATAAGATACAATAATGCAAGCTCATACACAGGAGCCCCTGTCTTGCCAAGAGCTAATAAAGAACTTCCATAAGCTAAAAATATAGCAATTGCCATATTAAAAGAAACAACCAAAGATGCAATTCTTGCATAAATACCGAGAATTATAAGTATAGGCATCACAACCTCACCTATGTATACGCCATAAGCTACAAACTCAGGTAATCCAGCATTTATGGTTATATTTTTGATTCCATCTATTCCATTGATGATTTTGTGAACACCGTGAAATAGCATCAATACACCAACACCAAGTCTAAGAATAAGTTTTGCAAAATCATTTGACATTTTGATTCCTTGTTGATAATACTTAAAACAATAGCGAATATAAGCTTATAAAAAAATTTTTGATAAGTTTTATTGTATCAAACTATAAAAGTAGTATTATTTTTACTTATTAAGTTTTATTTTATTTATGCTATAATTATGATATTTTATTATAAGTTTTAAGCATGACAAAACACTTTACACATAGTTTGATTTTATTATTTCTAATTTTGATTACATTTAATGGATGTGATAAGGGTGATGAAAAAAATTATGAACCGCAATACTCAACAATTTCCATCATAGAAAAAAAAACTTATATATTTGGAATACATCCATTACATAACCCAAAAAGACTTTTTGAAGTATATCAGCCTTTGGTTGATTATCTAAATGCTAATTTAAAAGGTGTAACTATTACTCTAGAAGCATCAACAAACTATAATGAGTATGACAAAAAACTGTTTTCTGGACATTTTGATTTTTCTTTACCAAATCCCTATCAAACAGTACAATCAACTAAACATGGTTATGTAATATTTGGTAAAATGGGGGATGATCATAATTTCAAAGGTATTATTCTTGTAAGAAAAGATTCAAATATCAAAGAAATTTCAGATCTCAAAGGCAAAAGTGTAAGTTATCCAGCACCTACTGCATTAGCTGCAACAATGATGCCTCAACAATTTTTGCATGATAATGGTATAGATATAAATAGAGATATCAAAAATTTATATGTTGGTTCTCAAGAATCATCAATTATGAATGTTTTTTTGAAAGAATCAGATGCAGCTGCAACTTGGCCTCCACCTTGGATAGCTTTCATAAAAGAAAGACCAGAAGTAGCTCAGGAAGTGGAAATAAAATGGGAAACAAGTTATTTGCCAAACAATGGGCTAGTTGCAAGAAAAGATATTGACCCTGTTTTGATATCACAAGTAGCTTCTTTAATGTTTGATTTACACAAAACAAAAGAAGGGAAAGAGATATTAAAACCTATGGAATTAAGTAAGTTTGAAAAAGCAGATGACAGTACTTATGATTTAGTAAGACTTTTTTTAGAAAATTTTGAAAAAGAGATACGCCCTATTAGGTTGAACCAATGATAAATAATATTTTAGACTTTTGGAATTATAGTATTAAAAGGCAATTGATATTTGGTATAACTTTTTTGATACTTCTTATGTTTATATTTATCTCTTTTCATATATTGTATAAACAAAAAAACTTTTTAAATGAAGCAAGTATCAATCAAGCAAAAAATCGTACAAATTTGTTGGCAAATAATAGCTCTGTATGGGTTATGGCAAATGATTATATAGGATTGCAAGAAGTTGTGGATTCTGTTGCTTTGTATAATGATGAATTATCAGTTATGGTAGTTGATCTTAAAGGAAAGGTTTTAGCACATTCTGATAAATCCAAAGTAGGGCAGTATTTGGTAGATGATATAAGTGTAGCCCATATCAAAAGTTTGACAAAAAAATTTGAGATTATCAAATTGTATTCAAGTACAGAGAATCATTTTATCGAAGTTGCTTCACCTATTTTGTACAAAGACCAATTACTTGGCTATGTAAGAAACAGACTTGATAATAATTACTGGATTAATTCACTTGAGGTAATCAAAAATGAGTTTTTCATCTTTACTTTAATAGCTATTATTTTTTCTATTTTGTTTGCTTATATTAGTGCTAATACACTTACTAGAAATTTATATAATTTAATTGATGTAACAAAAAAAATTAAAAATGGTGAAAAAAATATTAAAGCAGATGAAAATGTAGTAAAAGAGATACAGCTATTATCCAAAGAATTTAATAGTATGATTGAAGCAAAAGAGAGAAATGAACAAGCAATAATTGATCTTAATGAAAATCTTGAAAAAATAGTGAAAGAAAGAACAAAAGAATTAAATTTATTAAATGAAAACCTTGAGCAAAAAGTAGCACAAGAAGTTGAAAAAAATAGAGAAAAAGATACTTTCTTGCAACAACAATCAAGACTTGCTGCTCTTGGAGAAATGATAGGAAATATTGCACATCAATGGCGTCAACCATTAAGTGCTATCACTACTTCTGTGAGTGCTCTTTCTTTGAAAGAAGAATTTGGCATATTAGAGCCAAATGATATAAAAGAAACTAATGATAGTGTTATGAAAAATGCACAGTTTTTGACAAATACAATTGAAAATTTTAGGAATTTCTTTCAAAAAGACCAACCAGAAAAAGAATTTATGGTTGCTCAAACAATCAATAATACTTTGGGAATTATTAAAGCATCATATAATAACCATTTTATAGTATTAGATACAAAGCTAGATGATAGTATAGAATATTTTGGAAGTGAGAATTTACTAGCACAGGTTTTATTGAATATTTTATCAAATGCAAAAGATGCACTTATCCAAAACCAAATAGTGGATAAAAAAGTAACTTTGATGATGTATAAAGAAAAGAAAAATATCAAAATAACTATCAAAGACAATGCTGGAGGTATTCCAAAAGAGTACATGGAAAAAGTATTTGACCCGTATTTCACTACCAAGCATAAATCTCAAGGCACAGGACTTGGGCTATATATGAGTACTCAGATTATAAAAAATCATTTCAATGGTATATTGAGTGTATCAAATATTGAAGATGACGACGGATTTGGAGCTTGTTTTATGATTGAAATTCCGATTAAAGTCGTTAAGTAGATTTGATTGTTGATTTATGATTGTTTTGTAAAAGTTTATGGCAGAGGGTAAGAGATTCGAACTCTTGGACCTGTTACAGTCGCCGGTTTTCAAGACCGGTGCTTTCGACCACTCAGCCAACCCTCTACATAAAAATAAGATGGACTAACATGCCAAATTGGAGGCGACACCCGGATTCGAACCGGGGATAGAAGCTTTGCAGGCTCCGGCCTTACCACTTGGCGATGTCGCCGTTTATAAAGTTTTATTAGCACCAAATTATGGTGCGAATGGTGAGAATCGAACTCACACTCCGAAACCGGAACGGGATTTTAAGTCCCGCGCGTCTACCTATTCCGCCACACTCGCAAATATTAAAAAGCATAAATTTCTGGAGCGGGCGACGAGATTCGAACTCGCGACCCCAACCTTGGCAAGGTTGTGCTCTACCACTGAGCTACGCCCGCATAAACTTAAAAAATATGCTTTATTAAATTTGGACTGGAATTATATCAAAAAAAAAATCAATTGTAAAGGGGTTTTTGAACAATTTGCAAAATTTTTATAAAATTAACTTTTTATCAGTAGTTTGGTATAATATAGGCAAAATTTTTCAAACGAAATATAAAGGTAATATATGAGAAGTGATGAAGTAAAAATAGGGCATCAAAGAGCCCCACATAGAAGTTTGTTTAGAGCTACTGGTCTTAAAGACGAAGACTTTGCAAAACCATTTATCGGTGTGGCAAACTCTTTTATAGAGATAATCCCAGGGCATTTTTTCTTGGATAAAGTAAGCGATATTATAAAAGATGAGATAAGAAAAGCTGGATGTGTACCTTTTGAGTTCAATACAATAGGTGTAGATGATGGTATTGCAATGGGGCATGATGGTATGCTTTTTTCTCTTCCTTCAAGAGAAATCATAGCAAACTCTATAGAAACTGTGATGAATGCACACAAACTTGATGCAATGATAGCTATTCCAAACTGTGATAAGATAGTTCCTGGGATGATAATGGGTGCATTAAGAGTGGATGTTCCTACTATTTTCGTAAGTGGTGGACCTATGGCAAAAGGATATAAAAAAGATGGTACTCCTATAGACTTAGCTACTGCATTTGAAGCTGTTGGTCAGTTTGAAGCTGGACAAATAAGTGAAGATGAGCTTAAAGATATAGAGTGTAACGCATGTCCAAGTGGTGGAAGCTGTAGCGGTATGTTTACGGCAAACTCTATGAATACTTTGATGGAAGCTATGGGGATAGCATTACCAGGAAATGGTACTATTTTGGCTCTTACACCAGAGCGAGAAGAACTATATAGAAAAGCAGCTAGAAGAATATGCGAGATAGCAAAAAGCAAAGAACTAACTCAAAAATTCAAATTAAGAAATATTTTAAATGAAAATGCTGTAAGAAATGCTTTTGCTGTAGATATGGCAATGGGTGGAAGCTCAAATACAGTTTTACATATGTTAGCTATCGCAAAAGAGGCTGATGTGAAATTTGAGCTAAGTGATATCAATGCAATAAGCAAAAAAGTATCTCATATAGCAAAAATATCTCCAAGTTTAAGTACTGTTCATATGGAAGATATCAACCGTGCAGGTGGAGTAAATGCTGTAATGAAAGAGATGAGCAAAAGAGGGGATGATATACTTCTTGATAACCTTACAATTAGCGGTGAGAGTGTTTATGAAAAAATGAAAGATGCTTATATCAAAGATACAAACATCATTCATACTATTGACAACCCTTATTCAGCTGTTGGAGGTCTTGCTATACTTTATGGTAATTTAGCAGAGCAAGGGGCTGTTATCAAAACTGCTGGTATTACAGGTAGCCGTGTGTTTACTGGTACTGCTGTTTGTTTTGATGGGCAACCTGAGGCAATACTGGGTATTACAAGCGGTAAAGTAAAAGCTGGTAATGTAGTAGTAATCAGATATGAAGGTCCAAGAGGCGGTCCTGGTATGCAAGAGATGCTAGCTCCTACTGCACTTATTATGGGTATGGGACTAGGCGATAAAGTAGCACTTATTACTGATGGTAGATTTAGTGGAGCTACTAGAGGAGCTAGTATTGGGCATGTTTCCCCTGAAGCTGCAGAAGGTGGTATGATAGGATTACTTAAAGATGGTGATGAGATACATATAGATGTGGATCAATATATTTTACAAGTAAATATTAGTGATGAAGAGATTGCTTCAAGAAGAGCTGAATTTACACCTTTGAAAAAACCATTAAAATCAAAATGGTTAGGACAATACAGAAGTTTAGTAACAAATGCAAGTAGTGGAGCAGTATTAAAAACTGATTTATATTAATATAAATACCAAATAGGGAGGATAGTTAGACTTCTCCCTCACAGGTATCAAATCATCAATTCACTGCCAATTCTTGTATAAGCAAAGCTTTCATAATGATTAATTATCGTTATAAGCAACTTTTAGATAAAATAACCTCATGGAATCAATTATTAAAAAATTAAAAGACTTTAATGAACTAGTGGCATTTAGCCATTCTATATTTTCATTGCCGTTTATTTTTATTGCTATGGTGGTAGCGTCTAATGGATGGTTTGGGTGGGGATTATTATTCCTTGGACTTTTGGCGGCTTTGAGTGCCAGAAATTTTGCTATGGGACTCAATAGATATTTAGACCGTGATATAGATGCACTAAATCCTAGAACTATCAATAGACCTAGCGTTGATGGCAGAGTAAAAGCAGAACACATACTTGCATTTACTATTTTGAATGCACTTATTTTTATAATTGTGGCTTATTTTGTAAATAATCTAGCTTTAATTCTAAGTATTCCTATATTACTCATAATAGGAAGTTACTCTTATTTCAAACGATTTAGCTTTTTGGCACATATTATTTTGGGTGTTTCTTTGGCTTTAGCACCTCTTGCTGGTGTAGTAGCTGTGAGCGAGACTATATATTTATGGACTGTTTATCTAAGTATTGGTGTGATGTTTTGGGTAGCTGGGTTTGACTTGCTTTATTCTTTGCAAGATATTGAGGTGGACAAAAAGCTAGGACTTCATTCAATTCCTTCAAAATTTGGTGCAAAAAATACATTTTTGATATCAAAAATATTTCATTTATTGACTATTGTTTTTTGGCTTTTATTTGTAATAGAGGCAAATTTGGGAATTCTTGCATATATAGCCGTTGTATTTGGTGCATTGATGCTTATCTATGAACACTATCTTGTGAATAAAGATTTTCGCAAAATTGACCGTGCTTTTTTTACAGTAAATGGGTATTTGGGAATTATATTTTTTGTTTTTATTGTATTAGATATTGTTATAGGATAATAAGATGCCACACAAAAAACAAACAAAAAAAGAGCTGATTATTCAAGCTGCCTTGGAGCTTTTTGCTCTAAAAGGGTTTTATACTACAACTATTCCCGATATCGCATCCGCACTCAAAATGAGCGTTGGGAATATGTATAATTATTTTAAATCAAAAGATATGTTGGCAAAAGAGATTATTAAATATATTTCAATCTATCTTGGTAGTAAATTGCAAGCAATTAATGAAGAACCAATAACAACAAAAGAGAAAACAAAAAAGATTGTACAGATGTATTTTGAAACTGCATCAAATCGCCCTGAAATGATAGATTATTTTTTGAGAGTTTATTTATCTAATCGTGAAGTTTTCAAAGATGGTTGTGAAGGGATGGCGTGTGTTAGTGAATTTGTCACAGAAGTGATGATATATTTTGAAGAAGGTGTAAAATCAGGAGAGCTTAGAGACCAAGATTTTTTTAGTGCTTTTGGGCTTTTTATGGGTTATCTCGGTGGAATGGTGTTTTTAAATGGTGAGAAAATCTTGCCAAATGAGCTTTCCTTTTATATAGATGATATATCAGAAAATATATACAACGCACTCAAAAAATGAAACCTAGAATATTATGGATAAGTGGAATTAGTTGTTATGGTAATGTACACTCTTTTTTAACTTATACTAATATTGATATATTTTTGGATGATTTTGAATTTATTTATCACCCAGTTTTAGATAGTACTTATACCTTAACTCAAATTGTAGAAGATGTAAAAGGGTGTGATATTTTACTTATTGATGGTGCTGTGGCAGATGATTTTATGAGAGCTGATAAAAGTATCAAAAATATAATCCAAAAATATGCAAGTGTTGTAAATAAAATCATAACAGTTGGAACTTGTGCTACATTTGGAGGTATTTTTCAACATAGCTCTTATACAGGTGCTAGTGGAGTTCATTTCAAAGCAGATGAATTGCAAAGTGATTTTTTGCATCTTCGTCACAAAACTATTTCAATCTCAGGGTGCCCGATACAGCCTGAGATTTTGGTCAATACACTATATGAAATCAAGAATAATATGGATATCAAACTAGATAGTTTTTTGAGACCAAAGGAGTATTTTGGGTACACAATCCACAATGGCTGTACTAGAAATGAGTATTTTGAGTATAAAGTAGATAATCACAACTTTGGAGAGCTTGAGGGATGTTTGTATTATGATTATGGTTGTCAAGCCCCATATAGTAGTGGAAGTTGCAACAAAATATTATGGAATGAAGTGAATTCAAAGACAAGAAGTGGAAGTCCTTGTTTTGGGTGTACAGAATATACATTCCCAAAAATTGGACTTTTTGAGACAAAGAAAAATATGGGGATACCTGAAAATCTCCCACTTGGTGTGCCAAAAAGAGCATATATTACTATTGCTGGTGTTGCTAAGGCATTTAAAATAGATAGATTAAATAAGAAGTTGATGTAATGATTGAACTAATAGAAAAAATAGAAGGTGAAGCAAAACTTGATTTTAGGTTTGCAAATGATTTGATTGACTTTGTGGAAATAGAGTTTTTAACTGCTCGTGGTATTGAAAATATTCTCAAAAATAGACCTGCTATGGATGCTTTGGTGATAAATCCTAGAGTGTGTGGGATATGTGGTCATGCTCATTTGATAGCTACAGTACAAGCTTTGGAAAATTGCTATGAAAATATTGAAATCTCTCAAAAAGCAAAGATTGTACGGGAATTGACTTTGAATTTTGAGCTAATTCAAAATCATTTTAAGTGGTTTTATTTGGTAATACTCCCTTTTTTTGGGAAACCACAAGACCCAAAAAAAGCTGTACTTGCTTCATCTCTTATGGCAAAAGCAATTGCAGTACTAGCTGGTCAATATCCTCATAATTCCTATGCTATTGTTGGTGGGATTACTTCTTATATTACAAATGGTGATTTGATAAAAGTAAGAAGCTTGATTGATGAGTGTTTGATGTTTTTTCATAATAATTTAGTAGATGCTGATATTGATGAGTTTTGGATATGTGATAGTATTGAGCATATATTTGAAAAAAATGGTGATTTGGTCGATGTTTTGATGAAAATTATTTACAATAACCAAACTGATTTTGGAAAAAGTTATGATAGATTTATAGTTTTTGGTGGAAATAGCTACTTTAAAAGTGGTAAATCAAACAAAACTGTTGTCAATGAACATGTAAAGTTTGACTATGTTCAAGAAGAATTGATTGATAAATCATATGCAAAAAATGTTTACTACAAAAATAAGTCCTTTGAAGTAGGTCCATTAGCTCGTGCTATGGTCAATAAAACACCACTTATAAGAGATGCTCACAGAAAATATGGTGATAGTATTTTTAGCCGTATTTTGGCAAGAATGTGTGAAACAGCTCAACTTTTGCATCATAGCAAACAACTTATAAAAATGATAGACCAAAAAGAACCAAGTTTTATCAAACCAAAAGTAGATATCAAACAAATATCATCTACCGGTATTTCAAGTGTAGAAGCTGCGAGAGGCTCGCTTATACATAATATTGAATTAATTGGTGGTAATATTAAAAATTATGCTATTATAACTCCAACTCAATGGAATTTGGGTTGTGGTAATAAAAAAAATCTAGGAGTTGCTCAAAATGCTATGATAGGATTATCTAGCATAGATGAAGCAAAACTAGTATTTAAGTCTTTTGATGTTTGTTCTGTTTGTACAACACATTGAATTAAATGATTTTTAATCTATTAAGTAATAAAATTACTTAATTTATCGTTAAAGGATTTTAATGAAAAAAGTTTTATTATTGGTATTCGTATTATGGAATACGGTTGTATATGGTGCAAGTGATGATTTTGGTGTGAGTGTAAATGCGGGAAGAGGAAGTAGTATTGATATATTTCGTCTTGGTTTACAAAAAAGTTTTGATTCGATTATATATTCAAATGAAAGTATAAGTCTAAAAGGCTTTCATGAAGTTGGATTGAATCACTGGAGTGGGAATAGAAACAATCTTTGGGCTTTGTCGTATTCACCTGTTTTTGTAATTGATTTCAATAAATACGCATATACAACTTATAGACCATATATTGACTTGGGAGTAGGGGTAGCTTTTTTATCTGAAACTCAGATAGACAATAAAGATATGTCATCAAGTTTTCAATTTGAAGATAGAATTAGTATTGGACTTAGAAAAGAGAATATCGATTTTTATATAAGATATATGCACTATTCAAACGGTGGTGTGAGAAAACCAAATCATGGTCTGAATATGGGGTTAGTAGGTATAAATTATAGATTTTAGTGGTTGTGATATTGGTTTGAGATTGAGCTATGATGATGCCCAAGAAGTACAAAAGGGTGTCCTTCATTTTTGAAAATCTTACATTTTATATCATATAATTCTTCTAAATGGTCATCTTTTAGCTCATCTATTCCAAGATGCTTTTGAAGTTTGCCATTTTTTAGTAGTAGTAATTTGTCTCCATAATGAAGTGCATTTTGCAAATCATGTAGTACTATTATAGTGATAATATCTCTTTGTATTGTAACTCGTTTTACAATTTCTAAGATTTCTTGTTGGTTTTTTGGGTCAAGATGAGATATTGGCTCATCAAGAAGTAAAACTTTTGGATTTCGTATAAGAGCAGCTGCTAAAAAAACTTTTTGTCTTTCTCCTCCACTTAATGTATCGATATCTCTTTTTAAAAACTCTTTCAAATGAAATTCATCTATAATATTTGTGATAATATCAAAATCATCTTTGGTGAGTGTAAACCCACTATATGGTCTTCTTCCAAGATTGAGTACTTCTTGAACACTTAGATTTGTATTTGAGTTAAATTGTGTCATCAATGATACGGTTTGGGATAATTCTATGATTGAAAGCTCATGTAGGTTCGAGTTATCAAGTGTGATATATCCAGTTGTAGGTATGATTTTGGCTATGGATTTCAAAAGTGTACTTTTGCCTGCACCATTTGGTCCTATAGCTATGCAAATCTCACCACTATTTAGTGTAAAATCAATATTTGATAATATCTGTTTTTTATTGATAGATGTGTTGAGGTTTTTTACTTCAAAAAGCATTAGTTCTTCTTTCTTGTCAAAAGATATAAAAACAAAGGTGCACCCAAAAATGCTGTAAGAATACCCACAGGTACAACCAAAGGGATAATGATAACTCTTGATATAATATCAGCCAAAAGTAAAAGTCCTCCACCTAATATTGCACTAAGTGGTAAAAGCATCTTATGACCGCTACCAAGAATCAATCTTATAATATGTGGAGCAATAAGCCCAATAAATCCAATAATTCCCAAAAATGATACGGTTATGGCACTAAGTAGTGATGCTACTATCATAGCACCGACTCTGAGTCTCACCACACTTACGCCCAGATTGATAGCACTCTCATTGCCAAGAAGCAAGGCATCAAATTTCCAAAATCTTTGATAAAAAAACAATAAAGATGGCACAAAAACACAAGCAATAATAACAGATGTATAAATATCAGCCTTTGACAAATCCCCAAAAGTCCAAAATAAAGTAGCAGAAACATCAACTTCAGTAGCAAAATATTGTAAAAACATAGTCATAGCACTAAATAATGCCCCTATTGCAACACCAGCTAGAATAAGTGATTCGGCTCTCATTTGGGTTGATTTGCCAAGGTAAAGGATAACAAAGGTACAAATCAAACTAGCACCAAAAGCACAAATAGTAGTGATAAAACTACCACTAAAAATAAAAACACTACTATAACTTTGAAGTACAATAATAGCAAAACTAGCACCAAAAGCACTAGCTTGTGAGATACCCAAAGTAAAAGGTGAAGCAAGAGGGTTTTTGAGTACTGCTTGCATCAAAGCTCCACTCAAAGCCAAGCTAGCCCCTGCAAAAAAAGCAACTAATGCCCTTGGAAGTCTTATTTGTTCAAAAATGAGCAAAACTCTTTCATCCCCATCAATAACTCTTTGTAAATCGCCAAAATTTACCCCATTTGAGCTTGTAAATAGTGACACTACAAAAAATGTAGAAGTCAGAAGAAGTAAAATGATTGATACTAGTAGTTTTTTATTCATTCAAATGTTGTGATATTGGTTTTTTCAAGTTTATCTGAATTGTTACTGCCTAAAAACATATTATAAATTTCCTTTTGTTTGTGTATTATATCAATATCTGGATTTATTTTTGATGCAATTATAAAGCTATTGATATATACATTTTCAATATTTGTATTATAGAAGTTGTATGGATATAGCCAAAAAACTTTATTGTTTTGGAAAGCATTTAGAGATTTGTATAGAGTATTTTTCGATTTTAGCTCATCATTGATGATGTTTTTGCCAAGTAAATCAAGAAATATAATATCTGGATTTATATGGATAAGTTCTTCTACTGATATTTCAATATGACCTATTTTTGGTGATTTGATGCTGTTTGCTAGTCCAAGAAGCTCAAACGATGGGTAATGACTCTCGCTGCTGTTTATTCCTCTCGCACCTTTGAATCCAATACCACCTATATAAAACTTCAAATCACTTTTGGTTAAGTTTGCTAGCTCATTTTCTAAGTCATTCATATAATCTATGAGCTCTTTGGCTCTATCTTTTTTGTCCATAATGCTACCAATCAAAGATAAAGACTCTTTTATACTTTGAAGTTTTGCTTTATTTGTTTCTCCTCCATAGCTAGAGCCATAACTAAGTGCGACAACTGGTATTTTTGTTTTGTTTTGTATCATATTTATTTGTTCTAGTGACAAAAATGAGCCAAAAATAATATCTGGGTTTAATGATATGATAGTCTCAAGATTTGGAAGCTTTCCAGCTCCTCCTTCTCCAATAATTGGCAATGTTTTGATATGTGTTTCATCAAGTTTTGCCCTATATGGTGACTTCAAATCCATAGATAATTCTAAGTTTTCAATCCCTACAATATTGTTTTGTAAATTCATATAACTCAAAAGTCTCAATGCTCCAGGTCCAATGGCTAGGATTTTGGAATTATCTTTGATGGTGACATCTCTATTCATCATATCTTTTATGGGTGAGCTATTGAGCCAAGATACTAATAATGCAATTATTACAATAAATTTCATTTGTTTATTCCTTACATTATGATAGATGATAAATTTTTGTAAATTCCAACAATTGTAACCAATATTTAAAAAAAAAGTATTAATTTACCCTTTTCTTATATGTTTTTGGAACAAGAATTTCTTTGACATAAGTTTTTATAAAGTTTTATTATATTAGAATTACTTATTGAATGACCGTTCATTTATTTGCATAAAAGGAGTCCAAGATGATAGACAAAAGGGAAGCCCTTGTTAAGCTATTTAGCGCAAAAGGGGCAAGAGTCGATACAAACAAAGGTGAAGAGTATTATAACAATCTACAAACACTGATGGAAAATAGATTGAATGAACTCGAAAAAGCTGAAGGTGCTCATAAAACTTCTATACATACAATATTAGAAGCAAATGGTTTGAATAGAAGAGATTTTATGAAGTGGGCAAGTGCAGCTTGTGCTATGCTTATGCTTCCTCCTACCTTTGTACCTACAGTTGCAAGGGCTGCTGAGCTTATGAATAGAGTTCCTATCATCTGGCTAGAACTTCAAGATTGTGCAGGAAATACTGAAGCAATTCTTAGAAGCGATGCTCCAACTATTGATGAGCTTTTGCTAGATATTGTATCTTTGGAATTCAATCATACTATACAAGCAGCAGCTGGACATGAAGCTGAACATCATCTTGATGAAGCAATAGAAACATTTGCTGGGAAATTCTTGTGTGTAGTTGAGGGGTCAATCCCAAGAGCTATGAATGGAATGTATGGAACAATAGGACCAAAAGGGGAGACTTTTGAAGAGCATCTTTTAAGAGTATCTGCAAAAAGTGCTGCGGTGGTAGCTGTGGGAACATGTGCTACATTTGGTGGAGTTCCAGCAGCAAGCCCAAATCCAACGGGAGCTGTAGGTGTACAAGATATAGTAAAAAACAAACCAGTTATCAATATCCCAGCCTGTCCTGCAAACCCTGCAAACATAACAGGAACAATACTACATTTTGTACTAACTGGGCAAGTTCCTGCACTTGATCATCTAAATCGTCCAAAATTTGCTTTTGGTTATAGAATCCATGACAATTGTGAAAGAAGAGCACACTTTGATGCTGGACACTTTGTGGAAAGCTGGGGAGACCATGGAGCTAAAAATAACTGGTGTCTATACAAAATGGGATGTAAAGGTCCTATGACATTCAATAACTGTTCAATCGTAAGATACAACGAAGCAGTCAACTGGCCAATAGGGGCAGGGCATGGATGTATTGGATGTAGTGAGCCACATTTTTGGGATAAATATGCGACTGAGCGACCGATATCAGCTTCTAGAATCAAAGCTCCAACAGGTGGCGTTGAAAGTAGTGTAGATGAGTTTGGTTTAGGATTATTAACAGCAGCTGCCATAGGCATAGGAATACACGCAACAGCAAGCGTAATAGCAGGTAAAAAAGGAGATTCAAATGAGTAAACATATTATAGTAGATCCAATTACTAGGATAGAGGGACATTTAAGAATAGAGGCAATAATTGATGATAACAATGTCATAACAGATGCTTATGCTAGTTCTACTATGTTTAGAGGGATTGAGACTATTTTAAAAGGTCGTGATCCAAGAGATGCTGGACTTTTGGCTATGAGAATTTGTGGTGTTTGTACTGGGACGCATTATCAAAGAAGTGTAGAAGCGGTTGAACATGCTTTTGGTGTAACAATTCCTAAAAATGCAAGATTGGTAAGAAATCTTATGCAAGGTGCTTTATATATTCATGACCATGTGGTGCATTTTTATCATCTTCATGGGCTGGACTGGGTTGATATCACAAGTGCATTGAAAGCTGATCCAAAAAAAGCAGTTGAAGAATCATTTAAATGGTCTAAAACTCCTTATGGTGTAGGTGAAAGTGAGCTTATCCAAATCCAAGAAAGACTTACAAAGTTTGTAAAAGAAGGAAGATTGGGGATTTTTGCAAATGCTTATTGGGGTAACAAAAACTACAAACTAAGCCCAGAACAAAATCTAATAGCAACTGCTCACTATCTTCAAGCACTTGACCTTCAAAGAGATGCAGCAAAACTTATGGCTATTTTTGGTGGTAAAATGCCTCACCCTCAAAGTATAGTTGTAGGTGGTGTGACTTGTGTACAAGATATCCAAAATCCTGCAAGAATAGCACTATTCAAAACGCTACTCAAAAAGTTCAATCATTTTATCAAAACTGCATATTTACCTGATGTTTATATGGCTGGTAGTGTATATGTGAGTGAAGCACTTGATGGTACTGGTGCTGGACTTAAAAACTATATGAGTTATGGAGATTTCAAACTTGATGATACAGGCTTTTATCAAGCTGCAAATCTTTTCCCAAGTGGAGTAGTATTAAATGGAGATTTGAGCAAACTTCATCCTTTTGATCAAGCAAAAGTAACAGAAGATGTGACTCATGCGTGGTATGAAGCAAGTGGACCACAACATCCATTTGATGGTACTACAAATCCTAAATATACAGGATTAGAGAAAAAAGCTGATGGGTATTCTTATCTGAAAACAAAAGAAAAATATTCATGGATTAAATCTCCAATTTATGACAACCAAAGAGTAGAAGTAGGACCACTAGCTAGAATGGTAGTAGGTGTAGCTGCTGGTGATGAGAGAATTACTAAGTATGTGACCAATTTCTTGGCAACTTTGGGTGAAAAACTAGGTCTTGGAGGACCTGCTCCTACTGCTGCACTTTTTTCTACTATAGGAAGAACAGCTGCACGAGCTATTGAAACAGAGCTTATGGGTGATGTACTTGTAGATTGGATAGATGAACTAGCTGCAAATGTAGCTTCTGGTGATCTTCATACTTGGACAAAATTTGATTTCAATGCAGTAAGCAAAGATGCAAAAGGATATGGTCTAGCAGAAGCTCCAAGAGGAGGGTTAGGACACTGGGTGAAAATCAAAGATGGCAAAATTGAAAACTATCAAGCAGTAGTTCCAAGTACTTGGAATGCAGCACCAAGAGACAATGAGGGAAGAATGGGAGCTTATGAAGCTGCACTTATTGGTACAAAAGTAGCTGATGTAAACCAACCATTGGAAATACTTAGAACTATACATAGTTTTGACCCTTGTATTGCGTGTGCTGTACATATTATTGATACAAAAGGGAAAGAGTTAGGTAGCTTTAAAGTCGGGACAAACTGTGCAATATAAAGGGGTACAAAATGGCTTACAATAAAATAAAAAGAATGACAGCCTTTATGAGGATAAATCATTGGGTTGTAGCAATTTGTATGGTTGCAGCTGTTATTACGGGTCTTTATATTGCTCATCCTTATTATCAAAGTATGATTGCTGAGGATTCGGCGTATACTTTCGTAATGGCTTGGAATAGATGGATTCACTTTATGGCTGCGATTATATTTGATGTTAGTAGTGTAATAATAGCTTATTTGTACTTTTTCTCAAGATTTGAAAAACCGTACAAGAAGCTTATTCCAAATGGACAAAATATCAAAGAGTTTTGGGAAGTTCTTGTAAATCTTATTACACTTAATCGTGTCAAAAGATTTGATTCAAGTCATAGTGATAGTTTCAATATAGTATTTTTTACAGTATTTCATCTTATGCTTGTGTGGATGCTTCTTACTGGACTCCAGCTATATGTTCATGGACTTGCATCTGGGCTAAGTTCTATCGGAGCTTGGTGGCCTTGGATGCTTCATCTATTTACTGATTGGACTGTTTGGGCAACTGGTGGTACATATATGGATGTAAGGATATCTCACCATATGACAATGTATGCTATAATAGTATGGGTAATGTTCCATATTTATTATCAAGTATGGAGAACAATCTTCTGGAAAGAGGGTGATATCTCTATTGTAGTTGGCGGAGATAAGTTCGTAAAAGAAGAAAAATAGGTTGTAGGTGCTAGATGGTAGGTGGTAGGTTTTTTACTACACTCTACCATCTACAAACTATAAACTAAAAAAGGTTATGTATGCAAAAAACCACTGCTATAGTAGGTGCTGGGACAATTATTTTTAAAGATGAAGGTGTTGGAGTTTATGCCCAGAGATATTTGGATATGAACTATGATTTTGATGGCGATGTGACACTAGTCGATGGTGGTGTACTTGGGTTTCAATTGATGACTTATTATCAAGATTATGACAATGTACTAATCATTGATACAATAAGTATGGATGATGAGGCAGGGAGTATTTATAGTATTCCAGCAGATGAGCTTTTGGGGCTTGGAAGCTACAAGCAAAATGCTCATGAAGTAGAAATAGTAGAGATGTTGGAAATATGTTCGCTTTTGGATAAGATGGCAAATGTTCATATTGTTGGGATTGTTCCTAAAGATATAGAAAGTGTAGAAATTGACTTAACTTCTGATATTCGTACAAAATTTGGCGAATTTATAGCTTCGGCTTTGAAACAGCTAGATATTATGGGTGTACAATACACCAAAAAAGATAAATATACAAATTTAGATGAAATTATAAATATATATTCAACCCCACAACTTCTAAGGGAATTATAAATGGCAATCAAACAAACAATTCAATATAAAAGTACAAATAATTATTTTGCTGGATTTTTACAATCAATTATAAATGAAGCTCAAATAAATGCAAGTGTCGATTTTGATGGCAAAACAATCACTTTGATACTTGATGACACAAACCAAGAAAAACTGGAGTTGTTTTCAAATCTTTGCAATAAATATCTTCCATATTCTTTGTTTTTGGGAGAAATTACCACTACACAAGAAAATCTAACTATCACTCCGACACATTTTGAAAGTGATGATTATAATATTGCTCTTTGTCCGAAATGTTTGGGAATGATTACAAACCCATCAAGCAAAAGTTATCTTGATGATACTATAATATGCAATCATTACTCAAACAAAGGGGTATCAACACAAGACAATACTATTTTCTCAGCTCATTACAGCCAAGGAAATAGTGTACTTGTCACAGTACCATCAAAAATAGATGAGCTTTTTGTCCTTACAGATGAAGAGAAAATGGCACTTTTTAGTATAGAAAAACCATCTATAAAAGCAACTATCATAGATGAAACACTCAAAGAGCTAACAGGCAAAAACTACATCTGGATAAAATCACCAAGTACCATAAAAAGTACACTTGTAGCACTAAATGCAAAAGAAAGTGATGTATCATATATGTTTTTTGATGATAGCTATCAAAACAAAGCAGTTGTTATCCAAAAAAATATCACATTTTTGCAAAATCCACTGAAACAACTTGAAAATTTAGATGATAATGATACAAAAAATAAGTTTCTAAATATAAAAAAAGAGGCAAATTTCACCAAATCCATAGGGGCAAACTTATCCAAAACAGAGCCAATGAGCTTTTTGTTTGATGATGGCAAAGAGACAAAAGAGATAATCAAATTTTACCCTTTTGATTTGCAAAGTGTGATGATGAGTTTGAAAAATGATGAAAATAAATCAAAACTTCTAGCCAATTTTGAATCAAAATTCCCAAATATTTCTCAAGAACTAAATAAAAGTGATACTAAAGATTTCTTTGAAGCTATTGCTATTATACTTGGTATTGAAAATGGTAGCTTCGATGAGGTAAGTGATACATCGCTTGGCTTTAGAGGCAATGGTGGATTGAAACTTGATACAAATTTCGCTGATGGTGGGATGGATTATTCTTCATTTTTAAGCACTCTTATGAGCTTCAAATTAGCAGACACCCCAGATATTTATCTAGCTTATAGCGTATATGAATCACTAGCTGATATGGTCATATCAATACTAAGCCAACTAAAAGATAGATACAAAATAGAACATTTTATCATGATGGGTGATATGCTAGAAAATAGCGTAATTTACAGCAGAATCTTAAGTAAGTTTGCTATGAGTAATCCTTATTTTTCCAAGGAAATAGGGATTAAGTAATTCTACTTCAATTACACTGGTTTGTTTTTGTTGAAGATACTCAATATAAGTATGGTATTTTTATTTAAATCAATTTCGTAGTTGATTGTATATTTTTTAAATATCATATCTCTTATATTGTCGTCCTCAAAATAAATTGATTTTCTATTTTTATATGGAAAGTTTGTTAGATTGGTTATTTGTTTGTTTAGATTTTTATGAAATTTTTTACTTGCAGTTATTTTATCGTTTGCAATATGTTTTAAAATTTCTAACAATTCTTTTTGATATTCTTCTGTTCTTAGTATGAGCATTGATTGATATTATAATTCTTTAAAAAATAATTCAACTTCTTTGTTGGATTCTTCTTGAGTTAGTAGTCTCATATTGCCATTTTTTGCATCATTTCTGATTTTATGTAATTTTTCTTGGCGTTCATAAAAGTAAGGGTCAAGGATTGAGTTTGTATCTTTGGTTATTGTAATATTTGAACTATGTTCTTGAACATAATTTAAGAAATCTTGAATATAAGCATCTTTTACTTGCACTGCTAAAGTTCTCATAATAAACCCCAATAATAAACTTGAGTAAATTATAGCTAAAATAAAGTGAAATTTAACTTTATTTTATTGCAAAGATGAGATTTATAAGCTTGCTTTATTCTCTTATAAAACACCAGATTAACTCACAAAAATGCTTTCCATAAGATTTGGTAATCATCACCCTCTACAATCTATGGTTTCAAATCGATTTTAATTTTATTATAATCATTTTTATGATACATTAGAAACAACAACATAGCAAGGGATTATATGAGGATTTTGCATACATCGGATTGGCATTTGGGTCAGAATTTTATGGGGAAGAGTAGGGAAGAGGAGCACTCGTATTTTTTTGATTGGCTTTATGGTGTGGTATCGTCTGAGGATGTGGATGTACTAGTAGTTTCTGGAGATATTTTTGATACAGGAACTCCTCCAAATTATGCATTGGAACTTTATTATAATCTTCTCACAAAACTTTCAAATATTCCAAATCTTCATATCATCATAACAGCAGGTAATCACGACTCTATATCTACCCTAAAAGCTCCAAAACAACTTTTGTATGCACTCAATATCCATGTGATTACAAGTGGTGATGAGGATGAAAATATCGTTATTCCAATAAGTCAAAACAATGAACTAAAATCTATAATTTGTGCTGTGCCTTTTTTGAGAGATAGCGTGATAAGGGAGTCTTTGGGTGGTCAAACTATAAGTGAAAGAGAAAAAGTAGCAAATAATGGCATAAAAGCCTACTATGAAAATGCCTACAAAAAAGCTCTGGAAATCAAAGGTGACAAAGAAATCCCAATAATAGCTATGGGACACCTCACAACAGTTGGAAGTCGAAGTAGTGAAAGTGAAAGGGATATTTATATTGGTGGTACGCTTGATATTGGTGGGGATTATTTGGGTGGGATGTTTGATTATGTGGCATTGGGGCATCTTCATATTAACCAAATAGTAGGAACTAATCATGTGCGATATTCAGGCTCTCCAATACCGCTGAGTTTTGCTGAATCCAAAAATACTCAAAAAGTAAATTTGGTCACTTTTGAAGATAAAAATATAGAAGTCCAAGAACTACAAATCCCACAAAAAAGGCAGCTTATAGTCATAAAAGGTGATTTGGCGACTATTATAAAAGAGCTAAAAAACATAGAAGACAAAACCTCTTGGATAGAAGTCCATATAAAAGATGATAATCCGATGTTTGCCAATACTGAAATAAGAGATTTGGCATCCAATCTTGAGCTTATTCTCCTTGCGGTCAAAATAGAAAAAAGTGAAAAACAGCTGAAATCTTATGATTTGAAAGTGATAAGTTTGGATGAGTTAAGTGTCGAGCAGGTGTTTGAGCGAAGATTGGCTCTTGAAGAGATAGAAGACAAAGAGTTTGAAAAAGAGCTTGCAATGAATTTCAAACAAATAGTCTCAAAAGTGAGTGCTTTATGAAAATACTCAAGATAAAATCACTCAATATCAACTCACTAAAAGGTGAGTTTGAAATAGACTTTGAAAAGTTTCTCAAAGATGAGTCGTTGTTCGCTATCACTGGACCCACAGGAGCTGGGAAAAGTACAATTTTAGACATAATTACATGTGCTATGTATGCAAGAACTCCAAGACTTACAAACCCAAATGAACTTATGAGCAGACATACGGGTGAGTGTATGTGTGAAGTGGAGTTTGAGGTCAAATGTAAGGTTTATAGAAGCTCTTGGAGTGTGAGAAGAGCTAGAAAAAGTGCTGATGGAGCTTTCCAAAGTGCTAAGATGGAAATATGTGAAGTGTCATCAGGAAAGGTTTTGGAATCTTATCTTTCCAAAGTGCCAAAATATATAGAAGAGTTATCTGGGCTTGATTTTGATAGATTTATACAATCTATGATGTTGGCTCAAGGAAGTTTTGATGCTTTTTTGAAAGCAAAAGAAAATGAACGCTCAACTTTACTAGAAAAAATCACAGGAACACATATCTACAAGCAAATCTCACAAGAAATATATGAAACATACTCCACAAAGAAAAAAGAGATAGAATTGAAAAGTACTTCTTTGGGGGCTATAGAGCTGATGACGCATGAGGAAGTGGAAGAAAAAACTTTGGTTTTAGAGAGTTCAAAAGCCCAAAAACTTTCTCTTGATACAAAAGAAAAAGAACTAAAACAAATAGCTTCTTGGAAAGAAAACTTAGAAAAACTAGAAGCTGATAATATAAGATATTCGTTGGAGTTTGAGCAAAAAGCCCAAGAAAAAGAGGCAAAAAAAGAAGAGTTCAAAAAACTAGAACTTGCAAATAAAGCTTTGAGAATCCACCCAATTTATCAAGAAAAAACAATCCTAACTCAAACCATACAGCAACAAACTCAAAAGCTCGAATCTTTGCAAAAAGAGCAAGAAACTCTAAAACAATCCTTCAATAGCAAATCCATAGAGCTAGAAAATACTAAAGAGCTATTTCAAAAACAAAAACTTCAATTTGACCAAAACACTCAAATGATAAAAGAACTTAGGGTTTTGCAAACGCAAATTGAGGCGAAAGTGGTGTCAAACCTAGAAATAGACAAAAAAACAATCAAACTAAAGGAAGAACTAGCCCAACTTTTGCAAATAGATATGAATACTTTGGCAAATGATGAAAGTGCTTTGGAAGTGGTCTTGATGGCTCAAAGTAATGAGATAAAAAAACTCAGCGATAAGCTAGAAAATGTGCTGGGTGAGTTCAAAATACTTGATGAAAAAGCAAAAAATATCACCACAAAAGAAAACGATACAAGAGCCAAACTAACACAAACGCAAGAGCTTCTAAAAGCATTTGATGAATATGAAAAGGTTGTATCAGAAATCACAAAAGAGCAAACCCAAATATCCAAGTGTCACGAGCAGATACAAAACCAAACCCAAATAAACAACGAAAAATCACACCTCATATCACAAATCCAACAAAATCTAGAAATTCTAAAGCAAATGAGAGAAAAAGAACTTCTTATCAAAAACTATGAACAAGATAGAGCCAAACTTCAAGAAGGTCAAGAGTGCTTTTTGTGTGGCTCAAAAGAGCATCCATATATCAATCACTCTTTGAGTATAGATATAGACAAAACCACAGCTACTATCAAAGAACAAGAGCAACTTTTGGATATACAGCGTAGTGAACACAAACAAAATGATATAAACATAGCTAAATTCCACTCAAAAATAGAAACATCAAGCTTAGAAATTCAAAAGCTAGAGCTTATCAAAACATCTACACAAGAGCTTTTTGAGAGCTGTAGTTTGAAGGTGGAGATAGAATGTAAAGTATCATTGCAAGAACAAAAAACACACCTTGAATCTCAACTAAAAGACCTCATACGAATAAGAGAGGACAAAGATAAACTCTCTATAAAAAAAGAGCAACTTCAAAATCAACTCAACCAAAAACAACAAAATGAGCTAAAAGTAAAATATATTATTAATTCTATTCAAGTGCAAAAAACAGAGCAAAAACAGATAAATGATGAGATAAAAGCACTTCAAACCAAGTGCAAAAGTATCTTGGATATAGAAGATTTAAATATCTTTGAACAAACTATCACAAAAGCCTATGAGAGGATAAGAGAGCAGTTTAATACATTGCAAAATGAGCTAATAAGCCTAAAATCCAAAGATGAATCCCTCACCAAACAAATAGAACAACTCCTACAAAAACAATCAGATGATGGTTATTTGCTTGAAGTGTCTAAAGAGAAGTTTGCAAAGGCACTGCAAGAGTATGATTTCATATCACAAGAGGAGTTTGAAAAGGCACTTTTGAGTAAAGATGAATTTGAACTTTTGGGAGCTAATTGCAAAGCCATAGAAGATAAATACAACCAAATCCAAACCCTAAAATCAGAGACCCAAATAAGACTCAAAGAGCAAAAAGAATTAAACAAAAGCGATAGAGAGCTTCAAAGTATCAATGATGAGCTAAAAGAACTCCAAACCACTATAGACGAACTCCAAAAATCAATAGGATATATCGAAAAAGAGCTAGAAATAAATGCCTCAAATCTGAAAAAACACGAAGAGAAAATAAAAGAGCTTGAGAAAGAAAAAGAGGCTTTTAAAGTGTGGGTAAAACTAAACGATATGATAGGCTCAGCAAGTGGTGATAAATTTGCCAAATTCGCCCAAGGTATCACACTAGACCAGCTCATCTATCTAGCAAATAAACACCTGCAAATACTAAGTCCTAGATATGAACTGCAAAGAAGTATGGATTCGAGTAAATTGCTTGAAATAGAAATATGCGATGGCTTCCAAGGAGACGCCATAAGAGGTGTCAATACCCTCTCAGGCGGAGAAAGCTTCATAGTAAGCCTTTCCCTTGCCCTTGGACTTTCAGCCCTTGCTAGTCAAAAGATAAGTATAGATTCACTTTTCTTGGATGAGGGATTTGGTACACTTGATAGCAATAGCTTAGAACTAGCACTAAATGCACTAAATCAGCTCCAAAGCTCAGGCAAAATGGTAGGTGTAATATCCCATGTGGAAGCACTAAAAGAGAGGATTCCATTACAGATTAGAGTTATGCCAAAAGGTGATGGGACTAGTGTAGTGATGATATGAGTTGTCTTTGTTTTTTGTAAGGGTAGGATGAAATAGCCATTATTCCTTATTCTTCTCTTTTACGGAACTCAAGATGTCTCACGGATAGTACAAGCACAACATTTGGTAATCTTCTTTTATAAATAAAAATCTCAAAAGCCTTTCATTATAATACCATCCCATATTTGATACAAAATTCAAAGAAGATACAGCATCTATCATGCTGATACTAAATCTGTCATGCTGAACTTGATTCAGTATCAGCATGACAGATTCGGTATCGCTATAACAGATTCAGTATTAGTATGACAACTATCCGTCATTCCGTGCTTGACACGGAATCTCAAATCCTTATGAAACATAATAGATTCTAAATCAAATTAAGATATTTGTATCAATACACTTATATAATCTAGTATTTCAAATTGTTTTTATTCTCTGCAAAATTTAGTTATTTTTTAATTTTATTATAATCTTATTTATGATAGATTGTTTAATATATTTTATCTATAAGCAAATAGGAAGTGAAGAAGTGTCTAACCAATATGTGAAAGAAGTATTAAATTATTATAAAGATGTTCTTGAAACAGATTATTATTTAGATTTTATATTTGATGAAAAAGGCAGAATTGAACAAAGTAATAAAGATTGTAGTGAGTTAGCTTATTTCTTTTTTGGATTAAAGAATCAAATAGATGGTAAAAATATTTTTATTAATAATATCAATAATATATTTGAAAAAAAACAAGCAAAAAAATATAAAATTAGCCCATCTGAAATATTAAATCTTTATTACACGCCATTAATGATTCAAGTAAATGATGATAAAGATAATCTTTTAAATATTGCACCATTTTTTATTAAGATTCCTATAGTTGATATTGAAAATCCATTTGATAATGCTCAAAAAGTTATCAATGTATTTTTAGATACTGAAAATAATGATAGTTTTGAAGAAAATATATTTTATGGGAATCAAATTATGATAAACCCAGCATTTTTTATTGAGCCTTTTGAATTGTTAGATATTAGTTTTTTAGAAGTTTTAGACAAATTAAGAAGAGATAATGCAAAAGGTAATAGCATAGAAAATATGAGGCAGTTTGCTGAGTACTTTTTAGATGTTATTAAGGCTTTAAAAGGAAACAATGAAATTGATAAAAGTGAACTTGAAGAGGGTGGACAGAGGTCAATAATTAAAAATTTAAGATCTATTTTTGAAAGAGAATTAAATAATATTTTAGAAACAAAAGAGATAAATAAAAATATTGTTATTTCAGATACTCCATATTTTTTTGCTGAAAATCTTTCAAAGAAAAAAGATAATAAAGTGATTCAAGGATTATTAAAAGTATATAATTATATCGAAAAAGCTGCTATAGATGAAAATAATATATTATCTTTATTATTAAAAGGCAATAAATATAAATATTCACCTGTCCCTTATGAAAAAGTGCAAAATGACAATGTAACAATCAACATGACACCAACACTAAATAATGAACTCTCTTTAAGACATTATGGTTCATTAAGTAGTGAATATGATTTAACTACTTCACAAAAATATTGTATGAATATTACAAACACAAATCTTCCTATTATTGCATTTAATGGACCTCCCGGAACTGGTAAAACATCATTATTAAGAGCAATGATAGGAGACATTACAGCTAAAAATGCTCTAAGATGCTATGAAGAGTTTTTATCGAGAAAAGATAAATTTAGTTTTTCTATCCCTCTTATATCTTATTCGACAAATAATAGAGCATTAGATAATATTGTCGAGGGTATTTATGATGCATATAATGAAATAAGAACTTCCCTAAAAGATAGTGATAAAATTTTGATGGAAAGTTGGATAGACCCAAACTTTACCTTTCAATATAAAAATAGTGATAAAAAAAATATGACTATTGAAAATAATTTTAACAATATAGGTTTAAGTGTACCTATTATTAAAACAGTCAATTCTTTAAATGAAACAAATCCAGATAAACCTATATTTACAACATCTCTTCAAACACTTAATCAATTAGTATCTTCAGTACAAAATAAACCAAAGCTATATATTGAAGAGTATATATTTAAGTTAAATCAATTTAGAGAAATTTGTAAGGATGAATTTGTAAAAAATCGTCATTTGGATTCTCTATCTCTAGCTACAAGATTTTTATATCAGGAGATTAATAAAACTATAAAAGAGCTAAATATCCGCAATCAAGAGTTAAATCGATGGTTGAATTCAAAAGTAGATGTAAATGAATTAGGATTAATTGAATATATAAGTAAGAAATTAAATATAGAACAACAAAAAACTACAACAAGAATAGAGTATAATTTTTTTATAACTTTTGTAAAAGATAATATTGAAACGATTAAAGAATCTATTTTAAATTATCATAATGAAATAAATGTATTAGAACAGTCATATACCAAAGAACTAGATACTCTTCGTAAACAGTATAAAGATATAAAGGATAATGTTTATTTTGAATATGAGAAGTCATTATTTAAAATAAAGAATGATTTAAATTTATTCGTAACACAAAATGAAAGTTATAAAAATGAACAAATAAAAGCAGTTACTCAACAATATAATGAGCAAATGGAAAAGCAACAAAAACTTTTTACACAAAATAATTTTTTTAAAAAGCTGTATATGAAGATTTTAAAAGAGGATAAAAAAGAGTATAAAACCATTGAGGATAATTTCCAAAATAGTAGGAATGAAATAGAAGAACAATACGATGATAAAATAAACAATATTGAAATGTTTACTAAAAATCTACTACAAGAAACTCAAGAAAAATATACACAATCTATAAAAAAATATGAAGAGGATAAAAAATCAAATATAATATTTATACATAATAACTTGCAAAATACTAAAAAAGCGATAGAACAAAACTTCAAAGATGAATTTAAACTATTAGGCTGGAATAACTGTAGTATTAATGATATAAATAATACGATTATAGATATTGAAGTTAATATTAATAAACTTGAGATAGCAGATAAATTTTTTTATGATGAATATGAACAGAAGATAAAAGACATATATCAAGATGCTGATAAAGAATTGCGAACATACATCTATTTATGCTCCAAACATCTTTTGGAGGGCTTATTTTTATATGAAATTTACTCATTAAACAAAAGTAAAATCAGTACAAAAAAATGTTTTGCCTGCGATAGTAAAGATACTCTTGATGCTAAAGAAAATGAAAAAGGCAATGAAATTTATAAATGTAAAAAGTGTGATTTTCTTTTTACAAATAAAGATGATGATTTAAATATTGAAAGAAAACTATCTAATAGTGAGATTGTAAGATTATTTGAAGATAAGTTTGTTTATGTCAATAATAAAGCATATACGCTAGAACAAAAAGGTAAATTCTGGAATTTAACATCATATAAAAAAGTAAGCCAAGATGTTTCTTTTTCCTCTGTGCCACAAGAACAAATGCTTCGATATTTGAGTATATTTTTTCCAATTGTAAATACAACTTGCCACTCTTTTGGAAATGTATTACCCATAAAAGAGAGTTATATCGAAAATATGCTAATCGATGAAGCAGGTATGATTTTATCTCCTTATGCTGTAAATATTTATACTGCAAAAAGAGTATTTGTATTTGGAGATGAAAAACAGATTGAACCTGTATATCCTTTGGGTGTAAAAGGAAAATCATCTAAAAAAGATGAAGATAATCCCACAGAATATAAAACAAAACAAGAAGAGATAAATGGATATTTATTAAAAAAGCATATATCAAAACCAAATATTGTCAAAGTAAAAGAGTTTGCTTCTGTTTTAAACTCTAGTATTATGTCTTTAGCCAATAAAAGTGTTTATATAAAAAATCCATATATTCAACATACTTTAGATGGTGATTTATGGTTAATGGAACATTTTAGATGCAGAGATAATATTATTGATTTTTGTAATCAAGAGATATATAATGGAATAATGAATCTTCAAAAAGGGAACAGCAATCAAGAGTGCCATTTTGATTTTATAGAAACAACTATTGATGCACAAAGCAAAGATGGAAGTAAATACAATACTCATGAAGCTAATGACATTATTAATCATATAAAACGAAGATTAATAGATTGTAAAACGCATGAAGAGAAAAAAGAAATATTGAAAAATATTGGGATTATTTCACCTTTTAAACAGCAAGAGTATGAATTAAACAAAATTATAAGAAAAGAAGAGTTAGATGGTTTGGTTGCAGGAACAGTACATAAATTTCAAGGAAGCGAAAGAGAAATTATTTATTTTTCTACAACTGTAGGAGCTACAAATTCATGTGCCAATTCATTTTACAATAATGAAGAGAAACCAAATATTATCAATGTGGCAATTTCAAGAGCAAAAGAAAAATTTATCATTGTTGGAAATAGAGCTAAACTAGCTGAAGACACACAATCACTAACTGGAAAACTTATTAAATATATTGACAGTATTAATATCAAAAGAACTAGTATTCTAACTGATGATATTGTACAATAAACTATGAAGAATAAGTATCCAAAAACAGATACTTATAGTATTGACTTTCACATAAGGCACCAACTATACTATTAGTATCTAAAAACAGATACCAAAAAACAAACTCTACAATCTTCAGTTTATACCATTTTAATAAAATATTAAGCAACAATAGATAATATATTAGCTATAATAACTAAAATAAATACTTAAGAGCTAATATGTTATCTATAAATATTTCAACACCATTTTCAATAATGAATCAACTAAAAGATAAATTCAAACAACGAAGACTTGCTTTGGATTTGACTCAAGAGGGGTTGAGTAGTAAAAGTGGGGTAAGTCTAGGGAGTATCAAGAGATTTGAATCTACTGGGCATATTTCTCTTGATTCTCTTTTGAAAATCTCTTTGGTGCTTGATTGTTTGGATGATTTTCAGATTATTGCAAATCCAAAACAAAAACCTATATTTTCACTAGATGATATTTTGCAAGACAAGACTAAGCCTATTCGAAAAAGAGGTCGTATTAAGTTTTAAAGATACTAAGACTTATTTCACCCTCTCCCTTCGCCCCTTTTCAAGTCTATCTATCTCTTCTTTTGTAGTAGTAAGAAGTAGCTTTTCAAGCTCTTCAAGTCTTCCAAAAGTTCTCATGATTTTGATAAAATTTATCATAGAAATAGCCCCTTTTTGTTCAAAATTTGAGTAAGTTGTAGGGGAGCTTAGCATAGCTTCTTTGCTAAAATCTATTTGTTTTTTATTTTGAGAAACTCTTAATTCCTTTGCCCTGATTGCCGAAACTTTGGCTATTTCATCATCTGTAAGAGTTCCAAATGCACTATTTGCTTTTAGCTTATTTTTTAGTCTTTTTTTAGCATTCTTTTGAGAAAGTAGGAGTTTTTTTAGTAGTTCATCGCTCATTTGAGTGCCCCTTGTAGAGTCCTTTTTGAAACTTCTTGCAATATATGCTTTTGCTTGTGCTCTTGTATTTGATACTCTTGTAGCAAACGAGGAAGTTTATCATCTCGTAGTTTTTTCATAGTCTCAATAGAAGTTGCAACAAATTCCAAATCAATCGAAAATTCAGTAGCCAATATTGTAATATTATTGATACATATCAGCAATATGTTGTTCAAAAATATAAATTGAAATTTTCTGCATTATAAAAATATAAAAATCCCCCTAACCTACAATTAACCGACAATAAACTATAATCTCAATAAACCAAAGATATCCAAAAAGGCTATGATGACTAGATACAAAATACAAATCAGCGGTATTGTTCAAGGGATATGGGAATTAGAACGATAGATTTAAGCTAGAAAAATCTAGCTTAAAAACTCTCCCATTCATCATTTTTTGATGATTGTTTTGGTGTGATTTTTTGTAATTCAGGCTTATGTATATTTGATTTAGTTTGAGTTTGTGGAGTTGAGTTTCCTGAAACTTGAGTTTTTGATTCTGAATTTTTATTTAAAATTTCATTTTTCCCAATAAACTCTTTTTTAATAGCATCTTCAACTATCTCTTTTGCTATAGCATCTGTTTGAATAGCTATATCTTGAGTTTGACTTGCTATCATCGCATTTTGTTGGGTTTGTTGGTCTAAAGAAGCTACGGCATCATTTATTTGTACAATTCCAGCTTCTTGTTCTTTTGAAGCATTTGATATTTGATTTATCATATTGGTTGTTTTTGTGATATTGCTTAGAAGTTCTTCATATCCTTGAATCATTTCATTGCTGATATCTTTACCTTGGTTTGCTTTAGATGTAGCTCTTTGCACTATATCTTTTATCTCTTTTGCAGCTTCGGCACTTCTTGAAGCTAGATTTCTCACTTCTCCTGCAACTACTGCAAACCCTTTTCCAGCTTCTCCTGCAGTTGCTGCTTCTACTGCAGCATTGAGTGAAAGAATATTTGTTTGGAATGCTATCTGATCTATTACAGCTATTGCTTCATTGATAAGATTTACTTGGGAAGTGATATCATCCATGGCTGTTGTAGTGTTTCTTGCCATTTCTTGCCCTTTTTCCGCTGAAAGGCTTACTTGATTTGAGTAAGTTGACATTTGAGATATGCTACTTGTATTATTTGAAATAGTACTTGTTATCTCTTCAAGTGCAGCTGCTGTCTCTTCCAAAGAGGCTGCTGCTTCATTTGCACTTTTATTTAGTATTTCAACATTTGAAATCAAGGTATTTGAGCTATTTTCCAGTGTTTTACCTACTGTTAAAGATTGTTTTAACAACGCCGATATTTCATTCCCTAGATTATTTATAGATACTTCTATCTCACCTTTTGAATTCGGCACTTTGGTAGTAAAATCATATTTTGAGAAGTCTTCAAGAACTTTTGAAATATTATTCAAATCAGTCCCTACTTTTTGATTTAAAACATCCAACATTTCATTGAAAGTATTTTTTAGTTCTTGCAAACTTTGGTTTTGTGTGTCATTTTTTACTTTTAGATTTAAATGACCATTTTTAACCTGTGCAACCACTCTTTTCACATCATCTATAAGTTCATTATCTTGAATAATCAACTTTTGCGTTTTTGTGATATTTTCATTGACCACTTTGGACATAGTCCCAAATTCATCTTTGGAATTCATATTTATTAATTCTACATTATTTGTTTCTTTATTCAAAAATCCAAAGAATGATAACAAACCATATTGAAATGTTGAAAGTTGAGCTACTATAGATTTTGAGATAACTTGTATTACGAACATAATAATTATAATAGTAAAAATTAAAATACCAATAATAAGGTTTGTGGTAATTGAAGCAGTTTCTTTAAATATACTACCCATTTCTTCTGTTTTTTTGTTATTTCCATCTTGCCATTTTATAAGCCCAGCTTTTAGAGGTCTCCATTTGCTAGTCGCCAAAGAGTTATCTTCTTTTGTGAGTGTTTCATCTTTTTTGACTTTTTCTACTAAATTAGCTAAAACAGCTTTTTGAGAATCGTAAAGAGTAGCTATTTCAAATTTTGTAAATCCTTGAGATATATTTGAACTAGCCTTAAGATTATTTATCAAACCATCCAAATCAGAAACTGCTTGAATAAAATTATCTTTTGCCTTTACATCAGATGGATTTACGATAATCCCTCTTAGTGCATTTGATACCTGTAGTCCCTGTTCTGAAGTTTTGACAATAACTACCGATAAATCTTCAAACTCACTTGTGTGTTGATAGTTTTCTTGCAAACTACTCATTTTCATATATGACACTATAGCTACTATACTAAGAAACAGTGTAGCTATAAAAGTGATCATATTAATTTTTGCATTTACTTTTAAATTTTGTAAAGTCATTGCTAAATCCTTTTTGTTTTAAAATTACTTGGAATAATCATCACTCCAATTTTTAATATAGTTTACTTTTAGTATCATCATATGGAGGTAATGGATATAAAATATACATTTAACTCTAATATATTAGATTGCTAGAAGTAATTGTAACTTAATATACTTAAAATAATCTAATATATTAGGGTATAAATTGAAAAATATTGATAACTATGATGAAAAGTTGAGTGAAAAGTTGCATCTTAAAATAGGTGAAAATATTAAAAGAATAAGAAAAACTAAGGGAGTATCACAATTAAAACTTGCCCATGCAATAGGATACAAGTCTGTATCACCCATTTCATGTGCAGAAATATATTATAACAAGATACATTTCAATGTAGAACAATTGATTAAAATAGCATATGTTTTAGATGTTCCAATAAATGCTTTTTTTGATGGTGTTGAATATGGTATTTTAATATCTACCGAAGAATATTAATTAAATTTGATGTTATTGTACAAAATATCTGTTTTAGTCCTTTTATCAAAAATCTATCAATTTTATGCTAGAATCATTCAATATGCCTAAATGCACTAAGGAATGAGAAATGTCAGTAAATGAAGAAGTATTGTCTTTGCCTTCTATTGATAAAATTCATCTTATTGATGAGTTGCTGTTGAGTATTGACTGACCATCAAAAGCTTAATTAGTGGCTATGAATTGGATACATAATAACTTATGACTAGATACAAAATACAAATCAGCGGTATTGTTCAAGGGGTGGGGTTTCGTCCTTTTGTGAAAAACCTCTCACTCAAATATCAGATAAATGGGTTTGTCAAAAACGATTCTAGTGGTGTGGAGATAGAAGCTCAAGGGGTGGATAGTGACTTGGCTGAGTTTGTATCTCAAATTCGCCAAAACCCTCCACCTCTTGCGAAAATAGTTGACTTTCGTATCACACAAATAGCACTACAAAATGATGAAGATTTCAAGATAATTTTGTCTGATGGTACAAAAACTAAGACCACTTTTGTATCACCTGATATGAAAATTTGCAAAGACTGCATAAGTGATATTACGAATCCAAAATCAAGATTTTATGGCTATTTCGCTACCAATTGTACAAACTGCGGTCCAAGATATTCTATCATCAAAACTATCCCTTATGATAGGAAAAACACCTCTATGCGTGAGTTTGAGATGTGTGATGAGTGCAAAAAAGAGTACAACGACAGCTCCAATAGAAGATTTCACGCTCAGCCAATAGCATGTGCTAAATGTGGCCCAAAACTATATCTGTATGACCAAAACAGGGCTTTGATAGATGGTGATGCTCTGATGCAAACGGAGAGGCTTATAAAAGAGGGCAAAATAGTAGCTATCAAGGGGCTAGGGGGCTTTCATATAGTTTGTGATGCTACCAATTGCAAAAGTATAGAAAAGCTAAGAAATGCCAAAAATAGACCCTTTAAGCCATTTGCTTTGATGTGTAGGGATATGGAGCAAGTTCAAAAATTTGCTTTTTTGAATGAGAGAGAAAAAGAGGTGCTTTTATCCAAAGAATCCCCAATAGTAATACTTGATATAAAAGATGATTTTTCACTTTCACCTCTCATCGCTCCACATATCAAAAAAATCGGCTGTATGTTGCCTTATACTCCTTTGCAAGTATTGCTTTTTGAGTCTTTGGACTATCCAATAATCGCTACTAGTGCAAACCTTGGTGATGAGCCTATAATCATAAATATTGATGGGATTTATGAAAAATTGCCTTTTGTGGAGTTCGTGCTTGATTTTGATAGAGAAATTGTCAATGGTGTGGATGATTCTTTGGTTCAGGTGGTAGATGATAAGGTACAAATACTTAGATGTGCTAGAGGGTATGCACCTTTGTCTATGAAACTTCAGCAAACTCTAGCCCAAAATACCCTATGCGTTGGGGCAAATCAAAAAAATACTATTGCTTTTGGGTATGGTGATAATCTAGTTTTAAGCCCACATATTGGGGATTTGGATAGTTTGGCTAATATCACTTTTTTCAAAAATACCCTTGATACATTCAAATCTTTTTATGACTTTGAACCAGAAATCATAGTATGTGACAAACACCCAAATTATGAAACTACCAAATGGGCAAAAGAACAAGGTATAAAGCTCAAAGAGGTACAGCACCACAAAGCTCATCTAGGTAGTGTGAGATTGGAGCATGGTTTGAGTGGTGATTTTGTGGGATTTATCTTTGATGGTACTGGGTATGGTGATGATGGAGCGTTGTGGGGCGGTGAGGTTTTTGTGGGAGAAAGTAGAAAATACCACTTCAAACCTATCAAGCTTCTAGGTGGTGAAAAAGCTATCAAAGAACCAAGAAGAGTAGCTCTTAGTATCCTTTTTGAAAGATTTACTTTTGATGAGGTGAGGGAGATGGATTTGGAGTGTGTGAAGTCATTTGACAAAGATGAACTTAGACTTCTATACACAGCATATACAAAAAACATAAACGCTCCTCTTAGCTCATCCGTGGGTAGAATATTTGATGCACTTGCCTCTTTTGCTGGAGTTTTGCAAGTCCAAAGCTATGAAGGTGAAAGTGGCTTGCGATGTGAGGCTTTGTGTTTGGAGGAGTTTGAAGAGAGGTTTGATTATGTGCTTGGCGGTGATGAAATAGATATAGATATATTAAGTGTAGTTTTGAATAAAACAGACTCAAAACGGGAGCTTTGTACTAAGCTTTTAAATACCCTAAGTGACATCATCATACAAATAGCAACAAATGAAAAGCTAGATATAATCCTTGGTGGAGGAGTATTTCAAAACAAAACACTACTTCAAAAAGTGCTAAAAAAAGCTAAGCCTTTGGATATAAATGTATATTTTGGTTGTGAAATACCTGTAAACGATGGGGGGATTAGTGTAGGTCAGTTGTGGGATGTGGCTTTAGATTTGTAATATATTTGACATTTCGGCGATATTCGCCTATTGTCATGAGACAGATTATATCCTGTCTCATGATTTTGCGTTATTATTGACCTAAGCTTTTTTGACTATGCCAAGTATAGCCAACAAAATAACAGCACCAACAGTAGCCATCAGTATAGAACCGAACAAACCACCTGTTATGACATTGAGTATACCAAATAAAAAGCTACCCAATACTGCACCGACAATTCCTACAAGAATATTGCCTAAAAGTCCAAATCCTCTACCTTTCATAATAGTTCCAGCAAGCCAACCAGCAAGTGCACCTATTATCAAAAATATTATATTACCACACTATCTAAAATATAGTAATTTTAGTAGTTTTATTATAAGTTCTATCAAGGCGGAGACTTGAAGCTTACCATTGGTAAGTGAAAGTTGACAACGCAGATAGGGCTTATAAGAAAACTAGCATTATGGTAGTTCTCTCGCATTATTTACTCATACTCTTTCTTAGAAAAAATTTCAACATACGATGTATGTCTTCAATTTTTTCTAAAAAACATTATGGCAAAAATGCGGCTAAAATTACTATATTTAGATAGTGTGGTAATATGTTAGTGATTTCCATGATTTCTCCAATTTTATTTTTTCCCTAAAAGAAATAATCCAACAAAAAAACTGATAGCTCCACCAATATAAAACATCATAACTTGATCCGTATCCGAACCAGTAACTGCTTGTGTTACTTGTGAACCAACTGAACCAGATTGTTGATATCCCCATATCGCAAGACCCACACCTAAAATTACTAAGGCTATGCCGATAATTCTAAAATCTCTTACCATGTCAAACTCCTATGATTAAAAAAGGCTAATATCACGGCTAACAATAGGTTAGTTATTCATTATATACCAATTCGATACAATAGTCAATTTTTATTCATAATAAGAGATATTATCTACTCAAAAGCCTTAAAATTTGTAATTTAACTATCGTTTTGCTCATTTTGTAATAAAATTTCTAATACCTCTTCTTGTACATCAAATCAATCCCTTGAGTATTGTCCTCAAATCCTAGCTCTACATTCCATTTTTTTGTGAGTTCTCTTTGGAGGATGAGTCTTCCTCCGTCGGCTTTGTTTTTTAGGATTACCATGCTTTTTTTGGATATGTTTTTCCCTATTACGGTCTCAATATATTGGTTGGTTTGGTCGTATTCAAAGTATAGTACATCAAGTCCTAGCTCTTTGGCATAGTCTTTTGATAGTTCATTGACCAAAAATAGTGATACTTGTGAGCTTTTGCTTTGTTCATTCATGGCTGGGTTTGAGGCAAATCGTGTACCAAAAATAAGGTATGACAAAATATCCCTTTGGCTCATGATAGGGGTAGAATGGAGATTGATTCTTGGGCTATTTAGTGTGCCACCTATATTGATAGTGATATCAACTTCCTCCAATTTATGCAGTGCATGGATATCCAATATTGGGTCAATAGGCTCTACACCTCGGAAGTATAAATTGGAGTTTTTCAACAAATAAGTTCTTCCAAGCTCAGCATAAGAGCCTGAAATATCTTGTAGTGAACCATATATTTTGGTATTTCCACCATATGCTTTTTTGAGGTATAGTACCGAAGATGCTTCAAGATTGATATTTTTGACACTGTAGTTGAACTTATCTACAAAAAGTGCCAATTCCAAGGCAATATCTTCTACAAAAAAGTCTCTTTTTGTCAAAATATCTTTATTTTTGGAGATGATTATGATATCTTTGTCTCTGTTTATACTTGAATTTGGTGCTTCATAGATAGCTGTTAGGTTTTTTAAGTGCATATCCCCACCTATCAAAACCTGCCCATTTGCATAATCTACCACAAGTTCTGAAGTCACAAATCCACTACCATAACTACTATGAGCCATAAATAAATCTTTTGTATCTATATTTATTCTTATAGTATCATCTAGTTTTTTTGTCTTAAATGCAATATCTCCAAAATCAATATATGAATCAAAAGTTTCCATATCAAAATAAGCTTGAGTTTTCAGTGCAAAATCTTTTTGCAAACTCATATCAAACAAATCTGATATTGTGAAGTTGAATTTATCAAAAAACAAAAAATTATCTTTTACAAATCCCACTGCATATAGTTTGCTAATATCACTTTTATCATAGGTGATTTTTGGTGATGTGATATCAAAGTTCCAAATATCATCTTTGGATATGATAGCAATATCAAGTTTTCCAGTTAAATTCAAAAGTGAGATATCTAGTAGTTTTGATATCTCTTTTTCAAAATCTCCAAGTGACAAAATAGATGTTTTGGAATTGATTCCATTTTTGGTGCTTGTGATTTTGGTATTGAATGATTTGTTTTTGATTGTGGCATTGAAATCTTCAAGATTACCATTGATAGAGCTATTTAGGACAAAATTCTTATTCAAAATCACATTTGCATCAAGAATCAAATCATTTTCGTATTGACCTTTTAGGTTTGCTTTGAGTGAATTTATTTTGAGATTTGTTGGTATTTCATAGAAATCATTTGGATTTAGTTCTTTGATATTCACATCAAATAAAAACTTCTTAAAATCATTTGTATCTATAGACGCTTCAAATAATTCTGATTTCAAGTTTGCTTTGAGTGTGGAGTGTTGAAATCCAAGTTCTAGTGCCAAAGGCTCCAAAAATGACAAATCCAAATCATTGTATTTGAGGTTGGATAACAAACTTTTTGAGCTAAATACCATATTTTCAAGTTTGTTAAGATTCGCCATCAACTCAAAATCTGATGATGTTTTACTAATAGCTGATGTTGTTTTGAAATTGCCATTTAGTTTTAGGTCATTTGTTTGCGTGTCTAGTTGAAAATTTGCTTTATTTGCTGAGAAATTTATCATATTTGAGTCCAAATCCACATCAAAAATCAAATCAAAAACACTTTGAATCTTCGTGTAGTCTTCATTGATGTGCAAAGTACCTTTTAGTGAAGTAAGTGGTAGTTTTATAGGTATTGTTTCATTGATAATTGTATTTGCCAAGAGTGTAGTATCAAAATCAATTTTTGACAAATCACCCAGAAATTGACCACTAAAGACAATATCATTTTGAAAATACTTTTGTTTTGCTTGCGGTATTATTGTATCTGTGTTCAAGCTAAATTGTAAGCTTGAAATATCATGGTTTTTGATACTGACATCTGTGTCTATTTTTGAGACAATATCTTGATATGTGATGAGTGTTTTGATATTTGATACTATATCTTGAGCTTTGATATCATAAGTACCATTTGCCAATATGTTATCAAGTTTTATAGGTTGATTATTTTGAACTAAAGAGATAGTTTTTGAACTTGCTTGAAAGTCAAAACTATTTGTATCCCCTTTGATGTTCAATAAAATATTGTCTATATGAGATAGATTTGATGAAGTTAGTTGATTGATAAATTCAAGATTTAGGTTGAGTGATGAGTCTAATTCATATTTGGTATTATTTATATGGATATTGCTTTGGATATCACCAATATTTGAAGTGCCTTTGATATCTAAGTGTGCATTTATATTTGTTTTGAAATCATAGCTGATATCTGAGCCGTTTATTTGGAGGTTTTTTATATCCAAAGTATCATATTTGATATCTTCAAAAGAGCTTTTGAGAGATTTGATGTACAAAGAATTCAAAGGGATATTTAGCTCTTCTTGTGAGTTTGAGTCATTTTCAAGCAAACTCATATCAAACCCAACCCCCAACACCTCAAGCTCATATAAATAAATCTCAAGCCACAAAAGAGATAAAATACTAGGATTTATATAGAGTTGTTTTATTTGTATTTGGTTGTTGTAGTCCAAATCCTCTATATGAAGTCCTTGCCATAGTGTACCATCTAGTTTTGAGTAGGTGATATTTGTACTTTGAGCGATATAATCAAAGACTTTGTGAGTGATATATTTTGAGTTCAATAGTCCAATAAAAGCGACACTCACTACAAATGCAATAGAAATAAATAGTATTTTTAGAGTTTTCAAAATACTTGTCCTATACCAATATGAAATACAAACCCACCATCTCTAAGTGGAAATCCAAAATCCACACGCAAAGGACCAATAGGAGTATAATATCTAGCCCCAATTCCTACACTATTATAAAATCTTTCATTAAAACTATTTGATTTTTGGCTTAACATCGTAGAGTCAAAAAATGTAGCAATACCTATATCTTTATAAATATTGTATTCAAACTCTATAGAACTATCAATCATACTCAAGCCACCATAAGGATTATCTTCACTATCAAGTACACCTACTTTTTGATAAGTATATCCACGATTGCTATAGTCTCCCCCAGCAAAAAAATGTTTAAAAATAGGCAAATCATGGTCTATCGTACCAACTGTTGTTTTGAAAGAAGTTGTAAGTTTATCAAATGATTTTATATATCTAAGTTCCGTCAAGGTTTTGAGATACTCTATCTCACTTCCCAAGCTTTGTGTCCCATTTTCCATATAAAAGGAGAGGTAATACCCATTCTTTGGATTGAGTGCGGAGTCTCTTCTATCCAAAATCGCATTGTAAAATACAGAATTTAGTAAATAGTTGCCACTTTCATATTCTTGCAATTTTGATTTAATTTTGCTATGTTCACTAAGCAGTCCTATACTATGTGTGAGTCCAAACATATCTTTAGAAAGGGCTATTTTTTCTTCAATTTTTCTTTGTTTATAGCTTAGGTAGTCCATATCTTCATATGTAACATCATTGTTCAAAGATACTCCATCAAGATAAAAAAATGGATTATAAAAGTTATTATATATTCTATATCCATCTTGGTTGATATTTGTGCCTATTGTAAATTTTTTGAGATTTCCCAAGAAATTATCATTTGTGTATTGAGCCTTTAGTCTTCCACCTGTATTTGTGTCATAGCCTATAGAGTACATAGTCTCTCTGTATGCACCTTCTAAAAGCTTGATATTGACTGGTATTACATCATCTGTAGTATCCAAGTTTTGATCAATAGAAATGTATTTAAATATCCCAAAATTATAAAGCCCTTCATAAGTGCTGTCTATAAGAAGTGAGTTGTAAAGCTCACCTTTTTTGAACTTCACCTCTTTTTCAATATACTCAAGGTCAATTCGTGCATCATTATCTATTGTAATATCACCAAAATATTGTGGGTTGTTTTTGACTACTTTATAAACTATATCGACTTTGTATTCATCTATATCCACATAAGCTTTTGAGTCAAGTTCAGCTTTTGGGTAGCCTATTTTTGCTAGATGTCCAGTGATTGTTTTTTTGGAATTTGAAAAGTTAATAGTTGTAAATGGTTTGTTTATTTCTATAGCAATTAGTTTTTTGTATTCTTCGTCTATTTCGATAGAATTTATCATAATTGGACGATTTTTGATAATATTGATAGTGGCTGTATTGTCCTTGATTATTGTGCTAATATCAGCTTCATAAAAACCAAGACTTTGAGCATACTCTACTAATAATTCTTCACAAATTTGTATATCATAAAGACTAAAAGTAGGATTTTTTTGCCAAAATTTATAAAAAGGTGGATAAGTGATATTGCAAACTTTATTTAAGTTGCTTGTAGAAAAATCGCCCAATACCAAATCTATATTACCACCGAAATTAAGATTCTTAATCTCATTTGCATACAATGATACAGCAAGTATTAATACTAAAAATATTCTTATTATCATAGTGATATGGTATCATACATCAACTTAATGAGAATATCAACTCTTTGGTTAATTGTATAGTTAAATTTAAATTCAATTTCTTTCAAATAGTAAAAAAAGTTTTCATCGCCAACTCCTTTGTATTTCTTGATACTATTTTCAAAAAAATAGCAAAATTCTTTGATGTTGTTGTTTTGAGTTTTGAGTTTTGCGATTTTATTGTATTGTAAGAATTTTTTTAAATCTTGTGGATTGGATTGA
>JALNYH010000026.1 GCA_023229945.1 Arcobacteraceae bacterium | reverse complement strand
TTATTTGTCTTCTTAATTCTTCTTTATTTAATATATTCATTTGTAAATCCTTCAAATAAAATCTATTAGATAAATTATATCTAATAGATTGATATTTTTGGATTTACACAGTTATTTTTACACTACCGAATAATAAGAAAGTTGCTAGTACAACTTTCTCTCTTGATTAGTCATCATCATCTGCTAGTAATTGTTTCATACTAGCAAAGGCATTTTCCATTGAAGTTATTATAGCCGTATATTCTGCAAACTGTTGAGCCATTTGTTCATATTTATCATCTAGTTTTTCTATCTCTTCTTCTTTTTCTTCTTCAAGTTTAGTTTTTCTATCAGTCATACTATCTGTATAAACAGTCAATAAACCTTCCCAACCATCTAAAGCATCAAGATACTCTTTAAGTTGCGTTCCAAGGCCTGGAGTTTCTGCTTTTCCGACAAATAAAGATTTCAAATCATCATAATTGTTGGTTATTGCATCTGCTAAATCAGAAGAATCTACAGATAAATACCCATCTGTATCAAAAGAAAAACCAAAACTAAATAAGTTTAATTCACCATCATCACCATAACCACTCATAAACATATCTTTTATTTGGCTCATCATTGATTTTATTGATGAAGCATCATACAAACTTGAATCATCTGAATAAAGTTCATCATTTACGAGTTCTACTAACTCATTATACTGACTTACAAAATCTTCCATATAAGTACTAAGACTTGAAGTATCTTTTTCAATATTTATTGTTGATTGTCCAGTTGACACAGCAGTAATTGTCAAACCAGTCCCTAAAGCAATCGTATTTGAAGATAGATTATATTCTGTTCCATCAACAGTAGCTATCATATTTTGAGAACTTAAAGTATGATTTGACTCAGTTGCAAATCCCAAATCAAGCCCATCACTTTGGGTTATAGTCAAAGCATTATCAGTACCTGTATCTGTACTTTTTACAATAAGCCTATATGATGAATCAGATACCTTTTCTATAGTTGCAGTTAATCCAATTTTATAATTTATTTCGTCAGTTAATTGCTGATAAGTTTTCCCTTGTGTAGAAAATTCAAATGTTTCATCACCTATTTGGATAATTAACTTATCATCATCATTTTGTCCAGTACTCATAACAGAATCCGAATCACTAAAAGTATCACTTTGGTATACATCTCTTTGTGCAAGTTGACTTACATTTACTGTTGTAGTACCGGTAACAAGTTTGGTAGAATCTGTCAAAGTAAACGATGCTGAAGTTCCTGAAGTATCACCAACATATGATTCGAAAGCATTTTCACTATTATACAAATCAAAATTCTTCATACTAGTCATGAATTCAACTATTTTTGATGATATTTCTATGATTTTTTCACTTTCGGTATCCCAAGTTTCCAAATCTTCTTCAATAGGTGTTACTCTTGAAGTATACTCAGCTGATTTTAATTTATCAATCAACTCACTGCTAAGCTCAGTAGAACCACTACTTCCTAATCCCAAAATACCTGCCATAACAGCCTCCTTTTAGTAAATTCTGCTTATTTTTCTAAAATCTATTAGAGTAATCTCATCCGAAAGAATAAACTTCATTTTTTCTCTATCATAATCAATAATTTGAAAAGTTCTCAACAATAATTTGGATTCATCAAAAAGTTCTAAAGCTGATACATGGAATTGTTTATATAAGCCCGTATTAGTTCTTTCTCCAGTTTCTACAACTCTTTCTATTAAGTTTATAGAATGAAAAACATTGTTTTGTGCGATAATAGACATTAAATCTTTTACATAATCTTCCATTGTTTTAGAAAGAGCTTTATTGTCTTTATTCTCTTTTACCATCTCCAAAATATTTGACATCCTATAGCCCAAATCTTGTATATTGCTTAAGCTTACTCTTTTCATTTTTTCCCCTTTATCTCATATTTAAAATTGTTTGTAGCATCTCATCCACAACTGTTACTAATTTTGCATTTGCTTCATATGCAGATTGATACATCATAAGATTTATCATCTCTTCATCACTATCCACATTTACAAGTTTGTTATATGAATTTTGCAAAGACTCTACAATTACCTCTTGTGACTCTAGTTTAAAATCTATATTTTCTTTATCCGCTGATACTTGTACTCTAAGTGCAGATATAAAATCAGACAAAGATGAAATCTGACCATTTCCAAAATCAATATCTTCTACCCATTGCAATTGTGATAAATTCTCCAAATCTGTTGTAGTTAGATTGATAACAGTCTCTTCATTAAATGCAAATGTTGCTACATCACTACCACTAAACAAACTTTCACCAGATTCTAAAGTAGTAAGTTCTGATAATTTTGATACAAATGTATCAAGAGCATCTTTGTAGCTTTGTATATAATTTGATGAATTTGTAGTATTTATGGTTTCAAGTTGAGCTTTGATAGTACCACTTGAGATTTGCAATGACTCATCAAAAATCTGTATCTCTACTTTGTCTTCTCCAATTTTTGATTTTGTTTCGCTTTTTGTATAAACTTCACCTGTAGTTTCATTTTCTATTTCAAGGTTAAATGCACCATCATCACCTTCTTGTAAAGAAGTAATAACTAAATTACCACTATTGTCTAAACTTGCTACTACATAAGGTGAAAATTCTGTATTACTATTTATAGCATCAACAATTTGCTGTTTAATATCTGTTTCATCACCAGTCAAACTTCCATCGACTGTAATATTCATACTCAATGTTTGATTCAGTGAAATACTAAAAACATCACCATCTGTTATGTTTGAATCATTAAGCCCTGATGTAGAATAAACATCTTTTTGTGCTACATAAGACTCCACAACTTTCACTTCATGTATATTTGTGTTGTATCTTACTGCGACTTCTCCACCTATTTTTAGCTGATATGGTTCATTTCTATCTACTTCTATATCTACATATTGTGCAAGTTCTTGTTCTAGGGCATCTCTTTTATCAAGTAAATCATTAGCAGCATTTGAAGATGTTGTTTTACCCATTTGCTCATTTAAACTACCTATTTGGTTTAATATTGAATTGATAACTTCAACATCTTGATACAATGTAGTTTTTGTTGTATCTTGTTCTCTTTCCAAGTCACTATATATATTTGATATGGTGTCTACAATATTTGAACCATTTGTAATCAAATCATTTTTATATATACTATTTGTAGGGTCAGAACGAAGATTTTCTATAGATTGAAAAAGTCTGTTGAGTTCACTTGTAAGTCCACTATCATCTGTTTCATAAAAAACAGATTCTACATCACTAAGTAAATCACTTGTATATGTGAAATAAGATTGCCTACTTTGTGTACTTATTAGATTATTGTACATATACTCATTTGTGATACGACTTATTCCATCAAGTTTAACACCTCTTGTTATATTGACTGAGTTCAAACTTGACATTTCACTTATACTAGCTACCCTTTTTTTATAACCTTCAGTATTTTGATTGGCAATATTATTTGAAATATTATCAATTGCACTTTGTGATACACTAAGCCCACTTTGTGCTGTAAACAGTGAATTAATCATTTTTATATCCTATATTAAGAAACACTTAAGACACTAGATTGTGGAATAACAGTAAGTGTTGAACTAACAATCGTACTTTGTGATTTACTAAAAGAGATATTTGTACCATTTTGTGTAATATAAGAACTACCCCCTAAATTTGAGATAGACATTTGATAATCCCCATCAGAAGTCTGAAAAATAGCTGCTTCAAGGCTTGAAACTTCATTTATTTCATCACTTAGTTCTTGATATGTTTTACCATATGTATCAAATGTATAACTTAGCCCTTCACTATCTGTGATTGTCAAACTATCCTCATCATCTTGTCCACCCTCAATCAAATCATCAGCACTACTAAAAGTAGATGTATAATAGTTATCTTGGACATCAGTTATTTCATAAGCTTTTAGATTGACACCATCATCAGAAACTTCAACTGATGATACTAAATACTGTATATTTTCACCATCATCACCAGTATCACCATTCTCCACTACAGCTCCTATAAGTTGAGAAGCACTTGATATTGCAGTTTGAGCAAATGTTGAAGTAAGAGTTTGCATAGCTTCAGTCATAGCGATATTTGTTTGTAATGTATTAATTTGTAACTGATCACTTAACATCTTGCTAGAATCTGTTGGTTCTGTTGGGTCTTGGTTTTGAAGTTCAGCCAACATCAACTCTATAAAGTCAGAACTATCTAAACTATCATTACTGATAGCAGTAGTATATGAATTCCCATAGGCATCTGTTGTACTGCTTACTGCTACGCTACTTACACTTGACATGATTTACCCCTTTATTTGATAAAATTAACCAACGATAAATCGTTTAGTTTTGTAATAGTGCTATAAAGCGATGTATATATTAATTCTAAAGATTTCATATTCATCGCAACCTCTGTCAAATCTGCATCAGCATAAGTTGACTCCATAGTTTTATAATTAAGAAGTTTAGTTGATATATGTTCCTGAGCATTTTCAACTATCAAATTTCTACTACCCAAAATAGAGTGAGAAATATTCATACTGTCATAACCCTTAGTCATATCGTCTAGTTTTGTTCTTAATATATCTGTAATTTCAGTTCCTGATATTTCATTACCACCACTGTCATATCCTTTTAAAGCATTTATTACCTCATCTAGGTCATCAAAATAACTTCTATCTTTTGTGCCATCTCCATCACTATCATAATAAAAAATATCAAAGCCATTTACACCTTGTTCTGTATATGTATTTTTCTCTATTGCTATCATCTTTGATTCGGTATTTCCTGCATAAGTTACAACCCCAGTAACATCATCTTTTACAAATGGCTGTACTGTAGTATCAGATCCTGCAAAAAGATATTGACCATTTACTTTTTCATTTCCCAACATCAAAAGAGTATCTTTAATCCCTTCTAGATTTGTTGCCATTGAAGGATAATCACTAGAACTCATTGTTGCACTCAAAGCTTTTAAAACCTCTGATTTAACAGATTCTGCAGCAGTTTTTATTTCTGCTACAGAACTATCACTAGCTGTATTGAAAATCTCTGTATTTGTAAGATTAGATTGTAGGTTTTCATAAGTAGTAATATTTTGTTTTGCATTTAATATTTTTGCAAAACTTACACTATCATCACTTCCATATCTCAGCTTTTCACCTGATGCACTTTGATAGCTCAGTTTCTCACTCTCTTTGTTTAGATTGGTTAACTGACTCAAAAAATAAGAGTTCATACTTACCATATCACACCCCTAATTTTAATTTTTATCGTTTGAGATTAATCAATGTATTTAGCAATTCATCTGCTGTAGTAATAGACTTACTATTTGCCTCAAATGCTCTTTGAAATACCATCAAATTAACTAAACTTGTACTTAAATCTGCAGTAGAAAGTTCCAATGAACCTCCCTCTATAGAGGCTGTTTTGTCATTGTTTACATTATATATTGCATTACCGCTATTTTTTGTAGACTGAAGTAAATTATCACCTACTGCTTCCAAACCTTGCTGATTATTAAACATAGCAATAGCAACTTGTCCTATAGCATAAGTTGCACCATCTTGTTCCATAGTAATAAGTCCACTACTATCTACACTAAACTCACCAAATGCAGAATCACTAATACCAAGTAAATCTAGTTTTAACTGCAAACTACTCATAGAAGCTGTTTGATCTACAGTAGTTGTCATAGCAAGTAGCTCAGCCCCTGCACCACTTGATACGCTATATGAAGGCTCTTTTGTTTTTGTGTAAGTAGTAGCTGTATCGTCATCAGTAAAATAAAGATTACCTATAAACTCTTCTCCAGCTTCTTTTGCTTCTACCACCAAATAACCATTTACAATCTTAGCCTCTACACTTTTTGACATAACAGAATCTGTATTAATCTGATTTGCAAGTTCTTCAAGCATCTCTTCTTCTGTATCAATAGTAGCATCAGCTGTTACACTTACAGTAAAAGGAACACCACTTATAGTAAGCTGGTATTCAAGTACATCATCAGTAGCAAGAGTTATTGCATTGCCATCGTCATCACTGAAAACATTATCACCATAAACATCTCTTTGATTTCCTGCTACTGCATTTCTTAGTGCTTCCAATGAACTTTGTACAGCACCCTCTCCTGTACCTTTTACCGCATATGTAAGTGTTTCACTTGTACCTATATTTGTATCACTACCAGAAACCTCAGCAACAGTTCCTATAGTTACTTGCTCTCCTGGTATTAATGATTTTATTTTGATAGTTCCATTGAGTACATCACTTGTATCAGTACTTTCGTTGTAAGGATCAGTAGATTCAGAAGTATAAGCCACAAGCCCAGTAATATTTGATATTTGGTCAGCCAAAGCTTTATATGTAGCTTCTCTACTTGCTAATACATTATCATCTTCATCTATTATACTGTCGCCGTTATAATCTTTTGTTGCTGTTGTTTCAACATATGTTTGTGATTTTTTATCTCCATTTATATATACATATATTTGATCACCTTCATTTGATAGCAAAGAAGATGAACCATTTGGAAAATCTATTACTGATATTTGAGCAATTGAAGGTGATGAAGTAGCATCTGTGTCTGCTGCATATTGTTCAAGTGCCGAGCTATAGTTTGAAATCAGTGATTCTATATCACTTATCTTACTTGATTGTGTTTTTGCACCAGCACCACTAAATACTGTAGTACTATCAGCAGTTGATGTTGAAGTATAATCTGTCATTTTTGCAGTATATGTTTTCACACTTGAATCAAATTGTATTATCTGATTTGCTGCAAGTTTTACATAATCACTTGTAAAATAGTTAATATTGCTATTTGTAGATATTACATCACTTTCAGTATCTATTTGTGCTATAGCCCAACCTTGGACTTCATTACCAGAAGCATCTTGTAAAGTACCATTGTCACCCATCCTAAAATTTCCAGCTCTTGTATAAAAATTCTCACTTATACCACTACTTCTTGTATTGGAGACTACAAAAAATCCATCACCTTTTAAGGCTAAGTCATAGTTATTCCCAGTAACTTTGATATTACCTTGAACATAAAGTTTTTCAGCATCTAATACTTTAGAACCCTTACCTATACCATTTTGATACATTTGATCAGCAAAAGTTATTCTTGATGCTTTATATCCAACAGTATTTACATTGGCAACATTTGTAGATTCATTATCAATTGCTGTTTGGTGTGATGCCAATCCAGAAATTCCAGTCCAAAGTGCTCCTATCATGTATAGTCCTTTATATTAAATTCGTATGCTAATTCTAGTGACGACTAAGAAATGGTTGGTAACACTTTGTAAATATAGGGTATAATTATTCAATGGATAGACAATCAGAACAATAGATAATCAATGCTATAAATGATTACTAAATGAATGTTAAACATGATATTACTATTGATACTTTTTGTTTACTTTAATAGTTTATAATTTCAATAAAGTATTGTTATGGAGTAATAATTGTGAATATTTTAATGATAGAAGATGATAAAGAGTTAGCTGAAATCTTGACAGAATATTTAGCTGGCTATAATATAAAAGTGACAAACTACGAAAACCCTGAAGTTGGGCTTATGGCTCTTGCTGTAAAGAAATTTGATTTAATAATACTTGATTTGTCACTACCTAATATAGATGGTGTTGAAACATGTAGAATTCTAAGAAATAAAACAGATTTACCTATAATTATATCATCAGCCCGTTCTGATATAACAGACAAAGCAGCTTGTTTTAGTGTAGGAGCAGATGATTTCTTACCAAAACCTTATGATTCAAGAGAATTAGTTCTTAGAATAAATTCTTTGCTTAGGCGATGCAAAATGTCAGTACATAAAGATAAAGCAACTTGTGGTAACAAAATCTTTGAACTCAACGAATCAAAAATGGAAATAAAGCAACAAGGACAAATACTCAAACTTACAAATGCAGAATTTGATATACTTTCATATCTTATCAAAAAAAGTAATTTTGTAGTATCAAGAGAAGAAATACTCTTAAATGTAGAATCTATAAACTATGAAAGTAGCTATAAAAGTGTAGATGTACTTATAGGAAGACTTAGAAATAAAATAGAAATAAACTCTAAAGTTCCACAATACCTTATCACTATAAGAGGAGTCGGCTATAAACTTATCAATGAATAAACATTCTATTATTACACATATCACAATCTTCTTTGTTGTCCTATTACTTGTACTAGATATTTTATTGTTTACACAATATAAACTTAGTACAAATTCTCAAAAAGTACTTCAATTTGAAAGATATGGTAAATTAATACAAATTACAAGAGACAATATAGATATTGAAAGAGAGTTGTTGTTATTAAATTTCACAATTTCAACTATAGACCAAAAAGAGTTGAAAAATGCAGCTAAACATTATGAGATTGGACCTTTTGAGGTATATGAATTAAATAATAAAAAGTATGTACATTTAAGACCTCCATTTCCTCAACCTCCACAAGACTTTAAAATGAATTTTAATGATATTTTGCATAAACCAAATCTTCCATTTGCACACCCAAATATTATAGTTGAAGACAATTATAACTATTCATCTTTTAATGATTTTCTATTGATATTTGCTATAATTTTAAATCTTCTTTTAATTAGATTTTATATCTTTTTGATAAATAGACTAAAACCACTAAAAAAATTAAATGAAAATATCAATAAATTTGCCAATGGAAATCTTGATTTTTCTACAGCCAGTGAAGGCAAAGATGAAATATCACAAGTCGCAAATACTTTTGATAAAGCTTTGCAAAAAATCCGTACTCTGACAAAGTCAAGAAATCTTTTTTTACGAAATATTATGCATGAATTTAAAACACCTATCACAAAAGCTATGATTACTATAGAGATGTTAGAAAATGACAAGCATAAATATAGACTTTATAGAGTTTTTGAAAGACTTGATTATCTTTTAGGAGAGTTTGCAAAAATAGAGCTTCTAACATCTAGCGAATTAAAATTAAATAAACAAAAATTCAAACTAATAGAGAGTATTTATCAAGCCTTGGATTATTTAATGATAGAGGAAGACTCTATTATTATTTATAATGAAGGTACTAGTGCAAGAATTGATTTTGAACTTTTCTCAACTGCACTAAAAAACCTTATAGATAATGCTTTAAAATACGGTGAATCACAACCCATCATAAGAATCACAGATACATGTATTATAATAGAAAATAAAGGCAAAGAATTATCTGTTCATGAACGCAATTTTGAAAATATGTTCAACAGAAAGTATGAATCTAGTCAAAATGGACTAGGACTTGGATTATATATTTCTTATGCCATAGTTGAAGCTCATAGATATAAATTCAACTACTATTATAAAGATAAAACAAACTACTTTGAAATTAATTTTTCATAAATCACTTTATATGTTACCTTCCGTTTACCTAAAAGTGTCATAATTACAAAATATATTATTGTAAGGAGTAAATTATGAGTATAATATCAAGTAGTACTTCAAGTGCAAGTGCTTATTCAGCTATGATGGCGACTACACAGCCTACAAAACCTTCAGGTGAAGATTTTGCAAGTTTTTTGGTTAGCTCACTTGACCAAAATAATGATAGTGCATTAACTATTGATGAATTAGAATTAAGTGAGGAAGATTTTGCCTCTCTTGATACTGATGGTGACGGTTCTTTAAGTATAGAAGAATTAACTGAAACTATATCAGCAAAATTACAAGAGTTAGAAGCTAGTAAACCTTCAAAAGAAGAATTTGCAACTATGATGCAAGAGATGGGAGTACAGTCTGCTCCACCTCCGCCACCTCCGCCATCTGGTTCAAGTGAAGAAGATGATGATGACGATGATGATGACGACGAAACATCTACATCAAGCACCCAATCAAGTGAACAAGTAGCCATGGATATGATTACACAATTAATAGAAATGATAAAATCAGAATCATCAAATTCTGCTTCTCAAGATGAAAATTCAACCGATATGAGTCAATTTAAAACTTTGATGTCTTTGATGAATTCTCAAACACAAGATGAAGATACTTCAACAAAATTAAACACTTTTTTATCAAATCTAGCTAATTCTTCAACATCTTCTAAAGCTTCTTATGCATAAAAAAAGGCTTATCGGTTTCCCCTTCCGATAAGCCTTTCCCCCATTTAATTAACTTCTTTATTTTGCTTGAGATATCAAAACATCTTCTATCATCTTATCCAAATCCCCATCTAATATAGCTGTCACATTACCATAGCCTATATTGCTTCTTGTATCTTTGATTTGTTGATATGGTTGAAGAACATAACTTCGTATCTGATGCCCCCACCCTATTTCACTTTTTGGTTTTCCATCAATTTCTGCTTGTTGTTTTTCCAATTCATACTCATAAAGCCTAGATTTTAGCATTTTCATAGCAGTATCACGGTTTTTGTGTTGTGATCTATCATTTTGACATTGTACTACTATATTTGTAGCTATGTGAGTTATCCTTATAGCTGATTCTGTTTTATTGACATGTTGCCCACCAGCACCACTTGCACGATAAGTATCTACCCTTATATCTTTGTCTTCAATCACAATATTTATATTATCATCCACCTCAGGACTCACCATCACAGAAGCAAAAGAAGTATGTCTTTTTGCATTACTGTCAAATGGAGAAATTCGCACCAACCTATGTATCCCATTTTCTACTTTTAGGTAACCATAAGCATTTTCACCTCTGATGATAAATGAAACATCTTTAAGCCCTGCTTCTTCACCATCTTGATAGTCAAGTACTTCTATTTTGAAGCCTTTAAGCTCAGCCCATCTAAGATACATACGATACAATATACTAGCCCAATCTTGCGACTCAGTACCACCAGCCCCAGGGTGAATAGATACTATTGCATTAAAAGAATCATGTTCTTGACTCAACATCACTTCTATTTCTGATTTTTTGATTATACTTTCAAGCTTATCTGCATCTTTATACAAACTCTCTAATATTTCTGTATCATCTTCACCTATTGCCATTTCATAAAGCTCATTTGCATCTTCAATAGCACCTTTTGCTCTTGAGTATTTAGCTAGTCGTGAAAGAAGCCTATTCTTCTCTTTCCCAAGCTCCGTAGCCCTAGCCACATCAGACCAAAAATTATCCACAGCTTCTAGCTCTTCTATCTCTTTAAGCCTAGCTTTGATATCATCAGGACTCAATATATCTTTAATATTTTGCAGTTTTTTATTCAATACTTTCAAAAGTTCTGTATATTCGTAATTATCCATTCATTTTTCCATTTAAATTTTTGATATGATACCATATTGTTAATGAAAAGAGGTTGAAGACTTTACTACCGTATGTCTGTACTCTCTACGCTCGTACATAGGCATCGGTTTGCGAACCTCTTGTGTTTACACTCTCTGTGAGAAAAACGACAAGCAGCTCAAGGAAAGCATAGCTTTTGTCGTTTTCTTGACGGTTCTACCGTATGCCTGTACTCTCTACGCTCGTACATAGGCATCGGTTTGCGAACCTAAAAACGACAAGCAGTTGTCGTTTTCTTGACGGTTCTCACCCCATAGGGTACAAAATATCAGCTTGGACTTTTTTTATCTCTTGTAGTATTTCATTAGATAGTTTTACTTCAAGTGCTTTTAGTGATTCATCTAGCTGAGATAGTTTTGTAGCTCCAATTATAGTAGATGCTACAAAATCAAAGCTCATACTCCATGCCACAGCCAAAGTTACTGGTGACATATCATGTTTTTTTGCGATTTCTACAAATTTTGCAGTTGAAGCCAAAGATTTTTCATTTACAAACCTTGTAGCTTGAGATTGAACTCTTGGGTTTTTGTTTTTTAGATACCAAGCATATCTTGCATTTTCATCTATAAAAGGCTGATTGTATTTTCCACTTAGAACTCCTCCAGCTATTGGAGAGTATGGAAGAAGTGATATTTGCTCTTTTTTACACACATTTGCAATCTCATCTAGAAATCTAGGGTTATTTAGTGAAAAGTTGTTTTGAATAGATTCAAATCTTGATAGTTTTTCGTACTTTGCCACTTCATTTGCTTTTGTAAGTCCATAAGCTGTGTCATTTGAAGTACCTATATATCGCACTTTACCTTCATGCACCAACTCATCAAAAGCTCTCAATGACTCCTCTATAGGTACCAAAGTATCAGGCCAATGCATCTGATAAAGGTCTATATAATCAGTCCTAAGCCTTTTTAGACTCCCCTCAACTGCTCTTTTGATATGAAATCTATCTATTGCAGTGAGTCCATGACGAATTGGTGGTACAAACCATCCATTGGCAGCTCCTGCTATCTTAGTAGCCAATATTATACTATCTCGTGGTTTGGTAGCCAACCACTCCCCTACCCACTCTTCAGTAATTCCAACCAACTCACCACTTGGAGGCACTGGATAAATCTCAGCCGTATCATAAAAATTTATCCCTTTATCATACACATACTCTAGTATCCTAAAAGCCTCTTGTTTATCACAACTAGTCCCAAATGTCATTGTCCCCATACAAATAGGAGTCACCCTAAGCCCACTTCTTCCAATATATCTATAATTCATCACCCCTACTCCTCTACTCTCTGCCATCTACCACCTGCCCTCTATGTTCTTAAACATCAAGCTGTGAAGGCAATAAATTCTCTCTTGCATACTGCAAATGCAACCCTTTATCATAAAAAAACTGTACCAAATCACCATCAAGTTCCCCATCTTTTATCATAAAACTGATAATTTTCATTATCTCACTCATCGTTTTAGCTTCTTTATATGGTCTATCACTAGCACTCAAAGCCTCAAATATATCAGCAACTGCTAATATTCTAGTCTCCAAACTCAAATGTTCAGCATCTAAACCGTTTGGATACCCTTTGCCATTTAATTTTTCATGATGCCCTGATGCAATAGAAGGAACACGAGATAATTTTTTTGGAAATGGTAGTTCACTAAGCATTTTATCACTTATGAAGGCATGGTCATGCATTATTTCTATTTCTTCTGGTGTTAATGTACCTTTTTTTATAGATAAATTATAGACTTCATCATCTGTAAGTATATTTTGTTTTTTACCATTTAAAACTATCTCGTATTGAGCTATTTTATTAAGTCTTTCTATTTTATCTCCACTCATAAATTCACCGCCAATATTTATAAGTTTCAAGAAAGCAAAATCATCATCAATTTGCTGTAATATATCTGTATCAACTACCAAAGATTTCTCAAAAGCTTGAAGTTTCATTTGTGTTTTTAATAATTCAAATTTAGTCTCTATTACATTGATTCTATCATATAAAGTCTCAAGTTTTGTAGCTTTGTCCATAATATGTGCTGGAGTTGTAATCTTACCAACATCATGCATCAAAGCTGATATGTGAATCTCTTTAAGCGTATCTTTATCATAAAACACATCTTTGTATATTGTATCATCATCATTTATTTCTTTAGCTATCATATCTGCCAAAATTGCCACTTTTTTGACATGTCCACCAGTGTGTGGGGATTTAGCATCGACTGCTGTTGCAATACTTCGTATAAAAGCATCAAGCAAAGCTTCCAAACTATTAATAAGCTTGACATTTGTTATTGCAACTGCTGCTTGTGAAGCTAAAGCACTTACACCAAATTCATCATGACCATTGTATGAAACTATATCTCCATAATTATTTTGTCTATTGATGAGCTGACATACACCTATTACCTCATCATCTTTGTTTTTCAAAGGAATTACCAACATAGATTTAGAACGATAACCTGTAGTTTCATCAAATTTTTTAGTTCCAACAAAATTATAATCCTTTGAAAGATATACATCATCTATATTTATTGTTTCACCCTCTACTGCACACATTACAGCAACCATTTGTTTATTTGGATTCCCATTCTCATCATACAGACTAAGTGATGGCCAAGTTATATTTGATGATGTACCACCCATTTTTATACCCAAAGAAGTAGTAATAACAACCTTAAATTCAAGTGACTTACCATCTTCACTCATCATATAAAGTGTTCCTGCATCACTATTTGAATATTTTATTGCTTGTTCAAGTATCATTTGAAGTAATTTATGAATATCTCTTTCGTATGATAATGCAACGCTTATTTCATTTAGTCTTTGGATATGTTCTGATTGTTCATTTATTTTTATTGTTAAATCTCGTTGCTCATCATAATTCATTACTCCACAATTATCTATACTATCAAGATTTATATATTGATAATCATGTAATACTTCTATCTTAGTATCTATATCCATAAGCTCTTTTTTTATTTCATCACCATAACCATTTTTGATATGCTGAACATATATTTTTATATCATCTCTATTTAGTTTACTTAGTTCTTGCGATAAAATCTTTGGTGTGTAATGTTTACTTATATTAGCCAATTTTTCATAAATAGAAGGGAATGAAACTTCAGTTACAAGTTTATTAATAGTAGTTTTAGTATTTAAAATATTCCAAATATTGTCACATTTATAAGTATCAGATGTTATCATTAACTCATCATTTATTATGTACCCACAGCTTCCTTCCATATGATTATTTTCAAAAGGGGTAAACTCAACACCACCAATGTTGTATGTTTTATCATATTCTAGCTCTACAAACTCTATTACCTTTTCTTTAGAATCTATGAGAGATATAGATGAAAAATCTGGCCAAATATAGTTATTAAAAATATTCGTTTTTATTGTCTCAATATTTTCTTTTATAGAATATATTTTTATAGTATCACTAAAATGTGAATAATAACTATCCAAAATTATAGGCAAATCAGCAATATGGTCAAAATGTGTATGCGTTAGTAAAATATGTTTGATTTTGACTATATTTTCACCCAAACCATTTATAAGATTACCACAATCGACCACCATTTCATCAGTAATTAGAAATGATGTTAAATTAGTTGTTACAGATTTACTACCGTTTGCACCTAAAATTTGCATATAAATCCTTCAATGTAAAAATTTTGTCTATTCTATCATAATTTTTATAATAATTAAAGTAAATGTAAAGTAAACATAGTATATAATCCACTTAATTATAAAACAAAAAGAGGTTTATTATGAAAAAAATCTTTCTTTTACTTCTATTATTTACCATCTCCCTATTTGCAAATATAGGTGAAATTAGTGCTTTTAGCGGGGATGTAAATGTAGATAGAAATGCTCAATCACTAAAAGCAACAGTTGGCTTTATCTTAAAAGAAAAAGATATTGTCAAAACTTCAGACAACTCCAAAGCTCAAGTTGTTTTTGAAGATGGTACAGTTATAAGTATTGGTAAAAATGCCATCTTAGATATTACAGAGTTTGTAAATGACACGACCAATCCATCAAATTCTAAAACTGATTTGAGAGTACTAGAAGGTGCTTTCAAAACTATCACTGGTGGTATAGGCAAAGTTGCACCTGATAGATTTAAACTCAAAACAAAAAGTGCAAGTATAGGAATCCGTGGTACTATTATCTATGGAAATCAACAAATGATAGCTTGTACACAAGGTGAAATAGAAGTTAAAGTTGGCGATGAAAGCCACATACTACCTGCAGGGATGATGACAAAAATAGAAGATGGTAGCCTTGGCGACCCAGAACCAATCGAAGATGATGATTTAGGAGATATAGAAATAGATATATCAGATGGTAGTGAACCTGATGATGACAATACGCCTCCTCAAGACAATCAAGATGAAGGTAGCCAACAAGAAGGTACAGAGGAAGGCGAAGAAGATATAGAGATAGAACCTCTTCCTACACAAGATGATAGTCAAGATTCATTACCCAAATCACCAAATCCGACTCCAACTCAAGATAATCCAGAAAATCCTGAAGACCTTAGTCAAAACATAAATGATGATACTACAAAAAATACATTTCAAGAAGTTGTAAATAATCAAGAAGAAGAGGAAGAAGATCCTGTTGTTCCGCCTGTTGTTCCGCCTGTATTACCATCTGATTATACTCTAAATGGATACATTGCCGATTATCAAGTTGACCAAAGTTCATATTTATCAGTAAAAGATTTCAATAATGACTCTACTGTTACTATCACACCTATAGAGTTTGATACCAATGATAAAATATCTGCTAGCTTGTACTCTTCTTATGTAGATAATGAAGAAGATTTTTTATACGATATATCTACTACTTCATATAGTAATAGTAGCTTAATAAGTTTCTATTATAATGATACTTATGATACAAAAATTACCATAGATAATAAAGGTGAATTCGTAACTCTTTTGAGAAATTATGATAATATGCAAACATATGAAACTGTTCAAACTTTAGGGTATTATGGTAAATCACCCACAATGAGTGCTTTGGAAACAAATAAGATATACACCTACACTGGTTTTGCAGAGTTTTATTTACCAGAGTATGGAAATGGTGATTTATATTTTGGTGATTCCCTCAATCAAACCATATATTTAAATAGTACAAATAAAAGTATTTTTGTAGATAATGATACATATATTACACAATATGATGTAAATATTCTTCACAATGTTACATATGGAAGTGAGTTTACTTTACTAAAACTCAATGCTAATGGCACACTAAGTGGCTCAAGCTACTATACAAATGGTTTTGGTGAAGGCTATCTTCGTGAAAGCAATGGCACAATATCTGGAAGTTTATATGGTAGCGAACTTCAAGGATTAGGTTTTACTAGTATTGGAACTAATACACACAACTTCAGTGATGATGGCACATATAACCAAATAAACTCAGCTTATTTAGATACCATAACCGCTACTACAAATACAGGTACACTTGAAATGAATGGTTACTTAAGCGGTTTTGGTAACTTTTATGAAATTAATCAGTTTATGGGTGGATATATGACTAATGGTTCAACTATAATAATAGATGAATTATTTTCTTTTAGCATAGATAAAAGCTCTGGTGTAATTACAGCGGACAATGAACTAGGATATACTACTCAAAATGGACATATTGATAACTTAACTATGGGGACTAGTGGCTCTTATTATATAGACCAAGATAAATTTGGATCTTTATTTGATGTCTATAATGTTTATTTACCAGTTGGCGGTAGTGATGATGTATACAACTTAGACACAGGTTGGTTTTTCTCTATTCCTGATAGTTATGATTCAGTTTCAAATACATTGAGTTATGACCTTGATGATGATACAAGCTGGGGATATTGGACGGCAACATTGTTCAAAGATGGTAGCAATACCGATTATATATACAATGTAAATAATATGTCCACATGGGTAGCAGGTATAGAAACTGCATCAAGTGCTATACCTACAACTGGCAGTGCAGATTTTAGCGGGCATATTCTTGGCAGTGTCCAAGACAATGCTATTAACAATGCAATTGTACCAATTTTAATGAACAGCACAAATTCAATATCTGCAAATATTGACTTTGGAAGTGGTGCTATGACAGGTAGTATATCATTCGAAGATGCTGCTGGATTTTCTTGGAATGGAGCATTATCTGGAGGTCATGATGCTGGTATGTTTTATGGAAGTATTACGGGAACAGTAACCAATTCTGGAATTAATTTTTCTGGCCAATTAGATTATAATGACAGTTTTTACTCTGGTAATATCTATGGTGAAAATGAAATCAAAGCTATAGGTGGTAACTTTTCTATGCAAGATAGTGATGGCATAATAACTGCCAATGGTGTATTTAAAGCAGGAGTTCAATAATGAAAAAAGTATTATTATCAGTAGCCGTAGCATCTTCATTGCTACTTGCTAACGAAACACAAAACATATCTCAATCTATCATCCAAAAAGCTATGAAAAGCTATCAAGACAAAAACTATAAAGTAGCTCTTGATGAATTCCTAAAAATCAAAAGTTTTTCTGATAGCTCAAAGATAGACTATTATATAGGTAGAAGCTATTATGAACTAGGAAATTACGAACAAGCTCTTGTGGCATATGAAAGAGTAGCCATCAACGAACCAAATAACAAAAGAGTTATACTTGAAACTGCTCAAACTTATTTTATGCTAGAAATGTATGAAGAAGCAAGAAGTAGATTTGATATTATCTTAGCCGATCCAACAGTTCCTGAAATTGTAAAAAGCAATATCCTAACAAGACTAAATAGTATAGACTCAAAAACAAAAAAACACTTTACCAACTTTAGCATTTTATTAGGTTATGGATTTGATACAAATATCAACAATACTACAGGTATTGGCTCATATTCTGTATATATCCCTCAATTAAGTACAAATCTAAATCTAGCACCAGATAAGAAAAAAGACTCTACATTTCAAGAAGCTGGTGCTATTCTTAGCCATATATACAAATATAATGAAAATTTGGCATTTAGAAACGGTGTAACATTTTATACCCAAAGCTATACTGAAGATAATTCAAAAGATTTATCTCTTATATCTCTAAATACTACGCCTATTTATACTGTAGGCAAAACAAATTATATGATTACTTTTGGATATGACCATATTTGGTATGATGATGAAGCATATCTAAATAACTATTACATATCTCCAAAAATATCACACCTTATAAACGATAATCTCATCTATGAAGGTTCTGTAAAAGTTACAAAAAAAGACTTTTTCAAACCAAATTCAGATAAAGATTCTATCAATTATGAATTATCAAATAAGATTATGAAGCAAGATAATAGATACGGGATATTTGGCTTAGAAGGTATTTTAGGCACTGAAAAAAGAGATAAAACAACAAGAACTGATGTAGCAAGAGATTATGTTACACTAAGACTAAGTCATACATATAAACTCTCATCACAGATAAGTATTAATTCAAATATATCATATAGTGATATAAAATATAAATATACAGATGTTAATTTCTTATCAAAAAGAGATGATGAAAGCTACAATCTAGGAGTTGGTTTCTCTTATGAATACAACAAAAAAACAACTCTTGGATTATCATATAACTACACAAACCAAAATTCAAATCACGAGCCATTTGATTATGACAAACAAGTAGTTAAAACTTCTCTTTATTATAATTTCTAGCCTTTACTAGTATGCCTAAATACTCCGTCAAAATCTGACGGAGGAGGCTCTTTTATATAGTGTTCACATCTTTCTTTGTAAATTCCATATATTGCTTTATTTGTTTTTTTATCATTATCTTCAAGTTCTTCAAATACTTTTAAAGCATCAGCAAATTTACTTTGCTTATATAGTTCTATTGCTTGATGATATGTATCTAATTCCTTTATAAGCTCATCTTTTGAAATATCATACAAACCTAACTGTTCTGTATCAAAATCAATAACTTGCCATATTTCAAGTGGTTCAGTTTTTCCTTTTACAGTCACTAAATCTAAAAATCTAAATATATATTTACCTTGTAATTCACTTTTTGTTAAGTTTGAAATATTTATTTTTGAATTATAATATTTACAAAGAGATTCTAGTCTTGAACCTATATTTACAGCATCACCAATAATAGTATAATCACTTCTTCCACTACTTCCCATCTCTCCAACAATAGCCAAACCACTATTTATACCAATACCTATATCTATAGGCTCTATTTGTTTAGCTTCGCACATCTTATTCAAAGCATCAAACCTTATATCAGCTTTTACTTTATTGTTCAAATCTTTAAGTGCATACAACTGTTCCAATGCCGATACTAAAGCTTTATCTTGATGTTCGCTGACATCAGCAGGAGCATTCCAATAAGCCATAATAGCATCACCTATAAACTTATCGATAGTTCCATGATTTTTAATAATAATATCACTCATAGGTGTCATATATTCATTTAAAAACTGAATTAGTATTTTTGGGTCATGTAATGCTTCAGATATATTTGTAAAATTTCTAAGATCTGAGAAAAAGATTGTTATATTTTTAGCTTTTCCAGCAAGTACATCACCTTCTGAAGATAAAATATCTTCCATAACAGCAGGACTCACTTTACTTGCAAATTTAGATTTTATAAGTTTTGATGATTTTTCTATAAAAAAGTTGTTAATCAAAATCACTACCAATGTTCCACTGACAATAGCCAACAAAGGCATCAAAATACTTAATACTGTACCTTCTTCAAAAAACATATCATATAAAAAATACCAATCTAAACCTATAACAATCATAAATACAAAAGGTATCAACAAAATAGGTAAATATGCTATTATGATGATACTTAACATTACTATAACAAAGATATGTACTATATTCGCACCATCAGCCCATGATGGCTTAGATATAAAGTCTCCTACTAGAATATTATCTATTAAGTTAGCATGTACTTCAACCCCTGGAAAAACAGATTCAAAAGGTGTAGCCCTAAGATCAAGTAACCCAGAAGCACTAGTACCTATCAAAACAATTTTACCATCCAAATCTTCAGGCTCAAAATTATTATTTAGAATATCAACTGCACTGATATATTTAAAAGTTCTTTCTTTACCTCTAAAATTTACCAAAGCCCTACCAAACATATCTGTTGGAATTTTGTACTCACCTACAGTAACACTTTCTACTCCAACATCTCCATAATCCAAATAAATCTTCTTTTCACCAGTAACAACACGAATGATCTCAAGTGCGAGTGAAGGATAAATCATATCATCATATTTGATAACCAAAGGTACACTTCTGATGATTCCAGAATCGTCTGGGATATTATTGAAAAATCCACTAGAATATGAATTTTCTTCTAATTGATTTATATTTAGTATCGTTCCATGCCCCTCTATTAAAAAATCATTATCTGTTGTCATAGCTCGTTGGATAATAATTGATTGTACTTTAGGTGAATCAAAATTAAGTGCTTTTGACTTTTCTAATTCAAACTGATACCCCAAAATCGTAGGAGTTTGAGAAACAACATAAGCCAAAATATCATCATAATTTGGTACATCTTTAGTATCAAGACCCATTTTATCGAAAACCAAATGTGGTGAACTTCTATCATTTTCAGCAAATACAATATCAAGTCCTATAATACCGACATTAGCATTAGTAAGTTTTACCAACAAATCAGCAAAAATATCTCTTGACCAAGGCCATTGCCCTACTTCTTTTAAAGATTTGTTATCCAAATCTACAACTACGACATTATTACTTTGTGGTATTTCTCCACGAAGGACAAACATATAATCTCTCAAACTACTATCAAGAGAATTTATTGTTGATGGAGCAAAAACATAAAAGATTATCAATAACACACTTAAAATAAAACCAGAAATTAAATAAGTATAAAAATATTGTAATCTTTTTTTCATATCAAGAGCTTAATTTATGGTGTTTTAAAAAATCAACTACTTTAAACATCATCTGATATTGATTATTTTTTATTGGGGGAAATTCATCAATATCAAAAAAAGCTGCTTCACTAATCTCTTTTGATCTATACTTAGCTTTTAATGTAAGGTTTTTATTCAAAAAACTATCTAAATTCTTAATATGTTGAGAATTGATAATCCAAACACCTACATCTTTTCTATCATTATCTTGCTCAAAATATTCTTCAAAATTTTTATCATCAACTATAATCTTAGATTCTTCGTAGAACTCTCGTACAGCACACTCTTTTGGAGTCTCTTTTACACTTTTGGTACCTTTTAAAAATCCCCATTTATATCTACTATCACTTGCCCTACATAAAAAAATATATATTTTATTCTCTTTTACTAAATAAGGTGCGATACCGTATGATTTGATTGTAGCCAATTTTTTACCTTATGATGGAATTATTTTTTTATTATAAACTATTAAAACTATAAATGTAAGTAAAACTAGAGGTGCTATCAAAGCAACTTCTGGCAATAATACACTACCAATTGCAAACTTGTAAAGTAGAAAAAATCCACCCCAAATCAAAAGTGTACTAAAGATTGTAAAACTTGCAAATATTCTTGATTCAAAAAATCTATTATTGAGTGAAATAAATATATAAAATAAAAAAATCAAAGGTAGTACGAATAAAGGAACTAGCATTTGATTATATATAATAGCTCTAATTCCTTGTGTATTAACACCTTGTTTAGTCAAAATTATCCAAGCATCAACAGCATCAATAATAGAATAATTTGCATTGGTAGTATATACATTATCCAAAATTTTAGGCTTAAATCCATCTAATGTATATATAAATTTTTCAAACTCAAACTCTAATTTAGAATCTAAAAAATTAAGATTTTGTGGTTTATAAGTAATCTTTGCATCTATCACATACCATCTATCATTTTTAAAAAAAGCTTTTGGCGATGATATAGTTTTGATTAAATCTCTATCAACAACCTCAAATATTTCTATCCCCTCAGCTCGCTGTTCCAAAGGATATAATTTCTTAAAATAAATATATACATCATCATATTTTACAAAAATATCTTCTTTTAATGAACTAAAATATTCACCATCAAGAATTTGTTTTTTCTTTTCATAGGCATATGCCAAAGGTGTAGTTTGTAATACAATTAAAGTACTAAGAGCAATAAAATTTACTACTAAAATAGGGATAAAAAGCTTTCTTTTAGAAGCCCCTAATGAATAAATACTCACCAACTCATTATTTCGTATCATAACAACTAAAAGTAATATCCAAGCAAATACCAAAGACAAAGGTAAGGCAATAGTAAGTGTAAAAAAACTATTATAAAAAATATACAAAGCTGCTAAATTTGCTGATTCTGGAATAGAGTCAATATTTTGGATAAATTCAAAACTTACAAAAAAAAGTTCCAGCGATAATAAAATAATGAAAAATAATTTTAGATATTTCAATAAAAGATACTTACTTAATATACTCAAAGTATAACCTTTTGGCTAAAGTTTAATTGTATGTCTAGATTGTACGATAGCTAATGGAGTATTTTTTAACTCATTTATGGCATCAATACACTTATGTATTATATCCTTTAAATGATAAAATTGTTCTTTAGAAAAGTTACTGAGTACATAATTTGCAACTTCATTTTTATCTTCAGGTTTACCAATTCCAATTCTAACTCTTATATACTCTTTTCCAATATGAGAATCAATTGATTTTAGACCGTTGTGACCACCATGTCCGCCACCAAGCTTGAACTTAACAGTACCAAATGGTAAATCCAAATCATCATGAACTACTATAACATTTTCTGACTCAACATTGAAATATTCTTTGATTAAGACTACACTATCTCCTGAGAGATTCATAAAAGTTTGAGGTTTTACATAGATAGAATCACCAGCTTTATAAACTAGTGCTTTGAAGTTTGATTTATTTATAGAAGTAGTTTGTAGGTTTTTGATTATCTCATCGATAACCATAAAACCTACATTATGTCTGGTACTTGAGTACTTATCCCCAGGATTACCAAGACCTACTATTAGATGCATTACTTAGCTTTGATTACACCAACGATAGGTACTCTTGGATCTAAGAAACATTGAACACCAGTAGGAAGTACTAAGTCTCTTACCAAAATATTATCACCTGTGTCTAAGTTATCAATTTGTAAATGAAAGCTTTTTGGCAAGTTTTCAATTGCTGCTTTAACCTGAACTCTTTTTTTATGGAATACGAAAAGACCTTTATTTTTAAGACCTTTTGGTGTACCTTCTACAGTTACAGGAACTTTATAAGTAGTTACAACACTAGGTTGTCCAACCATCAAGTCAACATGTAACAATTCACTAGTTACTGGATCTCTTTGATATTCGTTGATTACAACACTTAATGTTTTTTCACCAAGTTTTACATCAAAAGCTAGTGTATCTTTGTTTTTAACCGCTTTTATGAATTCATTTCTCTTAAATGCTGCATTTATGTTTTCTAAACCTTTTCCATAAATGTTTGCAATTAGATAACCATCTTGTCTTAAAGCTTTTGTAGCGCTTTTTGCAATACTATCTCTAATTATACCTTCTAACATATTTACCCTTTGTTTTTTAAAGTTGCGTATTATATCTAAAGTTTCCTAAAAATAAATTTAAACAATAACTACAATAAATCATATACTAAAAAATATTTCTTTTAAGATTTTTTAGATAAAATATACAAAATCAAAAAAAAGGTTATAACACATGCTATATAGAGTATTTTTATCAATTTGTTTACTATTTGGATTTGCTACAGCAAACTTAAATCAACAAACCACAGTACTAAAAAATGTCAAAGAAGATAGTGCTACTATAGATATAGGAAATTTAAGTATAGGTCAAACTGGTGTGATTATTCACAATTTTGATGAATCTAAATCAATCATTACGGCTGATTTTGAAGTGGTTACTACTTCTTTAAATCAATCAACTGTAAAGTTTACATATATTGACTATGATAATACAGTTGCTATTCCGTATCCAAAAATATCTGTAAAAAATGGTGATACAGCAATTTTAAATCATATGTATAACACATCTTTTATTGTAGCTCCAGATTTTGAATCTTTTGACTTGGTAAATAAAAACTTTTCATCACAAAACTTTTTACATAGTGATCTTTTTGGTGCTTACTTAAAAACTATAAACCAACCCGTTCCATCACAAAAAGATTTTACAAATTTTTGTAAAATCAATAACATAGGAACAATATTCTTTATAATAGAAGGTTTTGTATATGTTGTAGATTCTAAATCATTTGCTATATTAGAAGAATACAAAGTAAAAAAAGAAATTTCAAATAATACATTTATGACCCCTTTTTATACCAATATTGAAGATATCAAACTTGGATTATTTAGTTTTGGTGAAAATTCAATATCTAGTTACAACAACTATTATTCTAAGCTTTTAGGACTGTAAATATGTTAAATCAAAATCATATCGAGCATATCAAATCAATAGTTGGTGAAGAAAATATAAAAAGTGACAAAGCTCACCTAATAGCATATTGTTATGATGCAACAAAAACTAGATTTGAGCCAGATGCAGTAGTATTTCCTAGAAATGAGGAAGAGATAAGTAAAATATTAAAATACTGTAATGAACACAAAATAGTAATAGTTCCAAGAGGTGCTGGAAGTGGATTTACTGGTGGTGCATTACCTGCAAATGGTGGTATTATACTATCCCTTGAAAGACACATGAACAAACTTCTTGAAATAGATATGCAAAATATGGTGGCAGTTGTTCAACCAGGTCTTGTAAATATGGATTTACAAAAAGCAGTGGAAGAAGTGGGTCTTTTTTATCCACCAGACCCTGCTAGTGAAAACTACTCTACCCTTGGTGGAAATGTAAGTGAAAATGCAGGTGGTATGAGAGCAGCAAAATATGGTATAACAAAAGATTATGTTATGGCTCTTCGTGCGGTTTTACCAAATGGCGAGATTATAAGAGCTGGAAAAAGAACTATAAAAGATGTTGCGGGATACAATATTGCTGGTATTTTGATAGCTAGTGAGGGAACTTTAGCAGTTATAACCGAAATCACTTTAAAACTAATCCCAAAACCAAAAATGAGTAAAACTGCTATGGGTGTTTTTCCTAGTGTAGATAGTGCTATGAATGCTGTTTATAAAACTATGGCAAGTGGGGTAACCCCTGTAGCTATGGAATTTTTGGATAACTTGACAATTAGAGCAGTTGAACAAAAATTTGCAAAAGGACTTCCAGTAGAAGCTGGAGCTATCCTTGTAACAGATGTAGATGGAAATCATGAAAACGAACTTGATGAACAATTAGGAATAATAGAAGAAAAATTCAAAGAAAATGGATGCAGTGAGTTTAAAATAGCTCGTGATAAAACAGAAAGTTCAGCTTTATGGTTTGCTAGAAGAAATGCAAGTCCATCTTTGGCTGTTTATGGAACTAAAAAACTAAATGAAGATATTACAGTACCAAGAAGTAAACTACCAGAACTTCTTGCCAAAATTGCAGATGTTAGTAAAAAATACAATCTAAAAGTTCCTTGTTTTGGTCATACAGGAGATGGCAATGTACATACAAATGTAATGTGTGACGGAAATGATCCTCACTCAGTTGAGCTTGGTCACAAGGCAATAGAAGAGATATTTCAAATCACTGTAGATATGGGTGGAACTCTAAGTGGTGAGCATGGTATTGGTCTAGCAAAAGCACCTTTTATGCATATGGCATTTAGTGATGCAGAAATGGAACTTTTTAGAAGTATAAAAAAAGCTTTTGACCCAAACAATATACTAAATCCTCACAAAATGGGGCTTTAAAATTGATACCATATCTTAAAAAGATATATGAGTTCATAGATGATGATACACCTTATTATGCAGCGAGTTTAAGTTTCTTTACAATCTTTGCACTTTTACCTATACTTGCACTTATAATTTGGTTTATCTCTTCTATGGAGTTTTTAAAAGAAAATAGTGATTTATTACTACAGTATTTTCTTGATTTAATAAATCCAGCACATTCGGAGAGAATAAATCTCTTTATATCAAATTTTTTATCGTCATCAGATTCTTTAGGTTGGATTGGAACAATTTATTTAATATTTGTTTTTACAATGTTTTTTAAAGATTATGAATACATAATCAACAAAATCCATAATGTGACAAATCGTCCACTATACCAATCCATGTTTGTCTATCTTATGCTATTACTTCTTATACCTATACTCTTTGGTATTTTTATTTATTCAATATCTTTTACAACTGATAGCTTATTAATAACTATCGTAACCTTTATTTTTTTATGGTTACTCTTTGTTATTATTTTTAAAATATCAGTTAATAGAGACTTATCATATACATCTTTGTTTTCTTCATCTTTTATTACATTAGTAATTCTATCTATTACAAAAAACCTATTTTTACAATATATCTTGATAAATAAAACCTATACTACTTTGTATGGTTCTGTTAGTACAATTTTATTCTTCTTTTTGTGGATTTATATTTCGTGGATTATTTATCTTTATGGTATGAAACTATGTCATAGTATAAATACTAAGGAGATTCATAGGGTTTAGTGGGTAGGTGGTAGGTGGTAGAGGAGATAATGAAGA
>JALNYH010000044.1 GCA_023229945.1 Arcobacteraceae bacterium | reverse complement strand
TTAATAAACACTATTCTGACCCTATGTCTGACGCCCACAAATGTATTTTTGTCAGACCATATATAGCAAATGAAATGAGCATACATATACATCATGTTAATGGTAGAGTAGTATTTAATCTAACAAAAAACAAACTTACAGTTATAGACGCTAATCTAGAAGTCACATATTACGAAGAACAAAAGAAAGACGTATTCAAGCCTTTTGACTTAACAATTTCTATTGAAAATAAGGAAGAGGCAGCAAGATTATATTCTTTGTTTAATACTCCTACCATTACATCCTCTTTTTTACTACAGGATATTAGTGATGAAGCTAAAACAATTATTAATAAAAACACAAACGTGCCAAAAAAATATAAACTAAGCCAGTATACGCTTTCAGAGCTTTTAAAATAACTAAAACTACAGGTATATTTTAATGCCTACCTTCATAGATTTTTGTTTAAGCGTTTGTCGTAGCGTAATGAATGCCGTATTATTCCTGATGCTACTTTTTAGTATATTAGTCCTCTCTCTCATGCTTTTTGATGTTATGTATGGGCCTTTCTAATTAAAACTACACAAAGTTTTCACATATGACTATTATTTTAGACAGCTCAAAGTACTATAGGCTAGGGGATTATGTATATAAAGATTTTCAAATCTATAAAAGGGTATTTGGTGTTTTTTACAGCAAAGTAAGTAATACCTTATACTCATACCAAGTAGCTGCAAGGGAAATGCATAAGCTTAATGGTATAAAAATTGATGTAGATACCTCTAATCTAAAAAGGGTGGAAGCTACTAATCTTACCTGCGGGAGATTTTTAGTTAATTTCAAAAAAGAGGATGATTATTATCTAAACGATCCTCTGCCCGCCTTTATAGCACCACACAAAGGTAGAGTAAATGTTATGTGGGATAACGGGCATAGTGGCATTATTGATATAAAACATCTTAACGTTTTCGAACTTGAATAACTCTTACTAGGAGATTATAATGTTTGTTCTTAAATCCAAGTATAAGCGTCTTTTATCAAAGCATGAACTTCTAATTTCAGAATATACTAAACTTAGTAGAGAATACCATGATTTGGTAACCAGATGGGAAAGGATGAGCGAACTTCTTGAAGAAAAAGGAGTGATAGAATTTATCGAAAATATTAGAAAAAATCAAATCTTTTCAAAAGAGGAAATTAAAGTTCTAATTTCTTTATGTCACCCGGACAAACACGAAAATTCTAAAAAAGCAGAAGAGATTACCAAGAAATTGTTATCAATGCGCTAACTCTTCCACATATAGGATATTGTAATGAGACGTTTTGATTTTAATTGGTCACATGAGGAAAATGGAGACGTAGATGTTGTTGTTTCTATAGTTTCAGAAGATTTTAAGAATGACGGCTTTTTTCTTGTACAGATGAGGAAGAATATTATAACATTAAAAAGAATAGGACAAGAAAAACATCAATACATCCCTGAAATGTCTAATGTAGAAAGAAATATGGTTAGGGCTATGTGCGAAGGTTATTATTCTGCAATCCACAAAAAACAAAAAACTTTTATATGGGTTTAAGGAGAGCAATCTATGTTCTGGCAATACTTTTTAACAATATGGATCATATTTCAAGTTTTTGGTAAAATTTATATTCATTTCAACCCAAAACACAATATTCTTAGTGATTTTGTTGTAGTATGTTCCTACTTTTTCTGGGGAAGTGCTATGATAGCTTGTTTATATTTCGGCGGCTTTTACAAATAATCTACTTCAAAATAGGAGTTTGTCATGGAAATGCGCTATGAGCCCCTCTTTGCAACAGACGTTGTTTACAAAATGACACTCGAAGAGTTGGTAGACCAGGAGTATAAAAAAGAAGAACACATCCTAGCTTGTTTAAGGCATATTGGTGTGGACAATGTAAGGGTTATTATCCCTGCCACACCTCCCAAAAATATTATGTGTTCTCCTATCCGGGGTATTGCAATTTGTTCTGGCGAAAAAGTAGATACAATCTGTAAGATGGTTAATCTTAAAGAAGATCTCTACAATCCTTTAGTTGAAGGAAATGGTATTCATAAAGACGACTGGTATCACCCTCACAAACATTGGTATCACCCTTACAAAATAACCTTTACACCAGTGGAATATGAGGGTGTTTACGAGCGCCTTTATTTTTCTGATTTCTGTAGTATGCTCAGGGATGGTTATGCAAAAATAATCAGATCGTTATAAAAAGGGGTGTATGATGGAACATATTTGGGTAACACACGAGAATTGTCAAAAACCAGGAGTTTGTCCCATCTGCGATGGAGGACTATTTATTTGTAAAATTTGTGGACATGTTGAAGGGAGTATTACTACGGAATGTCCTGGTGAAAAAACCTACCAAGAAAAAGGAGATTTAGTTTATCAAGGTAAACTTGACTTCAAAGATGGTAAATGGATTGAGGCAGCTTCTCCTTATTCCCCGGCTTTTTATAAAAAGTTACAGGAAAAACAATGAGCACTGAAATGACTCTTCAACTACTGGAAAGTAATGTAAAACTAAAGAATGATATTATTTTACTGACTAAAGTAGCTAGCTCAAGTTTATCTATAGCCAGTACTTTAGCAAATAATAATAATTTTCTTAAAGACTTAATTAAGGAGTTATTAAAGGTTTCCAATATACCAGAAGATTTGCGAATCAGATGTAATCATATTGTTAATAAATAAATAAATATTAACTTCAATAATCTTATAAAGGAGAATGATCATGACCAAGAACGTGGCCAAATCCAAAAAAGCACCTATTTTGGCTTCTTATGACGATCATGTTGATTATTGTGATAATCTGTACAAAGACTACTGGAAAGAAGTAGCTGAACAAAGAGAATATGACTTTTGGGAAGAGGTAGCAAGATATGACTTTTGGGAAGAGGTAGTAAGACAACTAATTGTTGAGTGTTATGGGACAACTTACTCCAACAAAAACACTTCAACGAAAATAATGGAAATAACTATTTATGATAAACACTGGCATGGTAATATGCCAGCAGTAGAAGTTTTAGGTGTAACAAAAGAATTTCACGAGTTTATAAGTAGTATCATCTGTAGTAATCGTACAAAAGATCCTTGGTACATCAGAAAGAATGAGTTAAAAGTAAATCCATTTTTTCAAGGTGGTTACGTATATAACGAAGGAGATAAATGGATATTTATTGAATTTTGGACGAAGGAAGTTAGTAATGTTAAACAATTCTTTGGAGAAGTTTTAAAAGCGTGGTATGAGCATACGTCTTTTACTCCATTTAATCTTACATATAAATAAAGCCAAAGAGGTGCTATCATGAAGGCTGGCGACATTATTAAGGCAAAGTATAATGGGAGAAAGCAGAAATTCCAAATTTTAGGATTACATGATATCATTAAAGAGAATTATTTGCAGCTTTCTATGTCTTGCTTCGAGCCTATGGCTTACGATGACACCGTAAAGAAGTTTTCAGAGCAGTTTAACACAGCAACTTCATTAAATAAGCTTGGTTTTGAAAAAACATACTGTAATGGTGACACGGTTAGTGATAATCATACCCATCGTGTATATTTAAAACCAATTCCTTGGTAAATTTTAAGTATATTTTGAGGACTACTATGAAAATATTTGATTTACTTATGGGATCTTCTTTGTTATTCTTAGCAGGAATGTTGTTAATTGCTTTGGTGATAGAAAAACTCTATCTAAGTAAAGAAATCGACACATATTTGCTATTCAGTTTTCTTTCTTGCATTACATTTGGTATTTACTCCATTTATCGAGTTTATACTTTCCTTACTAAACTATCTTTATAAAATGCCGTATACTTTAGAAGGAGATTAGGATGCCTAAGTACGTCATTGGAGATATAACTGTTGAAGTAATAGATGTAAGGCCTACGGTTGGTGAATACACTATTTACGCCGGCAAAATTTGGAGAGTAACTTCATACTTTGGTTCCGGCTCCGGAAACTGTAAGATTTTAGAAAGGTCTTTATACAATGAACGTATAAAAGTAGCTAATACCGAAAAGCTAATGTTAGTAGTAAACCAAACACACCTCCATTTGTAATCTTTAATTCCAAAACATAACTTACAGGAGTCCAAAATGAAAGACTATGGTGTAGTAAATGCTAATGTAGAAGGCGTTGGTGTAAATCCTTATTTACTCGGTGTAAACTACGCTAGACTTGGTTTGTCTAAAAATAAGATAGAAAAAAGTTATTCAAGGATCGCGTATGATAATGCTTGGTTTGAAAAGGCTTATGAAGGATATAATAATGCTGAGTCAGATACTACTCCTATTATAAATCGTCCTCAAAAAGACACAAGGTATATTTTTAACAACTTGTGTAAAAACTACTATATGACTAATTTTTCAATATCTGATGTAGAATATGAGGAATCTTCTGGTGACAATTTTTTCATATCTGGACAAGGTTCAACAACAAAAATTACTCTTTTGCATAAAAGAAAACAAATAAAATTCGTAATCAAATACAAAGAAACTCTTTATACCGATGGATCATATGGTTGTTATTGGTCAATTGATGCTATCATCAAGATCGTGAGAGCTAAGTTTGATACACTCCAACATTTTATGGGTATTGTCTGGAAAGTAGAAGATCGGTACATGGATTTTAAATTTATTACTTGCTGTGGAGGCGCTAGCGAATATGAATTAGTGTTCAATACTATCGAACATAGAAGTAAGCATAATAATATTCCAAATAGCAAAATTATAACAAAATTAATACATAAAATTACCGAAGAATTTTTAAAGTGCGGGGAAATACTACCTACCAATATTAGTGTCGGAAGACAGAGACATGTTACTTGCTGTATATCAGCATGACGGTCTTTTTTATCTGTATAAGATTAATATTTAAAGGAGCTAATATAATGATCAGATTCATAGTCATAAGCTACTTGGTTGCTTGTTTTTTTTACGCTTGCTGGTTGTTCTGACAGCATACATAAAGAATACATGCAGGATGCGTTTAGTAGTTCTATGTCAACAGAGGAAAAAGAAGCTTTGGCTTTAACTACTAAAACCATTACAGATACTATTACTCCGCATATTTTTATTACTCCTGGAGAAAAAATAGTATTGTTTTTCGTAGATAAGGCTGGTGAGCCTAAACACATGACAAGAGAGATGAAAGAAGGAGATGATCCTGCAATTTACGAGATAAAAAAGATTTCTGAAGATGGTACTATAGTCGAAGAGTACATCTTTATCGAGTCTAAAGGATAAATTTTAACTACGGGAGTTACCATGATTCACTACGATGATAATCAGACATTTGTTATTTTCGGTAAAGGTACGCTTCTACTTACGCGAGGCGCGCTAAAAAACACGGAAACTGGTGAAGAATTAAAAATGGTAGCTATTCAGGATAAATCAGATGATCCACAACCTTTAGGTGAATTTACACCAAAAGAGAAAGTAAAACCTGAAAATGCCGAACTTCTACTTTTATTTTCTTCTCAAGAAGGTATAGATAATTTCATCGAACAGTTAAGTAAACTACGTGATGCATAACTAACTGTTACATAAATTACTACTTTATAGGAGCAGACTGATGATAATTTGTCGTAAAAAAGCAAAAGTCACCATACCAAAAGAAGTTAAAAAATCAGATTATTTAGACTATGTTTCTGATGTATTAAAAGAAGATTTATGTATGGGGTGGAAGATTGGTGGGGTAGTACACTCTAATACTGAAGAAAAAACAGTCATACTTTATCTATAAAGTTAGTTGTTAAAAATTAACTGATTAAGGGTGCATATGTATACTCCAAAGTATTGTCCTGAGTGTGGTGAAAGTAGGCCACTTGATGTAGAAACAAAACCAAACTTTATCAACTGTCGGAATTGTGGTATGGGATTCAAAGTAAAAGTATCCTTTGGTGTAGACTCTACACCTACAATTAAAAAAGGATGCGAAAACTGTGGTACAAGAGAAAAGTATGGTTGTTCTTCATATACTGCGGAAGACTGTGGCCCACATTTTAAGTTATGGGTTCATAGTACTCGCTAATTAGATTTATAGAGAGAACCTAAAATGACTAAATTTAATATATTAAAAGAATCTGAGTCTGGTTTAGGTGACCTTGATTGCCCTTCTTGTAAAGCTTGCCTTGAAGTAGATGAAGATAATTTTTATTATTTTACCGTGGAGCCAGTAGAATGCTCACATTGTCATGAACAATTCTTTGTTAGAGGGAAGATTGTTAAAACCTTCGAAATCATGAAGAGATAATACATAAAATGCCATCACACAATCACCCTAGTATGACAGCAATTATCTACGATAAACGAGGGCGTATACTTAGCATAGGTAAAAACAGCTATATAAAAACCCATCCTTATCAAAAAAAGCTTGCTTGTAAATGTGGTTTCCCGGATAGAATTTTTATGCATGCAGAAATTCAAGCTATACTGAAATGTAAAAATATTGATAAGGCATACAGGATTTTTGTGAGTAGGTATTCTTCTGATGGGAAACCTAAAAATGCCAAACCTTGTCCGATTTGTACTGAAGCCATAAAGTTGGCTGGAATACAACATATAACCTATACTATTTAAATTAATCTCAATAGAGGAACATAAAAATGTCAAAAGTTACAATTACCGCTGAATATAACGGAAATAAGTACAAACTGGTTAAACTCTCTCGTAAAGAAATGAATAACAGAGGAGAAGAAAGTTGTATTTGTGATTTGTGTGTTGCAAATACTGATGATAATCTCTGCGATGTTTTGGCAAAGTACTGTAAAGCAGATAGGTATTATTTTGAACGACTCGTTTGATGTAGCACATCTCAATCCTTTTTTAGTTATCGCGCTAAGAAAAAAGTTAGGTTTTGAAGAAGGATGTAAAATCTGCAAAAGGTGTGGTAGTAGCAATGCTACCACATCTAGGCAAATGACCAAGTATGCAGACGACAATGATAATTTTGTTACATTATGTCCTACATGTCAAGAAGAAGCTGATGAATATTGGAAAGATATGTGGATAGAGTATTATAATTCCCAA
>JALNYH010000007.1 GCA_023229945.1 Arcobacteraceae bacterium | reverse complement strand
TTGCATAGCAAGGTAAGCAGCATTTGTAGCCCCAGCTTTTCCAAGTGCTACAGTAGCTACTGGCATACCTGAAGGCATTTGTACAGTTGAAAGCATTGCATCCATACCATCCATTGCACCACCTTTCATAGGTACACCAATTACAGGTTTAGTTGTAGCAGCACTCACAGCACCAGCCAAATGAGCAGCCATACCTGCCGCACAGATAAATGCTTTTGCGCCTTTATCTTCAGCTTGCTTAATATACTTTTTTGTTCGATCAGGACTTCTATGTGCTGAAGATACTATTAGCTCATATTTAACACCAAACTTTTCCAAAGTGTCTGCACACTCTTTCATTGTTTCATAATCAGATTTACTACCCATAATAATCGATACAAATTCCATGTTAACTCCAGTTTTTTAAGGTGCGGTATTTTAGCAAATTGTAACTAAAAAGTTGAAATATAAAAAAGTGTTGGATATATTACAACATTAAAATATCTTAAAAATATGTTCATATTCATATCTGATTGCAACAAACTTTCTAAATCTTTGTTTTCTTTTATTTTGTTCATAATATATAGTCTAAAAAGTATATCAACAAACTTTAAACCAAATACCATAATCATCCAAAAGCCATCAAATCCAAGCCCAAAAACTAAAAATATTGTATAAAGAAAAGTAGGATTCATAGCTATATAATTGAATATACCTTTTTCATAGGCATAAAAATTTTTTTTAATAAGTCCAAAAAATGTATTAGATTTTTGCCAACTACTTTCAAAAAGCTCTAAAGCAACAAAAAATATTACTAAGATTAAAAGTGTTTCCATTTATTTAATTATAACAATCAAGAAAATTCTTGATTGTTACTCTGTAAATTTAGAAGATAATTTAATTTTTTTATTTCTATAAAGACCAGTTCCAACAGGTATAGTTCTACCTATTACAACATTTTCTTTTAAGTCTTCTAGTAAATCCATTTTAGAACTAATTGCAGCTTCTGTTAAAACTTTTGTAGTTTCTTGGAACGATGCCGCTGAAATAATAGAGTCACTTGTAACTGCAGCTCTTGTAATACCTAGTAATAATGGCTCTGCAATCGCAGGCTCACCACCTAGTCTTACTACTTTCTCATTTTCTATTTGGAATCTTTTCTTAGATATCATATCACCAGCTATAAACTTAGTATCACCACTATCAATAATACTAACTTGTCTCAACATTTGAGATAAGATAACTTCGATATGTTTATCTGCGATACTAACTCCTTGGCTTCTATAAACTTTTTGTATTTCACTTACAATAAAGTAATGTAATGCTTTTTCACCAAGAATTCTTAATACATCATGACTTGCTGTATGACCATCAGTTAAAGCCTCACCAGCATGAACAAACTCACCATCATGAACCAAGATATTTCTACCTTTTTCTACCAAGTGTTCTATTTTATTCCCATTATCATCACTGATAATAAGTCTAATTTTATTTCTTACAGGTTTACCAATACTTACAACTCCATCAAAAGATGCTAAGATTGCTAGTACTTTTGGTCTTCTTCCTTCAAATAGTTCACTAACTCTTGGAAGACCCCCAGTAATATCTTTTGATTTTGCAAGAGCTTTTGGAGTTCTTGCTAAAATATCAGCTACTAGAACCTTTTGTCCTTCACTCACATTCAATGATGTTTTAGGATCAAGTGAATATCTAATAACTTTACCATCAGATGATGCAACAATAATTGCTGGTTTATAACCACTTGGTACATATTCATTAACAACTAGTTTACTAGTTCCAGTTAATTCATCATATTGCTCAGATACAGTAACACCAGCAATAATATCTTCAAATGCAATTACACCCTCTTCTTGAGCAATAATAGGATTTGAATATGGATCCCATTGTGCTATTATAGTATGCTCATCGTTAGAAGGCTTCGCTAAAACTGTAGTACTTTCTACCATAGTATCATCATCAAGTTCTACTATAGATTCTCTAGCTATATAGTGTCTTGCTGCTTCTCTCTCAGCTCCATCAACCACTACAGCAAAAAGTCCTTTTTCATGAACCACATCACCAGCTTTTACATCATATCTTCTTTCAAGATAATCACCTCTAAGTTTGTAGTACTTAACTTGACCTTTAGCTCCACTTATAATTGTTCTTGTAACTGGTGTACCATCTTCAACTAAAACTGTACTAGCATATGGAATCCTATTTGGTACATTCCAACCATCTTTAATGATTTCAACGATAGACTCATCTTCGTTTACCTCTTCACCACTGCTATATGGTAAATAAAGTTTACCTTCAATTTTACCACTAACACCTGCTAGTTCGTTTGCTTTTGCAACATCATTTTTTCTAAAGTAATATTTTTTGCTCTCTTTATCAGATGTAACAGTTAAAATAATTTCTTCATGTAATGTTTCAACTTTTACATTACCTTTAAATGGTGCTTTAATTTTAGGCTCAACAAGTAAAACAGCTGCATTTCTTCTATTTGCTACAATTGAATGACCCTCTTTGTTTTTGTAAACTTTTAGGTTGTAGTATCTAATAAAACCTTCTTTTTCAACTTTTAATTCTCGTTCAGTTTGAGTTGCACTTGCAGTTCCCCCAACGTGGAAAGTTCTAAGTGTAAGCTGAGTACCTGGCTCACCGATTGATTGAGCAGCAACAACACCTACAGCTTCACCTGGATTTACTTTTCTTTGCTCTCCAAGATTTAGACCATAACATTTAGCACAAAGACCATTTTGCTCTTTACAAGTTAAAGGAGTTCTAATAACAACAGCTTTAATTCCAGCATCAGCTATAACTTTTGCATCTTCATCACTGATTAATGAACCTTCACTAAATAATATCTCATTTGAAATAGGATCAATTATATCTTCAGCAATTACACGACCTGTAATTCTTTCTTCTAAAGACTCAATTAAATCATTTCCACTTACGATATCAGTAATTTCAATACCTTCATGTGTACCACAATCTTCGATTGTAATTCTCACATTTTGAGATACATCGATTAGTTTTCTTGTCAAATATCCAGCATTCGCAGTTTTTAAAGCTGTATCGGCAAGACCTTTTCTAGCACCATGCGTTGAAATAAAGTATTCAAGTACATTTAGACCTTCACGGAAGTTTGAAATAATTGGTGTTTCAATAATAGAACCATCAGGTTTAGCCATAAGACCCCTCATACCTGAAAGCTGTCTAATTTGAGCTGAGCTTCCCCTTGCACCTGAGTCTGCCATCATATAAATAGAGTTAAATCCATTTTTATCATCTTTTACAAGTTGCATCATCTCAGTACCAAGCTTATTATTTACAACTGTCCAGATATCAATAATTTTATTGTATCTTTCTTGTTCTGTTAACAAACCTTGTGAGAATTGTTTTTGAACTTCAATAACATCTTTTTTAGCTTTTGCAATATGCTCTACTTTTGTTTCAGGAACAATAATATCATCAATTGAAATTGATATACCTGCATATGTAGCGTATTTGAAACCTAGATTTTTAAGATTATCCAAAAATCTTGGAGTTACTTCATATCCACCAAATTTGTAAATATAATCAACCAAAATACCAATATCTTTTTTCTTCAAAACTTTATTCCAAAGTTCTACTGGAACAAATTCTGGTAATATATTTTTAACAATCAATCTTCCAACAGTTGTAGTAATAATTCTACCATCAATCATTGTTCTAATTTTTGCATGAATATCTACAGTATCTAAATCAAGTGCAAGTTTTGCTTCATTAAAGCTAGCAAGTAATTTATGCTCACCTTTAACACCATCTTTTTCTAGTGATAGATAATAAACCCCAAGAACCATATCTTGTGAAGGAACAGCTATAGCTCTTCCAGATGCTGGTAAAAGGATATTCATAGAACTCATCATCAAAATTTTAGCTTCAGCAATAGCCTCTTGTGAAAGAGGAATATGCACAGCCATTTGGTCACCGTCAAAGTCGGCATTAAATGCAGCACACACAAGAGGGTGAAGCTGAATAGCTTTTCCATCAATTAGTACTGGGTGGAATGCTTGAATAGACAATTTATGTAGAGTTGGAGCTCTATTTAAAAGAATCGGATAATCTGATACGATTTCACTTAAACATTCCCATACTTCATTTGTTTGTGACTCAATCAATCTCTTAGCTGATTTTAAAGTAGTTGCATACCCTTTTTCTTCAAGCTTAGCCATCAAGTGTGGTTTAAATAATTCTAAAGCCATTTTCTTTGGAATACCACATTGGTCCATATTTAGTGTAGGTCCTACAACGATAACAGATCTTCCAGAAAAGTCAACCCTTTTACCAAGTAAGTTTTGTCTAAAACGACCTTGTTTACCTTTGATTATTTCACTCAAAGATTTAAGAGGTCTTTTATTTGCACCTTTTACTGCATTTGCTGTTTTACCATTGTCAAATAAAGCATCAACCGCTTCTTGAAGCATTCTTTTTTCATTTCTTATAATGATTTCAGGCGCATCAAGTTCTGTAAGTCTTTTTAGTCTGTTGTTTCTGTTTATTACTCTTCTATAAAGGTCATTTACATCCGAAACCGCAAATTTACCACCATCAAGTGCAACAAGAGGTCTCAAATCTGGTGGAAGTACTGGAAGAGCTGTAAGCATCATCCATTCAGGTCTATTTCCACTATTTAAGAAGTTTTCAACAACTTTCAATCTTTTTACAATAGTTTTTCTTTTTGCATCAGATTTGGTAGTAGTCATTTCTTCTTTTAAATTATGTAAAATAGATATTAAATCCATACCTTCAAGCAAATCTCTTACAATTTGTCCACCCATTTGTGCACTAAATCCAGTATGCTCAAAATGTTCATTTATAGTTCTATATTGTTCTTCATTTAAAATATCATACTTTTCAACTTTTTTAGTTTTCTCATTATCATAATAAGCTTCAGCTGCCTCATCTACGATATATGCTTCATAATAAAGTACTCTTTCAAGATCTTTTAGTTTAACGCCAAGTAATGTACCAATTCTTGAAGGAAGAGAACTTACCATCCAAATATGAGCTACTGGAGTTACAAGGTCAATATGACCCATTCTGTGTCTTCTAACTTTTGCTGATGTTACTTCAACACCACATTTTTCACACACAACACCTTTGTATCTCATCTTTTTGTATTTTCCACAAAGACATTCATAATCTTTTATTGGACCAAAAATTTTAGCACAAAATAAACCATCTCGTTCTGGTTTTAATGTTCTATAGTTTATAGTTTCTGGTTTTTTAACCTCACCACAAGACCAGCTAAGTATCTTTTCAGGACTTGCTAATCTTAATTGAAATGCTGCAAAATCTTGCGGTCTTTCTAACTCTTTAATCTCTATTGGTCTTAAAACTGTTTGAATATTACTCATTGTCTTCCACCTCTTCAAAAACTTCTACATCAAGTCCTAATGCTTTTAACTCTTTTGTTAAAACAAAGAATGTCTCTGGTACACCAGAAGCTGGAACATTCTCTCCATTTGCTATAGCTTTATAAGCTCTACTTCTACCATCAATATCATCAGATTTTGTTGTTAGCATCTCTTTAAGAACATTTGTAGCACCATATGCTTCAAGCGCCCAAACCTCCATCTCTCCAAATCTTTGTCCACCAAATAGTGCTTTACCACCAACTGGTTGTTGAGTTACTAGTGAGTAAGGTCCTGTACTTCTTGCGTGAACTTTTTCATCAACCAAGTGATGCAGTTTTAGCATATACATATAACCAACATTTACTCTTTCTTTCATTTTATCACCAGTTTTACCATCGTATAAAACAGTTTTACCATCAGAGTCAATTTTTGCTAGTTCAAACAGTTTATCAAAATCATCTTGTTTTACACCTTCAAAAATCGGAGTAGCAAATTTAACACCTTTAGACCAATCTCTAGCATATTCTAAAAGTTTATCATCACTTAAGCTTTTGATAAAATCTACAGCATTCATAAATTTACCAAATGATGCAATTTCAGTCATTTTAGCTCTAAGTTCATTTACAAACTCAGCTCTTTTAGCTACTAATATATCTTCTATTTGAGAACCTAGTCTTTTTCCTACAAGTCCTAAGTGAACTTCTAGAATTTGTCCTATATTCATCCTTGAAGGAACCCCTAGTGGATTTAAGATAACATCAACACTTGTACCATCTTCAAGATATGGCATATCAACTATTGGAACAATATTTGATACGATACCTTTATTTCCGTGACGCCCAGCCATTTTATCACCAACTTTGATTTTTCTCTTAGTTGCTATATAAACTTTCACTTGTTGTATAACGCCACCTGGTAAAATATCATCAGTTTCTAATGTTTTAATTTTTTCTTCGTGTTCTTCTCTTAGTTTTGTTTTTTCTTTAATAAAATGTTCTTTAATATCATTATAGATATCTATAACTTCTTTTGAGAATGATGAAACTACTTTTTTCATTGCAAATCTATTAACATTAGCCAATTGATCTAAAGTTAATTTCTCTCCACGCTTAAGAACAACATCACCAAGTTCTAAATCACTTCTTAGCTCATTAGAAGATAATAAAGTATTAATTTTCATCATTTCTTCACGATCTAACATCAAAAGATTATCATGATGTTTTGTATCTGATTCAGCTTTTTCTAGTTCATATACTTCTTTAGCTCTTGCACATTTTTCGTACCCTTTTTTAGTGAATACTTTAACATCTACAACAACACCTTCAGTTGAAGTTGGGCAGTATAATGATTTATTGATAACATGACCAGCTTTTTCACCGAAAATTGCTCTAAGTAATCTTTCTTCAGGAGTTGGTTTAATCTCACCTTTTGGAGTAACTTTACCAACCAAAATCATACCTGGTTGTACATATGTACCAATTTTTACAATTCCACTATCATCAAGATGACTCAAAGACTCTTCTTTTACACCTGGTAAATCTCTAGTAATCTCTTCATTACCATGTTTTAGTTCTCTTGATTCTATCTCTTTTTCATAAATATGAACAGAAGTCAATGCATCTTCTTTGATAAGTTTTTCACTTAAAACGATAGCATCTTCGAAGTTATATCCATTCCAAGGCATAAATGCAACCATTGCATTGATACCAATTGCTAGCTCACCTTGATCAATTGAAGGACCATCAGCTATAACATCACCAGCTTTTACAAACTGACCTTCTTTTACATTCACTCTTTGACCAAATGATGTATTATTATTTGTTCTTGTATTTTTGCTTACTTCATAATGGTCTATATAAGCACCATCAGCATTTTCACCACTAATATAAATATTTTTTGAATCAGATTTTTCTACAACACCATCTCTTCTAGCTTTTATAGCTTCCCAAGCATCTCTAGCAATTGTTTTTTCCAAACCAGTTCCAACAATAGGAGCTTGAGGTTTAAGCAATGGCACAGCTTGTCTTTGCATATTTGAACCCATCAAAGCTCTATTTGCATCATCGTGTTCTAAGAATGGAATAAGTGATGCAGCAACACCCATAACCATTTGTGATGAAATATCTATTAAGTTAACTTTATTTGCCTCAACAAGTAAAATTTCGCCATCTTTTCTAGCTTCAACCAATGTTTCAACTATTCTTCCATCAACAACTTTTGTACTTCCAGGAGCAATATAAAGTCCCTCTTCTTGAGTTGCAGTGATATATATTACTTCATCAGTAACTTTTGTATCAATTACTCTTTTATAAGCAGCTTCTATAAATCCAAGATCATTTACTTTTGCAAAAGTTGAAAGAGTATTTATAAGACCGATGTTTTGACCCTCTGGAGTTTCAACTGGACAAATTCTACCATAGTGAGTTGGGTGAACGTCCCTTACTTCAAATCCAGCTCTTTCTTTTACAAGTCCACCTTCACCTAGAGCTGATAGTCTTCTTTTGTGTGTAACTTCTGATAATGGATTTGTTTGATCCATAAATTGTGACAACTGACCACTTGTAAAAAATTCTGTTACAGTAGATGTTATCATTTTTGAATTAACTAAATCATGTGGCATAAGCTCATCTAAAGGACCACTTATTGTAGTCATTTTATCTTTGATTGCTTTTTGCATTTTTACAAGACCAGCGTGTAGCTCATTAGCAAGAAGCTCACCAATAGCTCTAATTCTTCTATTTCCAAGGTGATCTCTATCATCTATATGACCTTGACCACTTTTTACTTTTACAAGGTATTGAACTGTTTTAATAATATCTTCATAAGTAAGAACTGTTACAAATTCTGGAACTTTAACATCCAACTTATGATTCATTTTCATCCTACCAACTTTTGTTAAGTCGTATCTTTCAGGATCAAAGAATAATTTTCTAACGAACTCTTTTGCAGCTTCTTTAGTTACAGGCTCACCTGGTCTCATTACTTTATAAATTCTAATAGCTGATAAATCATTTTCATCATCAATTTGCTCAGTTTGTTTTAGAAGTTTTAGTGACTCACCATCAGCTTTGAAAGCATTGATAATAGAATCATCCACACCACTTGCCAAGTCATTTGCAATTTCTATAGAATCAAAACCTAAATCTAATATTTTTTTCAGTTTAATTTCATCAAGATGAGATAATGCATCATACAAAATTTCACCACTAGTTGGGTCAAATATTGGTGTTGCTATATGTCTATCCATAAGTAATTCTACAGGATACTCAACAAATTTCAATCCACCCTCAGCCAAAGCTTTCGCTTTTCTTAGAGTTAATCTTTTTCCAGCTTGAAGTACAATATTACCTTTATCATCTTTCAAATCAAATTCAACTCTACCATTACTAAAATCATCTGGATTAAATTCAGTTAAGAATTTATTGTTTTTGATTTTAATATTTAAAATAGGATAGAATAGTTTGATAATATCTTCTTTAGAATAACCTAATGCTCTAAATAAAATAGTAACAGGTACTTTTCTTCTTTTATTAATTCTTACATACAATATATCTTTAACATCATATTCAAAATACAACCATGAACCACGATCTGGTATAATTTGTGCAGTATATATTAATTTATTACCACTTGCACTTGATTCTTCTTCTTTGAAGATAACACCTGGACTTCTATGTAATTGGTTTACAACTACTCTTTCAACACCATTTACTATAAACGATGTTCTATCAGTCATAAGTGGAATTTCACGGATAAATAAAGATTGTTCTTTTATATCTTTTACACCTATTTTTTCACCAGTTTTATCATCAAGATCCCATAAAGTCAATCTTATATTGATTTTTAATGGAATTGAATATGTAAGACCTCTTACCATACACTCATTTACAGTGTATTTAGGTTTTCCAACTTCACTACCAATATATTCTAAAGTAATTCTATTTTGAATATCATGAATAGGAAAAATAGATTTGAAAACTTTTTCTATACCAGCTTGACTACGATCTTTTTTATCAGTCATTAAAAAAGTATCATAACTATTTTGTTGAAGATGCAATAAGTTTGGAATTTCTATTTGTTGCGGATTTTTTGCAAAATCAACTCTAAGTCTATTTCCAGAAGTTAAAGAATTTAGCATTAGTGACCTCGTGTTAATTTAAATTTTAAGTTACTCTTGGCTTATTTAGAGTAACAATAATAATGAGTTTTTTTCATTTACTAAATTAAAAAACTCAACTTTACCAATTGTGTTTATGATAATTTAGTATGAAGCGCAAAAAGCACCCCTAACAATACGCAATCAAAATTAATCATTTTGACCCTTTGCACATTGTTTGAGGTGCTTAAAAAAGGAGTCATAATGACTCCTTATTTTTGATAGAAATTACTTAACTTCTACTACAGCTCCAGCTTCTTCTAATTCTTTTTTAGCAGCTTCAGCGTCAGCTTTAGAGATACCTTCTTTTATTGTTGAAGGAGTTTGCTCAGCAGCATCTTTTGCTTCTTTCAAACCAAGACCAGTTAAAGCTCTAATAACTTTAATAACATTGATTTTTTTATCTCCAGCATCTTTGATAATAACATCAAATTCTGTTTTTTCTTCTACAGCTTCAGCAGCAACAGCAGCTCCACCAGCTACGATTGTTGGTTGTGCAGATACACCAAATTTTTCTTCAAACTCTTTTACAAGTTGAGATAATTCTAAAACACTTAGGTTAGATATATATTCTAATACATCTTCTTTAGTAATTGCCATTTTATGTCCTTTTATTTTTTATCAATTTTATTTTAAATTTAAACTACAAATTATGCAGCTTCTTCTTCTTTTTTAGCTCTAAGATTATCAAGCCCTGTAACAAAGTTTCTTGCAGGTGCTGTCCAAACAGATAAAAGCATACCAAGAAGTTCTTCACGTCCAGGTAATTTAGCAAATGCATTAACAGTAGCAGCATCAGATGCTTTACCTTCAATAACACCAGCTTTAATTGCAAATTTTTCTTTTTTAATACCAGCAAATTTATCAGCTACTTTACAAGCACTCATTTGATCTGGTGACCAAATAAAGATATTTGTACCAGTTAACTCGATACTTTCTAAACCAGCATTTTTAATAGCAATACCAACTAAAGTATTTTTTGCAACTTGAACTTTTGAATCACTCTCTTTTGCCATTTTTCTTAAATCTTCAAGTTCTCTATGAGTCAAACCTTTGTAATCACATACAACGATAGCGTTTGATTCTTTAAACTCAGATTCTAAAAAATTTAAAATTTCTTTTTTTTGTTCTCTAGTCATTTCTTCCTCCTTTCAAAACCTCTTACTTCGATAGGTCTTACAAAAAGCGGAGGCGCTTTTTACCTACTGTCTTCAGTTTTAAGATAAATGCAATTTTTAATAAATTATTTTAAATCTAACAATTCTAAAGGTGTTAATTTAACAGATGGGCTCATTGTTAATGAAATAGCTGCATTTGTTATATATCTACCTTTAGCAGATGATGGTTTTTGTCTATTTATTGCTCTTACGAATGTAGCTATGTTTTCAACTAATGCTTCAGCACCGAAAGAAACTTTACCTACACCTGCGTGCATGTTACCTTTTTTGTCAACTCTATAAGTAACTTGTCCGCCTTTAGCATCATTTACCGCTTTTGTAACATCCATTGTAACTGTACCAGTTTTTGGATTTGGCATAAGACCTTTTGGCCCCAATATTCTACCAACTTTACCAACTAGACCCATTGTATCTGGAGTTGCTATTAATATATCAAAATTAATATTTCCAGCTTGAATAGCCTCAACTAAATCATCAGCACCAACAACATCAGCGCCAGCAGCTTTTGCTTCATCAGCTTTTAAACCTTTTGCAAATACACCAACTCTTACAGTTTTACCTGTACCATTTGGAAGTACAACTGAACCTCTTATCATTTGATCTGCATGTCTTGGATCTACATTTAAGTTTATTGCAACTTCAACACTCTCATCAAATTTAGCAGATTTTAACTCTTTTACTAATGCAACAGCGTCAGCTAATGCATATTCTTTTGTATTATCAATTTTTTCTACTAAAGCTTTATATCTTTTTGAATTTTTTGCCATTTTATATTTCTCCGCAAAGTTTTTATATTGCTACCGCTAATCCTAGCGGTCAGGATTGATTAATAATTATAAATTATTAACGATTGATTACTCTATAGTAATACCTATACTTCTAGCACTACCTTCAACAATTTTAGCTGCTTTTTCAACATCAGTTGTATTTAAATCAGCGATTTTTTGTTTTACGATATCCATAACTTGATCTTTTGTTAGTTTACCAACTTTTTTCTTTAGTGGATTATCACTACCAGATTTTATGTTAGCTGCTTTTTTGATTAAATCAGTCATTGGAGGTTTTTTTGTAATAAAAGTAAAACTTTTATCAGTATAAACTGTAATTTCTACTGGGATTTTAAATCCAGCCATTTCTTTTGTTTTTTCATTAAATGCTTTACAAAACTCCATTATATTAACACCTCTTTGACCAAGGGCTGGTCCTACTGGAGGTGATGGGTTAGCTGCACCAGCAGGTATTTGCAGTTTAATTTTACCGAATACTTTTTTAGCCATCTATTATTTCCTTCTTAAATTTTTTACCTAGAGAGTTGACTCTACAAATTGATACCAATATATCAATTTGTAGAGTCAAGTCAAAAGTTTTATACTATTCTTTCTACTTGTGTATAAGAGATTTCAACAGGTGTATTTCTACCAAATATTGAAACATTAAGTTTTAGTTGTCCAGAATTCAAATCAAATTCTTCAACAATTCCATTGAAGTTTGAAAAAGGACCTTCGTTTATTCTAACTGTCTCACCATTTTGGAATGAAACTTTAGGTTTAGGAGCTTTTCTATTGTTTACTTTTTCAAGAATTTGATTGATATCTTTGTCAGAAAGTGGAGTAGGTTTTTTTGATTCACCAATAAATCTACCAACTTTTGACATTGATTGGATTTTGTGCCATAGTGTTACATCCAAATCTATTTTTGCAAATGCATATGCAGGATAAAGAGGTTTTTCTATTATTACTTTTTTATTTTTTTTAACTTCAATAAGATCTTCTGTTGGAACAATCACTTCAGCTATTTTACCATTTGCTAACTCTGAAGCTAGTTTCTCTAACGCTCTTTTTACAGAAAGTTCACTACCTGAGTGAGTTTGAATTGCATACCATTTATGTGCCATAAATTATCCTATCAAAGCTGATAAAGAAAACGACATTATCATATCAATCAATGCTAAAAACAATGTTATTACAGTTACTACTACAAAAACAGATAAATAAGCACTTCTTACTTGTTCTTTTATTGGAAAAATAACTTTAGCTAACTCTTCTTTTGAATTGTGATAATATGACGCTAGTTTGTTCACTTTATACCTTTTTTAAATTATCAATATTGTTATATATTAGTGGCAGGTCAGGAGGGATTCGAACCCCCATCACTCGGATTTGGAATCCGATGCTCTACCATTGGAGCTACTGACCTTTAGGAAGTTACTGAGGTACTGAGGTTCTGAGGTACTGAGAAAAACCCAGCACTCAGTACCTCAGCACTTAGCAACTTTTTTTAAGATTTTAACTTAACTTCTTTATGAAGTGTGTGTTTTTTTAATCTTGGACTATATTTTTTAACTTCAAACTTTTCAGTATGAGTTCTAGGGTTTTTCCAAGTAGTGTAGTTAATATCTCCACTTTCTTGACATTTCAAACCTATTTTAATTCTTATTCCGTTTGCCATTATTTTACCTTATATTTCAGTTCTTATGCAAGAATTTTAGAAACAACTCCAGCGCCAACTGTTCTTCCACCTTCTCTAATAGCAAATCTTGTTTGCTCTTCCATAGCGATTGGTGCAACTAGTTCAACAGTCATTTTTACATTATCACCTGGCATAACCATTTCTGTACCTTCTGGTAATGTAACTGAACCTGTAACGTCTGTAGTTCTTACATAAAATTGTGGTCTATAACCGCTAAAGAATGGAGTATGTCTTCCACCTTCTTCTTTTGAAAGGATATAAACTTCACACTCGAATTTTGTGTGTGGAGTAATTGATTTTGGTTTACAAAGAACTTGTCCTCTTTGTACATCATCTTTTTTGATACCTCTTAAAAGAACACCACAATTATCACCAGCAACACCTTCAGTCATTTCTTTTCTGAACATTTCTATACCAGTTACAGTTGTAGTTTGAGTATCTCTCATACCAACGATTTCAATTGTTTCACCAATTTTAACAGTTCCTCTTTCAATTCTACCAGTTACAACAGTTCCACGACCTGCGATTGAGAAAACATCTTCTACAGGCATTAAGAAATCTTTATCAGTATCTCTAACTGGAGTTGGGATATAACTATCAACAGCATCCATAAGTGCCATAATTTTATCAGCCCACTCAGCTATTTTACCTTCTTTTGCTTCTTCTAATGCTCTTAAAGCAGAACCAGCACAAATTGGAGTATCATCACCTGGGAAGTCATATGAACTTAAAAGTTCTCTAATTTCCATTTCTACAAGCTCTAATAACTCTTCATCATCAACCATATCAGCTTTATTCATAAATACTACTATATATGGAACACCAACTTGTTTTGAAAGAAGGATATGCTCTCTAGTTTGAGGCATAGGACCATCAGCTGCAGAAACAACTAATATAGCACCATCCATTTGAGCAGCACCTGTAATCATGTTTTTAACATAATCCGCGTGACCTGGGCAGTCAACGTGAGCGTAATGTCTATTTACTGTTTCATACTCAATGTGAGAAGTCGCTATTGTAATACCTCTTTCTCTCTCTTCTGGAGCGTTGTCGATATTATCATAGTCTTTCATTTCACAAAGACCTTTACTAGCAAGAACTGCAGATATTGCAGCAGTTAATGTAGTTTTACCATGGTCAACGTGACCTATAGTACCAATGTTTACGTGTGGTTTATTTCTTGAAAATTTTTCTTTAGCCATCTTAGTTTTCCTTTTACAAATTTAAAGCTTTTGCCCTCTGAGTAGATAAGCCTAGTAGCTAATCTAATCAGAGGGTATCTTAAATGAGGGCACACCTCTAAAAACCAAAACTACTTTTAGTTTTTAGAGGTGTTCATATATAGCTTAGAGCTGGAGCCCATAAGAAGACTTGAACTTCCGACCTCTTCCTTACCAAGGAAGTGCTCTACCTCTGAGCTATATGGGCGTATCATACGATTGATATACCTAAATTTTAAGCCCATACTTTTTAACAATTAACATATGATTTTATTTGGAAGAATATTAGAGTTATAATTTAAGATGCGTATAACTCAGCTCCCATTATCAATATCAATCATAAATATATGGAGCGGGTGACGCGACTCGAACGCGCGACAATCTGCTTGGAAGGCAGAAGCTCTAGCCAACTGAGCTACACCCGCACATAAATGGTGGTGGGAGAAGGATTTGAACCTTCGAAGCTATAAGCGGGAGATTTACAGTCTCCTGGATTTGACCGCTCTCCAACCCCACCACAATAATATTAAAATGGTCCAGCGCTGATTTTAAAAAATCACGCATAAACAATAAAATGGAGCTGGTGAAGGGACTTGAACCCCCGACCTGCTGATTACAAATCAGCTGCTCTACCAACTGAGCTACACCAGCTTCTTTAAATCTTTACTTTAAAAGCAATGCTTATTTAAAAAAGTGCCGAAATTGTACTAAAAAAAAATCTTTTTGTCAAGGGCTTTTTGTGTTTTTTTACAAATTTATACTAAAAAATCAAAAAATATGGATATTAAATCCCTCATCTACCTCAAATCTAATATTGTATTCTTCAAGATGATGTACTATTTGACTAAGTTCTCTCATAATTAATGCTGTAGATATTTTATTTTTTTCTAACATAAAAGAATTTTCTTCAAGAATATAAAATTGCAAAAAATCAAAATTGATTTGACTTAGTCTAGTCATTGTTTTCTAACCTATATCCATTGCCTGAATGATTTAAGATTGTTGCACACCCAACTTTTTTTCGTAACTTACTAATAAGCTGTCTTACATAACCATTACCCATATGTTCACCCCATATGAATTTTTCTGCTTCTTCATTGGTAACTGTCATTCCCATATTAATAGCTAACAAATGAAGCATCATTGTCTCTTTTTGAGTTAAAGGTACAACTAAACCATTTAACATAAGTGTTTTTGCTTTTACATCATAAACACAATTTGGTGATAGTTTTATTTGTGAACTCGACTGATTTTTCAATATTACTGAAATTTTTGCCAATAACTCTTTTACATGAAAAGGTTTTTTTATATAATCTTGACAACCTAAATCATACGCCTTTAATATAGTGTCAATACTATCTTCAGCACTAATTACAATAATTGGTGATGAACCACTAAACTCTTTGATTTTTTTTGAGATTTCTAGTCCACCTACATTTGGTAAGGATAGGTCAACAATATACAAATCATATTGTTGTTCTATTGCTTTTAAAGCTTTTGCACCATCAGCAAATGCATCAACCTCATAACCTTGTGTAACTAAGACATCACATATCAAAGTATTTAAATAAATATCATCTTCAATAAGAACTATTTTCATTTGATTCCTAACTTATTTATATCTTTTCGTTATTATAGACAAAATGGCGTATAAAATGTGTAACTTTTTACATATTTTTGCTTAAATATAGCTGAAATTTAAAAAAACTTTTCATAATACCGCAATTTTCATATTAAATTTCCTCTTATGGTTATTTTTGGTATAATAAAACCAAAAATATATCTAGGGTTTTTATGAAAAAAGTTGAACTATTATCACCTGCTGGAAATTTAGAAAAATTAAAAATTGCATTAGCTTATGGAGCAGACGCTGTATATGGAGGCGTAAGCCACTTTAGCTTGAGAATTAGAAGTGGTAAAGAATTTACATTTGAGACATTTAAAGAAGGTATTGACTATGCTCACAGCTTGGGGAAAAAAGTTTATGCCACAGTTAATGGTTTTCCATTCAACTCTCAAATAGAACTTCTTAAAAAACATATAGCTAATATTGCTGCCCTTAACCCTGATGCTATCATAGTAGCAACTCCAGGTGTGGTCAAACTTTGTCGTGAAATTGCACCTCATATTCCAATACATCTATCAACTCAAGCAAATGTTATGAATTATCTTGATGCCCAAGTATATTATGATATGGGTGTAAGAAGGATTATAGCAGCTCGTGAGATTAGCTTAAAAGATGTGATAGAGATAAAAAAACATTTACCTGATCTTGAAATAGAAATTTTTGTACATGGGTCAATGTGTTTTGCTTATAGTGGAAGATGTTTGATAAGTGCTGTTCAAATGGGAAGAGTTCCAAATAGAGGAAGTTGTGCAAATGACTGTAGGTTTGATTATACTATGTATGTGGCAAATGAAGAACATGGAACTCTTTTTAGATTAGAAGAAGAAAAAGATGTAGGTACTTATATATTTAATGCAAAAGATATGAATTTGGCTTCTCATCTAGATGAAATTTTGAGTAGTAATGCAATAGATAGTCTCAAAATTGAAGGTCGAACAAAATCATCATATTATGCAGCAGTTACTGCCAAAGCTTATAGCAACGCTATCAATGATTTTTATGACAATAAATTTGATGGGAATAAATATCAAAAAGAACTCCACACTACAAAAAACAGAGGCTTTACAGATGCGTATTTGATTCACCGTCCTTTTGATAAAAATGATGCACAAAATTTTGAATATGCTATGAGTAAAGGTAGCTATGAAGTGAGTGGATTGGTTTTGGAAGATGGGGAGCATTTCTTATGTAAATATAAAACATACCCAAATGAAAAAATAGAAATTTTTACACCAAATAATACAATTTTACCTCTTTGTGACAATGAAATAGGAAAAATTGAGCTTCTTGATGGTACTTATTATATAACATTTAAAAAAATAACAACAATTGATAATAAAGAGTTAGAAAGTGTTCATAGTGGAAATATAAATCCTATAAAACTCCCTTGTAAATTACCATACCTTACTATATTTAGAGTAGAAGCAGACGAGGTAGAATGATTTTTTTTAAAGTTTCACAAAATATCAATATCAAAATAGCAGATAATTCTTTGGTTGTATTGACAAAAGAGCTAAAAAACAGTGATATTGAAGAATATATATATGTAACAACTTATGATGACTTTGAAGGTGTCAAAGATATCTTTACCAAAGTTGGAACAAATTATAAGACACTTATTGTAGATGAAAATAAAGTAACATCAAAAAAAGAGTTTCCACAAGAAATAGGCGTTAGTAATAAAAATGAGTTTTTACAACAACGCCAAAAACTAAAACAAACATCATTTTTAAATAATATACAAGAATTTAACACAAAAGACTTATTTAAAAATGAAGATTTTTGTGATACATTATCACTTATTAAATCTCCAAAAAAAGAGATATCTATTGCAATAATTGGTGGGATTGGTAGGAATATTGGAGAAATTTTATGTGGGCTTAGCGCTATTAGGATATTTTATAAATCATTACAAAATAGATATAAAGATGTTAAAATTGATTTACTTTTAGAAAGTGCCAACAATCAATACTATAAAAGAGACAAAGAACTCATTGAACAAGAATCCTTTATCAATAAAGTTTTACCACTTAGTGTCAGTGTAAAAAAGCTTTTTGACTATGATTATTATATTGATACTTCTAAAATATATGAAACACATTTTTTTAATTTTCTCCCTTTTATTGATGCATATTTATATAAATTTGGTATAGATCCAAACCTTATTCCAGCTGAAAAAAAATATAATCAATTTGATTTTGGTAAATACACACCTTCAGCTGAACTCAAAAATGAAATAGACAACCTCAAAGCAAAATCTAAATTAATCCTTTTTCACCCATATTCTCCCAATATTGATAGAAGTTTGCCAAAAGATATAGCAGTGAATTTATTGAAGAATTTGGTGATTTTGAGTGATGAAATAGTAATTAGTGCATTAAAAATAGATAAATTTGAAAATGATAAGTTTTTTGACTTATCAAAATATTCTAAATCTCTTTTTGATTTTATTTATATTATCTCACAAAGTGATTATATAATAACTGTAGATACGGCAACATACCATATAAGTGATATTTTTTTGATTCCTACTGTTGTGATTTTTAATGATGAAGAGTTGGTGGAAAAGAGGATTAAATACTACCATAGTATCAAACCATATATAATAAAAGAGAAGAAAAAAAATCTTAGCTTACTTAAGTTTGAAAATGAAACTTTGACTATCAATAAATACACAAAATATCAAACTATCAAACTTAAGAAAATACTAAAACTCTTGAAAGATTAATTTTCGTTTGTAACTGGTACCATTTGTTTTAATCTTGTCTCAAGATAAAATGTTCCAAAAGGGACTAGTGAAGCAACAAATGCTAAAGCGTTAAATTTAATATTCCAATTATTCTCTCTTGCAGCTAAAAATAAATAGACTAAAAAAAGTACAAACAAAGCACCATGAGCCATACCAACAACTTTGACAAATACCGGCAAATCAGCAAAATATTTCAAAGGCATTGCAATAAATAACAATATCATATACGATATACCTTCAATAAAAGATATTTTTCTAAAACTAGTAAAATGATTACCAAACATATCAACTCCTGAATGATTTTTTTATAATTATAATAAAATAAAGTTATCTAAACTTAAAATTTAAGATTTAGTTTTTTGGTTTTAGATAACCAAGATTAATCAAAGTTTCTACTGTCTCTCTAAAAACAGGAACAGCAGATTCTGAAGCATAAAAGTGAAACCAAGCAGTTCCTTTTGGTCTTAGAGTACTTACACCTACAGTATAACTATTGCCATCATAATCATCAACAAAACCAAAAAATGAACTTATATATTCTTTTGCATATTTTCCACTAGCATCTGGCATTTTTGCTGTTCCTGTTTTGCCACCTATTTGCAATCCTTCTATAAATGCTCTTCTTCCAGTCCCTTTTTCAACAGTTTTTATTAATAATTCTCTCATTTGATTTGCTGTTTGTTTTGATATTACTTGCTCATCTTCCTTTTTTATATTGGTATATTTTACTCCATTAGCAGATGTAATTGACTTCATAATTTGAGGGGTGATAATTTTTCCATCATTACTAAAAACACTATATGCTTTAATAAGTTGCATAACTGTAGCAGTCATACCATGACCATATGAAACAGTAGCTTTGTAGATATTATCTTCACCCTTTGCTTCACCAGCACTCAAACGCCCAACGCTAGGAACAATGCCAGACTTTTCAAAAGGCAAATCAATACCTGTTGGTTTATTAAAACCAAATCTCAACAAATCATTATAAAACTCTCTACCACTTAATCTTTGTGCAATTGTCAATGTGCCAATATTACTTGAAAACATTACAATATCTTCCAATGTAAGGTATTGTTTATCAAACTGATGATCATCATTGATTGTATATCTATCAACTTTAATAGAACCTTTAGGATATTCACCTTTTGAGTTTCTATTTCCACTATTATGAGCATTAAATAGCTCATTTTTTTTAATGCGATTTTTATCTAATACCATAGATATTGTTATTGGCTTCATTACAGAACCTGGTTCAAATGGAAACTCCATAGCTTTTATGTTTAATCTCTCATAATCTTCTGTTCTTATTTTATTTGGATTATACCTATTAGTAGTTGCAACTGTAAGTAAATTTCCTGTATTATTATCCATAACTACAACTAAGATTTCTTGAGCCAATAATCTTTCTTGATTTTTATCAGCAATCATTTCAATATGTTTTTGAAGCTTTAGCGGAATTGTAAGTTCTATAGTAGACCCATCCAATCTTTCTCTAATAATACTTGTTTTATCAAATGATATATATGACAAAACATCTCTCGAACCCCTTAAAATACCATCTTTAAAGTCATTTAATATATCATTATATATGTTTTCAATACCTTTTCCACCATTTACTCTTCTTTTATCATCTTCCATAGTTTTTGTAATATACCCAAGTGCTGGTGTCATAGATTCACCATAAGAATATATTCTATCTTCTCCAATTTCATCTACACTTAAGCCAATCAAAATTTTATTACCATTTACTGTTTGAGATTGGAATACACCAAGTCGTCTAAGTTTAAAGCCTAATTCCTTTAAATCTTTTGCTGTTTTGGAATCAATATCATGAGAAAGAATCAAAGTACCTTTATTTTTTTGTGCTTGAAGCTTAGAATAAATAGTTTGTTTAGACATATTGCTATATATTGAAAATAAATTGACAAACAATTCAAGTTTATATGGATCTATAAATCTTGTATCAATATATGCCTTATAAATTTTTTTTGAAGTTGCAAGTTTAAATCCATCTGCACTTATAATATCCCCTCGAACAGCTAATTCATTTCTTGTAATTTCTTGATTTGGGATTCTTCTCTTTTCATTATATATAATAAAAAAGACAACAGATAAAAAAATAAAAACTGATGCAATAATAAGCATATATACAACAACTGTTTTTTTAGTTTTAGTTTCATAGTTTTTATCTTCTATCATCAAACCTCTTTCAATATTAATGTGATATTATACCTAAAGTCATATTATGATAAAATTCGCGAATGCAAAACAAAAAAAATACTACCAAAATCAATAATGATATCAAAGAAGAACAATCACCAGATTATTTACTATTTATATTTGCTTCTTCTCTTATTATTATCAGTATTTTATTTTCTTATTCTTTATCTGTATATACAGTTTTAAACTTTGAATACAATCAATTTCACTTTTTTTTCAGACAATGTTTAGTTGGTAGTATCTCTATTGCTCTTATGTGGTGGATATCCACATTAAAACCAGATAAAACTATCAAATATGTTGGATTTACATTATTTTTTGTTTTTATGGGAGTTATGATTATAATGCCATTTTTACCATCATTTTTAGTAACAGCCTCAGGTGGTGCGAATAGATGGATTAGACTTCCTGGCTTTTCTCTTTCACCAATAGAGTTTTTTAAAATAGGATTTATTTACTTTTTAGCATGGTCATTTCATAGAAGAATATTGGACAAACCAAAAAAAATGAGTCTAAAAGATGAAACCATACTACTTCTTCCATATTTTGGTGTTTTTGGGTTGGTTGTTTTTTTGGTTGCTTTTTTGCAAAAAGATTTGGGTCAAATAGTTTTATTGGGTGTTGTTTTATTTATTATGATGATTTTTGCAAATCGTAGTTTTAAAATTTTTCTAATTTTGGGTGCAATTGGAGCTTTACTAATAACAATTTTGATTGTTGTTGCACCGCATAGAATAAATAGAATTCAAAGCTGGTGGAGTAGTGTTCAAGATGGGATATTGTTCTTTTTACCTAGCTGGGCTGATCAGTATTTAAGAGTAAAAGATTTCCCAGAACCCTATCAAGTGGGACATTCACTAAATGCTATAGCAAATGGAGGATTAAGTGGAACTGGTGTAGGTGAAGGGTTTTTGAAACTTGGTTTTTTAAGTGAAGTTCATACAGACTTTGTACTAGCTGGTATTGCGGAAGAAGCTGGATTCTTTGGCTTGTTTCTCATAGTTTCTTTGCTAATGCTTGTAGTTTGGAGAATATTTAAAATAAGTGCTCGAGTAACAGATCCTATTTATCATCTTTTTTCACTTGGAATTGGACTTATGATTGCTATTGCTTTTTTAATCAACTCTTTTGGAATATCTGGTATTTTTCCAATAAAAGGTATCGCTGTACCATTTTTAAGTTATGGTGGTAGTGCATTATTAGCCATTTCTGTTTGTATTGGATTGGTCTTATCTATTAGTAAAGAAGTAAAAAATGACAAAAAATAAGTTTATAGTAGTAACTGGTGGTGGCACTGGAGGGCATTTAAAAGTTGCAAAAACTTTTATTGATGAACTAGTAAGTAGAGGGTATAAAATAGTATATATTGGTTCAACTTCAGGGCAAGATAAAATGTGGTTTGAAGAGTATGAAAATATAGATATAAAAATATTTTTAGAAACAAAAGGGGTAGTCAATCAAGGAATTTTTGGTAAAATAAAATCACTTTTTAAGATAATCAAAGCATCCTTTTATGTTAGAAATATTTTCAAACAATACAATATAAAAGAAGTCATCAGCGTAGGTGGATTTAGTGCAGCACCGGCTGTATTTGCAACTTTTTTTAATAGTTCAAAACTTTTTATTCATGAACAAAACTCAAAAATGGGCTCTTTAAATAAACTAAGCTCCATTTGGGCAAAAAAACTATTTACCTCGTATAATAAAAGATTCTTTTTATGTGATTATCCAGTTGATAATATGTTTTTTGAGACTTCTAGAATCAGAAAAGAAACAAAAACAATCATCTTTTTAGGTGGTTCACAAGGTGCAAGGGCTATCAATAACTTTGCTTTATATGTGGCAAAAGAACTAAACCAAAGAGGGATAAAAATCATACATCAATGTGGTCAAAATGATTTTGAAAAAGTTCAACAAGAATATCTGAATCTACAAATTATGGATGTTGAACTTTTTGCGTTTAGTCCAAATTTGGTTGATTTTATCTCAAAAGCTGATTTTGCAGTAAGTCGTGCAGGAGCAAGTACACTTTGGGAACTTTGTGCAAATGCTGTTCCTACGATTTTTGTACCTTATCCATATGCAGCAAGTGACCATCAATACTACAACGCCCTATTTCTAAAAGAGCAAAATTTGGGTTTTGTATTAAGAGAAAATGAATTATGTAGCCAAAAGTTTTTTGAAATATTAGATACTTGTGATGTGGAAGATTTAAGTGGACGATTAAAAAGTAGTATTAAGCCAAATGGGGCTGGGAAGATTCTTGATGAAATCGTGAATCGTGAATCGTGAATCGTATTTTCTTCACTACTCACTATTCACTAAGTTTATACAAAAAACGCTAAAAGCAACAATCCAATAATAATCCTATAAATACCAAAAGCTACAAATGTAAAGTTTTCTAAGAATTTAATAAAAAGTTTCACTGTTATATATGCAACAATAAAAGATGTCACAAAACCAACAGCCAATACTATCAAATTTGCACCTACAAACTCATCATAATGTTTTACCAAGTCGTATCCAGTTGTAGCACACATTACAGGAATTGCTAAAAGAAAAGAAAACTCTGCACTTGCTTTTCTATTCAATCCTACAAGCATAGCACCTATGATGGTAGCTCCAGCTCTACTAGTCCCTGGAATAAGGGCAAATATTTGAGCTAGTCCTATATAAAGGGCTTGTTTATAACTCACTTTTTCTACATCATCTATCAAATGCTCTTCATTTTTATAATACTTTTCTACTATCAAAAAGATAATACCACCTACTATAAAGCCATACGCCACAACAGTTGAATCAAATAGCTCTTTTACAGTACTAGCGAACAAAAATCCAACTACACCAATAGGGATAAAGGCAAGTACAATTTTTTTCCAAAGTTCTATTTTTTTGGGAGTAAATTTATCTTTATAATTAAATACAACTGCCCAAATAGCAGCAAATTGTATAATAATCATAAAAGCACTTGTCATATTGTTTTCAGCAATGCTCATCATATCAGCAGCTATTATCATATGTCCAGTGGAAGATATTGGCAAGAATTCTGTAAAACCTTCTATTATTCCTAAAATGATTGATTCAAAAATCCCCAAATTAAACCTTTCTTAGATACTTGATTTTGTTTTTAATAAAATATATGTTATCAAATGTCCTATTAAAAAAGCATAAATTACATTAACAGCCATATGCGTAAAAACTTCTAAAACATAAAATGATACAACAAATACAACTATACCAATAAATCGTATTATAAATGTAGTTTTAAATCCATTTTTACTTTTAATCAAAGATGATAAGAAACCATTTTGTATTACAAAAAAATAAACTAATATTAATGGTAATAATAATGTTGTACTATTTGCATACTCTTGCCCAAAAAGATAAACAATTCCATAAGAAGATAATACAAAAGTCAAAATTGATGCAATAACAGTTACTATCAATGAATATTTAAAAATCCAAGATTGAAGTCTTTTTAGTTCTTCAATATTATTTTGAGTGACCAATAAAGAGAGTTCTGGAAAAACAAACTTAAATATTGGGAACACAAAAAGAGCCAAAAAGTAAAAGTAAATTGATTTTACAACTACTTGAAAATCAGCCAAATCAAAAAGTGTAAAGTACTTTGTAAAAAAGATTACAGATATATAGATACTAAGCATTCCAAGGGCAAATTCTAATGAAGCAATAAAAGAATTTGAGATAAACTTTTTTGTTTGAGGTGTAATATCTATTTTTGCTAAAGATGGCTCAGGGGATGGTTTTTTATAAAGTATATATACACTTAAAACCAAGAAATTCCCTACGGTTGCAAGTATCAAACTCTCAAAATACCCAACAAAATAATTGAATACAAAAAATAAAACAATAATAAAACTCACTTCAAAAATTGTGATAATATTGGTTTCTTTATAGAGTCTATAAATTCCAAGTTGATTGAAAAAATATGTATAAATGGCTTGGGATATCAAAAGTAATGCAAAAAATAAGTATGATATTTCAATTTGTAAAAAATCTTTTGCAAAAGGGATAATAAATATAAGTGAAATAATAGTTACTAGAAATAATGAATACCTAAATAAGTTTAAAATAGTTTTATCATCTTGTGTTTGGTTGTAATATACAACCATAGATGACCTTGAACCTATAAAAATAAGTAAAAAAAGTGAAATTATATCTATCATAGTATAGTAAATCCCAAGACTTACTTTTGGGATAATAGAAGCTAGATATATCTTAAATGCAAAGTTTAAAATTATGGCAATAAGTGTCAGATATATATTATTTAAGAAGTTTTTTTTCATCTATTTTTCGGAAAAAAAGTTTTAAAGATTTTTTTTCTTTTATACCAATATTGTATTTGATTTGTTGTAAATAATCCAAAATTTGTTTTTGAGACAAACCAGTTTTTTTTGCTTCATTTTTGAGTATATATTGTGGTATTCTTATTTTAGAGTGTCCAAAGTTTTTTGCTAGTTTTTGAAAGTAGTTTCCATGTTTGTTATAGCAAAATCTTGCGAATACAAAAGAAATTCCATATTTTTCATACCATATTTGAGCTAAGTCAATGAATTCATCTTCATTTTTGTAGTATATTTTTAAAGCTTTGTCCCCAATTACAACTTGACCTTGAATATCTAAAATATTTGCAAGTATATTTGATGTATTGGATTCAAAGTCATTTTTATTAGCTTCATTTATCAAAACGAGTACAGACCACACAGAATCTTTGGCAACTATTCCAACATCTGTACATTTACAATTTTTTGATTTTATTGATGAAATAAAGGCTGCATCTGTTCGTTTATATCTGAATTCATTATTTATTTGAGATGGATAAGATTTTTTATAGTTGATTATAGCTTTGATTTGAGTACTAGTTATGTTTTTTTTGACAAAAACATAAAATGGCAAAAGGTTTAAATAGTCAATTTTCGATAAAATCATTGTAACCTCTAAATGAAATTTTGGTATGATAACATAAAGTTGCTAATATACTGAAAAACTAAGAGGAATATGTATGGTAAAAGTAGAATTTTTAGGTCCTATTTCAAAAGAACCAATGGAACTGGATATAAAATCACTTAATGAACTAAGTGTTATTTTAAAAGACGATTCTCAAGTATCTTCTTGGCTTAATAGTTGTGCCGTTGCACTAAATGACAAAATTATCACTTCAAGAGATATTGAGTTAAAAAGTGGGGATAAGGTTTCGTTGTTGCCACCAGTATGTGGGGGATAAATAACAACTAACAGTTAATAACTAATAATTATAGTGTGACTTCGTCACTAATATTTTTATGAGCGAAGCGAATACCGGAATTATTAGTTGTTAGTTATTAATTAATCAAAGGTTTTTTTATGAACGGGTTAGAAATATATAACGGTAGCTTAAATGTAGAAGCTATCACAAATAAATGGTATCAAGAGATGAAAGATAAAAACTTCGGTGCTATTATTACCTTCGTAGGTGTAGTAAGAGATGAAGATGGTATAGATGGACTGAGCTTTGATATATATGAGCCTATATTAAATAATTGGTTTCAAAGTTGGCAACAACAAGCAAATGCAAAAAATGCGTATGTACTTATGGCTCACTCTTTGGGTGATGTACCAAATCATACAAGCTCATATATTGCTGCAGTTTGCTCACCAAAGCGAAGAGTAGCACTAGAAATGATAGATGAATTTGTAGAAGATTTCAAACAAAATGCACCTATTTGGAAATATGATTTAAAAGATAGCAAAAGAATATACGCTGATGATAGAAGCCATAAAATTAATGGTGCGGGGCTTCTTGCATGAAAAAATTAAAAATTGATTTACACAACCATACCTCGCTATGTAATCATGCAACTGGTACTATGGAAGAGTTCATACTTGAAGCAATAAAGCAAAAAATTGATGTATTTGGTTTTAGTTGTCATGCACCTATGAATTTTGATACCAAATATCGTATGAGTTTAGATGATATGGATTTTTATGAAAGTGAAATTGAGAGATTGAAAGATAAATATTCAGAACAAATAAAAATTCTTTTTGCATATGAAGTTGATTTTTTGCCTCCTTATATTGAACCAAAAGTATTGAATAAACAAGTAGATTACTTTATAGGTTCAGTCCATTTTATCAATAAATGGGGCTTTGATAATCCAGAATTTATAGGTGGATATGATGATAAAGATATTGATTTGATATGGGCAGAATATTTTGATGCAATTTCTACAATGGCTCAATCTAAACTTTTTGATATCGTTGGACATCTTGATTTGATTAAAGTTTTCAAATACCTACCAAAAAAAAGTATCACAACGATAGCTTATGATGCATTAAAAGAAATACAAAAATCAAATATGGCAATAGAAATAAATCCTTCAGGTTTACGAAAACCAATTGAAGAAATTTATCCTTCAGTTGAATTGCTTCAAATTGCGTATGATTTAAATATTCCAATAACATTTGGTAGTGATGCACATAAAATAGAGCATATTAGCTCTTTCTATAGTGATTCAATAGCCCTTGCAAAAAAAATTGGTTATACAAAAGCACAATATTATGAACAAAGAGTTCCAAAAGTGGTTATTTTTTAACCACCTATTTTAAGAAAATCAATATTTAATTTAGATACAATATCATTATAATAATTCAAAGGAGTTTCACGATGGGAAAATTCGTAAATAGTGTAGAAGAGTTTTTTGAGTACTGTAAAGCAAATGAAGTAAAATTCGTTGACTTTAGATTTACAGATATGAAAGGTATGTGGCATCATGTTACATATAATATGAAAGCAGTTGGAGCTGATTTATTAAATAATGGTATGCCATTTGATGGTTCATCAATTGAAGCTTGGCAACCAATCAACAGATCTGATATGGTTTTAAAACCAGATGTTGAAACTGCGTTTTTAGATCCATTTACTGCTGATTCTACAGTAATTATGATTTGTGATGTTTACGATATTTACAAAGGTCAATTATATGAGAAATGTCCAAGAAGTATTGCTAAAAAAACATTAGAACATCTTGCAAATGCTGGTGTTGGTGATGTTGCATATTTTGGACCAGAAAATGAATTCTTTATTTTTGAAGATGTAAAAATTATTGATAAATCAAATGAGTCTTACTACAAACTAGATACTGAAGATGGTGAATGGAATGATTCAACAAGTTATGATCAAGGTAATATGGGACATCGCCCAAGAACAAAAGGTGGATACTTCCCAGTAGCTCCTATTGATAATAGTGTAGATTTAAGAGCTGAAATGATGCAAGTATTAGAGCAAGTTGGACTAGAAGTTACACTTGGACACCACGAAGTTGCTCAAGGTCAACATGAAATTGGTATAGTATTTGATACTTTAGTAGAAGCTGCTGATAATGTACAAAAACTAAAATATGTAATCAAAATGGTTGCACATTTAAATGGTAAGTCTGTTACATTTATGCCAAAACCACTTTATGGTGACAATGGTAATGGTATGCATGTACACCAATCAATCTGGAAAGATGGTAAAAACTTATTCTACAAGCCAGGTGAATATGGTAATTTAAGTGATACTGCTAGACATTATATTGGTGGTATTTTTAAACACGCTCGTGCAGTTGCTGCATTTACAAATGCTAGTACAAACTCATACAAAAGATTAATCCCAGGATTTGAAGCACCTTCAATCTTGACTTATTCTTCACAAAATAGAAGTGCAAGTTGTAGAATTCCTTATGGTGCTGGTGAAAAAGCTACAAGAATTGAAATGAGATTCCCAGATAGTACAGCTTGCCCATATTTAGGATTTGCAGCTATGCTTCTTGCAGGACTTGATGGTATCAAAAACCAATACGAACCAATAGGACCAATGGATGAAGATTTATTTGAATTAAGTCTTGATGAAATCAGAGAAAAAGGTATTCCACAAATGCCACATACTCTAAGAGGTTCACTAGAAGCATTAGTTAGAGACAATGATTTCTTAAAACCTGTAATGACAGATTTATTTATAGATACTTACCAACACTACAAATTTGAAACTCAAGTTTGGCCTTATGAAGCAAGACCTACTCCTTTTGAAGTAAAAAGTACTTATTCTTGCTAGAAAAGTTTTAAAAGTCCCCAAGGGGGCTTTTAGATATTCTAAAACTCTCTTTTAAATTAACTTTACCTTACACAACGAACTTCCAACTGGACTACAACTAAGTTTTGAACTTTTTTTCAATTTCCCCAAAACCTCATCAAAATTATTGTTTACATTAGAATGTACTTCAAGTATTGCAGCACTTACACTAAGAAGTTCAAATTTTCTCAAAATTCCAAATCTATCTTTTGCCATAATACACTTATTTTCTAAATCTTCTTTGTTATAAAGTGTTTTAGCCGAATTCTCAAAGCTTCTTTGTATATCATAAACTATTTTATAAACTTTTTCATATGATTCATGAGAAAACCCTAAGAAGAAATCATCCCCACCAATATGTCCTACAAAAATATCTTTTGATAATTTACTTAATAAATCTGCAAAAAGTAATATTGCCCTATCCCCTTGACGAAAACCATAAATATCATTGAAAGGTTTGAAATCATTAAAGTCATAATAAACAAAATAATATATTTCATCGTTTTGATGATTTAAAACACTATTTATATATTCATCAATTTTTTTATTGCCTGGTAATTTTGTAAGTGGATTTTGATCCTTTGCAATCTCTAGGTTTCTTTTATATGATAAAAGTAAAAGATTATGTACCCCTACAAATCCGTAATATTTCCCATTTTGGGTGAGAAATATTCCATTATTAACTTGACTTTCATTGATATTATAAAGCTCCAATACTTTATCAATACCCCAACTAACCTCTGCCGCACAATAATTTTTTACAAAATTTCCAAGTTTCGAGCTAAAAGATGTATTTTGAGCTAGAGAAAGCCCATACTGTGAATAAGATATATTTTTGATATCTCTTTCTTCTACAACTCCAACTAAATGGTTAAATTTATCAATGATAGGTACAAAGGTATTTTTCTGGTGAGTTTTAAAATATGTAAATAATGCATGTAAGGAACTATTGTCTTGAAGAGGCTCAATAAATTCAATTTTATCTTTATCTATGAGGTTTTGTTCACTTTTCCTTTTGTCTTCTATATATAATTCTTTGATTGAGCTATATGTTAGTTTGATTTTAGATATATCAGTTTTGGGTTTTTGTATCATATATCCTTGGATTAAATCTGCACCTATATCTTTGCAAGTATAATACTCTGGAATAGTCTCTACACCCTCAGCAATGACTCGAATTCCCATAGTATGTGCCATTTTAACAATAGATGAACAAAAATGTCTTTTTTTAGAATCTCGTTCTATGTTTTGAATAAAAAATCTATCAATTTTGATATAATTTGGCTCACTATAATACAACAGTTTCAATCCTGAAATTCCTGTACCAAAGTCATCAATAGCTATATCAAATCCCTCTTGTTTGTACATATTAACCATATTGGTAATAGAGTTTGGATCTTTTAATGTCCCCTTTTCACTCATTTCAAAACATAATGTTTTTTTACTAAGATTAAGTTTATCAAGAAGTTTTTTTGTATTACCAGTTTTATAATCTGGCATATAAAGTAATCTATTATCTAAATTATAAAATAGCTGAATATTATCTATTTCTAATTGTGAAAACTTTTCTAAAGCTTTTAATCTTAATTTTAAGTCAAATTGATATAGCACTCCATCAGCAAATGCCTCATCAAAACAATTAAAAATAGATAAAAACCCAGCCTCTTTTGTATTTCTAAGCAATGCTTCTACGGCTACAAGTTTCCCATTAGTAATACCAACAATTGGTTGAAATGCGAAATCAAGTTCTTTAAGAGCTTTTTCCCATCTATTAGGCAACATTTTTATTCCTTTAAATTTCTACAATTTATAGCTTTAATTTCATTTAATTTATCAAATAAAGCTATTGTTTTTATTTCTATAACCTCAGAACAATCCCTCAAATCATTATTAGTAGCCCTTTGATGATTTAAATCAATATACTTTTGTACAAACTTATGTACATCACTATGTATCTCTTTTAAGGCAATCCATTCTTTAGATTTAGTAAACTCTAAACCTTGTGATTCAGACTCAATCATCCATTTTCCCATATCACAACTTTGACAATCAGTAACTTGCCAACTTGAATAAGTACCAACTTTATTAAAATTTGAGCTTTTGAATAATATATGGTCATTTTTTAATGTTGCTGTTTTATAAACCAAATCTATATCACACACTTGTTCTCTTGCTTCAACTTTATATTTAGCCCTTGATGCTGCATTTACAAGTTGATTTGCTAGGTTTGAAATTTTTGTAGAAAGCTCACCTATATACATTGAACTTCCAGCATTTATTTGAGTATTTTTATCTAGAATTGTTACTGCATTATTGATTTGTTCAATCCCAGCTAACTGCTCAACACTAGCTTGTGATACATCATCAACAATTTGTAAAGTTTCATTGATTTGATTGCTTAATAGCTCATAACCTTTATTCATTTCATTAGCTATAAGCTTACCTTCATGTGCTTTTTCTAAAGCTAGAGATACAATATGTTTTATCTCTTTTGCAGCTTCAGAGCTTCTTGAAGCTAGATTCCGCACCTCTGCAGCAACAACGGCAAATCCTTTGCCAGCTTCACCTGCAGTGGCTGCTTCAACTGCCGCATTAAGAGATAAAATATTTGTTTGAAATGCAATTTGGTCAATCATATCTACAGCGTCATTAATAACTTCTACTTGAGAGCTTATCTCATCCATAGAACTAGATGTTTTTTGAGCCAATTGACTACCATGTTTTGATGACACAGAAAGCTCTTTTGCAAAATTACCCATTTTCTTTGCATTATGAGTATTTGATGTAATATTAGCTGTAATTTCTTCTAGTGCAGCTGCTGTTTCTTCTAAGCTTGTTGCTTGTAAATTGGAAGCATTTGAAAGAGATAGTGCATTTTGATTCAAAATATCTGTATCATCTTTTAGTAAATCTCCTGTATTCATAATCATTGCCAAAAACTCTGATATATTATTTCCTATTAGCTTAGTACTTGCGACCAAAGTACCAAAATCCCCATAAAGCCCTTTTTCATTCTCTTTTGGGATAATATGCTCAAAATCATAACTTCCATATGCCTCAAGTGCCACATTCAAAATATCAAACTTTGCTTTTGTCTCATCTAACATCTTATTTACATTAATAATTAGCTCTTTTACTTCAGGGGATACATTGTTGTGATGAGGAATTTTGTACCCATAAAATCCATTTGCAACTTTTTGTAATATGTCATTTGCCTCTTGCAATACCTCGTAATTGTGATTAAATAAAGCTACACTTTTTTCTATATTTTGATTTACATTATTTGACATTTCACCAACTTCATCTTGAGTTAATATCTCTACTTGGTTTACTGTTTTTGTTTTATTATTGATATACTCAAAAAAGCCATTAAGCCCTAAATTTAAATTTTTTAAACTAGATGTAATTCCTTTTGAAATATACCATACAGCTATAAAAACCCCAGCAATAATCAATATTGAAAACACTAAAATTATATTAAAAGTATTTGAATTACTTGAAGATACATTATCTAATAAAGTAGTATGAAACTTTTGAGAATTGACTTTGAGTATATCACTTGAATCAATCAACTCTTTTATCAATCCAGACTTATCGTATAATCCTATACTTTGTGTGTTGTCTACAACTACTGAAAAAAGATTTGCATACTCTCTAATTAGCTTAATTAGTTCATTTTGAGCTTCAATATCACCTTGAAGTGAATCAGAATCTCTAATAGCTCTACTAGTTCTCATCATTTCCACTTTAATCTTATCCAAATCAACACTATTAAATATAAAAAAATCTTTTTCCATTAACTCAATTGTTCTTAAATACTGTAAAACTTTATAATCATACTTCTTTTCAAAAGTTTCCAAAACAAAATTCTTTTTTTCATACATAAGCTCTATTAATTTGTCATTTTCTATAGCTATTTGATTGATTTTTAGAAAAATATCTTTCAATATCAAAAGATGATTCAATAAATTCTCTTCTACATTGATAGCAATACCTTCAGATTTTAGAGATTTATCTAGATTTCCTATTTTTATCGATATTTCATCATAAAGTTTTATAAAATTCTCTTGATTTTTGATATTCATTGCTATATTTTCTAAACCTATTATATCTTGAGATATTTCATTGTTTATATTAATCAAATTATTTAATTCATTGGTCTTTGAATTCATTTTCATTTGCAATATAATTATAATTATAAATCCAACCATAGCCAAAGCACTTATAAAATTTAATTTACTTTTTACACTTTTAAAAACAAACATTATTTCCCTTATTGTCAGATTATTTGAAGTTTTAGACTAGAATTATTAAGCAAAACTATTACTTTATGGTTACAAGATAAAATATGTATTAATTCCACTTATGATACAATACAAAAAAAATAAGGGACTTGATGAATTTAGCAATTTTAGCATCGCATAATGGTAGTGCATTTGATTATATAATTGAATCTAAACAACAAAATTTACTACCTAATATAAACTTAGCCTTAGTGATAACCAATAATTCAAATGCAAATATTATAAACAAAGCCAATAAAGCTAATATTCCTTGTATCATAATCAACTCAAAACTTTATCCAGATATAAATTTGGATGAAAAAATAAAAGATACACTGCTACAGTACAAAGTTGATTTTGTGTTGTTAGCTGGATATATGAAAAAAATAGGTCATGAAATAGTAGATAGTTTTTCAAATAAAATCATCAATTCCCACCCAGCCCTACTTCCAAAATATGGTGGAGTTGGGATGTATGGTAGATTTGTGCATGAAGCTGTTTTGGCAAACAAAGAAAAATATAGTGGTGTGACTATTCATTTTGTAAACAATCATTATGATGAAGGAGAGGTAATTCTCCAAAAATCTATCAATATTGATTCTTCGTGGAATGAAGATAAACTTGAATATAATATCAAACTACTTGAAAAAGAAGCAATTATAGAGGTATTAGGAAATTTAAAATGAATTTATTAATAGTATCAGATATTATCGGAATTGCATCATTTGCAATTAGTGGATTATTGATTGCTTATCATAAGAAATTAGATATTCTTGGTATTTTGATATTATCAGCCCTTACAGCTCTTGGTGGTGGAATCATAAGAGATTTATTAGCAGATAGAACACCTTTTGCTTTTATCAATTATTATCCTAGTATTACAGTTATTAGTGCTATTATAATTGCAATTTTACTCAAACTCCATCTCCAAGAAGAACATCAAATAAGCAATAAATTCTTGTTTATAATATTTGATAGCATAGGACTTTGTGCATTTTCTATTACTGGCTCGTTTGTTGGATTGGAATCTGGGTTTAATCTTTTTGGTGTCATAATACTTGGATTTGTAACAGCTCTTGGCGGTGGAATAATAAGAGATATTTTACTAAATCAAATCCCATTTATCCTAAAAAAAGAGTTTTATGGAACTATTGCTATACTTATATCTCTTTGTATGTTTATCTTATATCATTTAGAGCTTTTAAATAGCTTAACAACACTTATAGTTTTTGGAGTGTTTTTGACTATGAGGATAGTTGCATATAAGCAAAAATGGCAACTACCAAGACTTTAACTAACAATTAATAATTAACAATTAATAACTATAGTGTGACTTCGTCACATTAAAAAAATATGAGCGAAGCGAATTCCTAAATTATTCATTATTAGTTATTAATTCAAGAAAGTCCCACAACTCCTCTTAAAGTTTCTAGTTTAGCTTTTGCTATAACTCTTGCTTTTTTTGCACCATCACTCAATATATCTCTTACCTCATCAGGATTTTTCATTAGATAGTCTCTTTTTTCTTGATATGGCTCAAAATATCTTGTAATCGCATCTAGTAAATCAAGTTTAAAATGTCCATATCCCATATTTGGTGTAGCATATTTATCTCTTAAAAGAGACAGTTCATCTTCACTCATAAAAAGCTTACTAAGTGAGTAAATATTACAGTTGGCATAATCTTTTGGCTCTTCAAGTGGTGTAGAATCTGTTACAATACCCATTACTTGTTTTTTGAGTTGCTTAGGAGTTGCGAATAAATCTATAGTATTTCCATAACTTTTACTCATTTTTGCACCATCAGTTCCCAAAACCGTAGCCACATCATCATCTACTTTTGAAATTGGTAGTTTTAAGAGCTCTTTTTTGTATGAAATATTAAAACTATTTGCAATATCTCTAGCCATTTCAATATGTTGAATCTGGTCTTTCCCCACAGGCACTACATCGCTATCATAAAGTAATATATCAGCAGCCATCAATATAGGATAAGAAAAAAGCCCATGATTTGCTAGTATCCCTTTTGCAACTTTATCTTTGTAGCTATGAGCTCGTTCAAGTAACCCCATTCCAGTATGATTTGACAAAAACCAATAAAGCTCTAACACTTCAGGAACATCACTTTGAACCCAAAAAGTTGATTTATTTGGGTCAAGCCCAAGACTCAAGAAATTAACCGCAGCTTCAAAAATATTTGTTTTTAAAGCATCACTATCTTTTACTGATGTCAAAGCATGATAAGATGCAATAAATGCAAATAACTCTCCATCATTTTGAGATTCAACCATTTTTTTAATCATCCCAAAGTAGTTACCTATATGCAATGTACCTGAAGGCTGAATACCAGATAAAATTCTCACAAAAAATCCTTTATTGGTGTATTTGGTAATTGATATATTTGGAATTAGTGTACTAGAAAAAAAATCTTTTCAATATACCAATTACTAACCACTAATTACTAATCACCTATTTTTATGGTATAATATCCAAAATTTATTAAAGAAATAGTTATACAGGAGTGTTAGTCCATGAGAGATTGGGGTAGATTTTTGCTCATTGGTACATTATCTGTTGTACCACTATTGGTTGTTGTACAAGTTGTTATTTGGGTTCAAAGCTTTAGTTTGTCATTATTTGATTTTTTATCAAGCTATACCAATAGTTCTTTATATACAGCATTTATAATTTCATTTTCACTAGCTTTTTTAGTACTTCTTGGCTACTTTATAGAAAAATCAGGTAAATTTTTTGTACTTTCATGGATTGAATATGCACTAGAAAAAATTCCAGCTATAAGAACTATTTATTCTGTATCAAAAAAAATTACCGAACTATTTATGCAAAATGGTGATGGTTCAAAAAAAGAAGTTGTTTTGGTAGAATATCCAAAAGAAAATGTTTGGGTACCAGCTTATGTGCTAAATAAACACGCTGATACACTAGTACTTTTTGTACCAACATCCCCAAATCCTACAAGCGGATATACCGTTATTGTATCAAGAAGTCTTATTATTCCAACAACTCTAACTATTGAAGAAGCATCTACATTTATTGTAAGTATGGGTGCAGACTATGTCAAAAAAGAAGAAATATCACAAAAGATTGCAAATCACGCATCAAGAGCGTGATGGTTTTCAGCTTTTTTGATAACTAAATCTATATGTAAGAGTAGATTATAATACTCCCCCATATATGATAATGGCACTTTCGTATGATTTTGGATTTCAACTTTTAAATCTTCCAATTTCACTATGATATCTTTTAGCTCATCTTTTGTTTTTTTGTCTATTTCATCATCAATCTCATTTACTTTGTCATACCATTTATAGATTTTAGACCGCACTGTCCAAACATAAAGTGGAACGACTCCTTTGAAAAGCGGGAAAAGTAGTGTCAAAAGTGGAATTAGAAGGATTTTTAACCTATCTATATTGGATGCTACCCAATAAGGAAAAATCATCTCAAGCCAAGTATCTCCATAGGTAAAATACATAAATGCCTCATTATGGATTTGTGTATCTAAGTTTGCAATAGATGGAAACTCTCCTGTACGCTCAAAAAGTCCACTACTTTCATGAACTTTTGGTAACTGTTTTACAAAAAACCTTACCAACTCACTTGGCACATCCTCATGTGTCACCAAACTAGCAGTTGAACCAAGTAGTGTCACATCATCATATGGAAGATTTGCATACATATCCAAAGTACCTTCATATAAATCAAGTGATGTCAAAAACGGCAAATTTCTGGCATATGCTTGGGCTCTTGAAAATGAAAAAAGTCTTATATTAGGATTTTCCAGAAGTGACCGCACTATATTTGACTCAGCTTGTCCTATAAAAAACATCCCATCAATCTCACCTCGTTCAAGCATATCTCTAGATTTTCCAGCAGATAAATACAAAAACTCACTATTAGTTTCATTTAATCCATTGAGATTTAGCACTAGTGAAGATAAAAACTTAGTTCCACTACCTTCAATTCCTAGAGATAGTTTTGAGCCGATAAATTCCACTTCATAATTTCTAGTAAACCCATCATCACGATAAAAAAACCATAATGGCTCATAAAATACATTTGCCAAAGAAAAAAGTTTTTCTTTATTACCATTGTGGATTATTCCGTTTTGAATAAATGCTATATCAACTTTCTTTTCAAGTAAAAGTTTAAGATTTTCTTCACTTCCAGCAGTTTTAAGTATCTCTACTTTTACCCCTTCATTTTCTAGCAATTTTTTATATTCCAAAGCCATTTTATAATAATGACCTTTTTCTCCACCACTTGCAATTACTAATTTTTTTTCAACTGGAGGTTGTATAAACTTAGATGTCATATAAAAAACAACCACAACTCCCAGAATAATAGGCAACCATACTTTAAAAAATGTTTTCATATCTACCCTTTTACTGATAAGGTTTAATTACATAACCAAAAAACCCCAACTATTACTACTAAAATCTATATTTGATATAAGTCAAAGCATATTTTATCAATTTTTTGCTAAGATACCACAATTGGATATTTTCAAATGGAGGTTTGTTAATGGCTACTGTATTAGTAGAAAAACTTTGTGGGTGTGCAAAGAAAAGAAAAAACTGGAAAGAAAAGACTGAATGTGACACTATAGAAGTTGCTATCAGTACAGCTGAGCAGATGTGTGAGCAAGGTAATACTAAATTTTGCAAAAAACATAAATTTAGCCATCAAGTTGATGGAAATTGTGTAAATATAATAATGGAAATGAACAAATGATAGATGTTAAATTATTACAAAAAGATTTTGATTTAGTTTGTACAAAACTGGCTAAAAAAGGGGTAAGCTCTGAAATTTTAGAAGATTTAAAAATATTAAGCCTCAAAACTAAACAAACTAGAACTCAAATGGAAGATTTACAAGCTACGCAAAATAAACTTTCAGCAGAATTTGGTTCTCTCAAAAAACAAGGTCTTGATTCAAGCGAACTCAAAATTGAAATTGACAACCTAAAAGAGAAAAAAATTGAATTAGAAAATGAAGTAAAAGAGCTTGAATGTGAGCTTGAATCTAAGCTTATGACTTTGCCAAATTTACCAAGTGATGAAGTTCCAATTGGAGCTGATGAGAATGAAAATGTTGTTTTAGAGAAGATTCTAACTCCAAAAGAGTTCAGTTTTACTCCAAAAGAGCATTTTGATCTTGGTGAAATCAATGGTTGGCTTGATTTTACAAGAGGTGTAAAACTAGCAAAAAGTAGATTTACCGCACTTAGTGGCATGGGTGCAAGACTAGAAAGAGCCTTGATAAACTATATGCTTGATTTCAACCGTAAAAGAGGATTTATTGAGTGGAATGTACCTGTGATGGCGAACAGTGCATCACTACTTGGAACGGGGCAACTACCTAAATTTGAAGATGATTTGTTTAAAATAGAAGGTGAAGATTTGTATATGATTCCTACAGCAGAGGTGAGTCTTACAAACCTTTATCGTGATGAAATAATAAACAGCGAAGAACTTCCTTTGAAACTTACTTCATGTACACCTTGCTTTAGAAAAGAAGCAGGAAGTGCTGGTAGAGATACAAGAGGAATGATAAGACAACATCAATTTGACAAAGTTGAACTTGTAGCTATTACCAAACCATCTCAAAGTGAAGAAATTTTTGATGAAATGGTAAGTTGTGCTAGCGATTTATTGACATCTTTAGGTTTAGCTCATCAAAAAGTACTTCTTTGTACAGGAGATTTGGGTTTTGGAGCAGCAAAAACAATAGATTTAGAAGTTTGGCTACCAGCCCAAGGAAAATATAGAGAAATTAGCTCAATATCTAATACTTACGACTTCCAAGCAAGACGAGCTAAGATAAGATACAAAGAAGATAAAAAAAATGAACTTGTACATACATTAAATGGCTCAAGTTTAGCAGTTGGTAGAACTCTTATAGCTATTATGGAAAACTACCAAAAGGCTGATGGGAGTATAGAAATACCAGAAGTTTTACAAAAATATCTTTGATATTCTTGTAAACGAATAACTAATAGCTAATAACTAATAATTTATGTATTCGCTTCGCTCATTATTTATAGCATTTTGCTGTGACGAAGTCACTCCACAATTGTTAGTTGTTAATTGTTAGTTATTAATTAAAAAGGATTCACATGTTAATAGACGGACACGGCAGAAAAGTTGATTATCTTCGCATCTCAGTAACCGAAAGATGTAATTTCAGATGTCAGTATTGTATGCCTGAAAAACCTTTTTCTTGGGTTCCAAAAGAAAATATCCTATCCTTTGAAGATATGTTCAAATTTGTAAAAGCATCAATTGATCAAGGTATTAAAAAAGTTCGTCTAACAGGTGGTGAACCACTCCTTCGTGAAGATTTGGATAAATTTATTGGGATGATTTATAATTATGACTCCAATATTGACTTAGCACTTACCACAAATGGCTTTTTACTCAAAAATGTAGCCCAAAGACTAAAAGATGCAGGGCTTAAGCGAATAAATATTTCTTTAGATTCTTTGATTGCAGATAAAGCTGCTAAAATAGCCCAAAAAGATGTTTTAAAAGATGTTTTAGAAGGTATTTTTGAAGCAAAAAAGGTCGGTCTTCATGTAAAAATAAACTGTGTTCCAATACAAAATATCAATGATAATGAAATTATTTCATTACTAGAATTTTGTAAAAAAGAAGGTTTTGTAATAAGATTTATAGAATTTATGGAAAACTCTTATGCAAAAAGTGGACTTAAAGGATTAAAAAGTTCTAAAATTCAAGATATTATATCTACAAAATACCATTTCAAAAAAATACCAAGAAATTCAACTTCACCTGCTCAGTATTTTGCACTAGATGATGGATATGAATTTGGTATTATTGAGCCTCACCTTGATGATTTTTGTGCTAGTTGTAATCGTATAAGACTTACAGCTGAAGGGTTTTTGATTCCTTGTCTATACTTTGAAGATGCCATGAGTATAAGAGATTATGTAAGAAATTGTGATATAGATGGTGCAATTGAAATTCTAAAAAAAGTATTATCCAATAAACCAGAAAAAAATAAATGGAGTGATGAAAGCGAAGGAGATTCTTCAAGAGCTTTTTATGAAACTGGAGGTTAAAGATAAATATCTCTTCTTTATTCATATAAAATATTATTTTTTTGTATAAATTTTGTATAAATATAGATTCTTTAAGCTGTATGTAAGGTCAAAATGAATAAGATATGAAAATTACTTTTAAGGATAAAAAATGAAAAAAATATTAATTACAACTTTAGCGTTAGTGTCAATCTCTTTTGCTAGTGCAGATTTGTATAAGACACAATGTGCATCATGTCATGGAGCAAGTGCAGAGAAGAAAGCTTTAGGTAAGAGTGATATTATAGCTGGTTGGGCTGAGGCTGATATAGTTGCAGCATTGCAAGGGTACAAAGATGGAAGCAGAAATGTTCATGGTATGTTAGCAGTTAAAAAACCAATTGCTTCAAAATTAAGTGATGATGATATTAAATCTTTAGCATCTTTTATTTCTAGTATAAAATAAAATATAGTTTAAATTTTTCATATATTTCATAGATAGACAGATAAAGGATAAGATGTGATTACCAAAGTTTTTAATTTAATTAGTTCAAAGATAAGCTATAAGATAGTATTTGCTATGTGGGCTTTGATAAGTTTAAGTAGTTTAGCAGTTATTTATACAACTGTAAAAAAAGTTGAAGAAACTTCAATAGAAACTACAACTGAAAACTTACATATGTTAAGTACAGCAATCTTCCAAAGCTTAAGAAATGCTATGAACACAGGTGATCCATCTATTATTGCAAAGTCTAGAGAAGATGGTGGAGCGATTAGTGGAGTTCATTCATTAAATGTTTCAAAATCTCAAGCATTGTTAGATTTATATTCTCCAGGAGAAAGTGTAACAAAAGACCCAGATGCACTAAGAGTCTTAAATTCAAAAAAAGAGGAATTAATAGAGTATACTGATGATAACCATCTCATAAGAATGTTAAGACCTATGATTGCAACAAATGAATGTCTAATGTGTCATGCAAATCAAAATGAAGGTGATGTTATTGGTGTTATGGATTTAACTTTTTCACTTGAAGATTCAGATAGTAAAAGAAATGCTATAGCTCTTAGTATTTTTATAACATCTACAATTCTGGGATGGCTTACAATTGGACTTGTCTTTTGGGCAATTACAAGAGCTACGAAACCTATTGATGGACTTAAAAATGGATTTGAAAATCTTTTAAAATCTAATAGTTCTGATATTAAACTTCCAATAACTTCAAATGATGAAATTGGTGAAGTAACAACACTATTCAACAAATATATGGATAAAGTTCAAGCTGGACTTGAAAAAGATAAGATTGTTATAGAAGAAGCTAGTGATGTATTACAAAAATGTGCAAATGGTTTCTTTGTATATGAAGTACAATCATCAGCATCAAATCCTTATGTTGAAGAACTTAAAAATAAGCTAAACCTTATGATAGTTGATACACATACTACACTTAATAAAATAAATTATACATTAAGACAATATAGTGAATCAAAATTTGATTACACATTAGATGATGCTGGAATATATGGAGATTTGGGAAGTGTCACAAGTGCTATCAAACTAGTAGGAAACAACACTAGTGAACTTTTAGCTATGGTTATGAACGCAGGAAGTAGCTTAAATGCTAGTACACATGGTTTATCAAAAAACTCATCGAATTTATCACATTCATCAAATTCTCAAGCAGCAAGTCTTGAAGAAACAGCTGCAGCAATCGAAGAAATTACTTCAAACATTAGAAGTACTGCACAAAATACTATTGATATGGCAAATTTAGCAAAAGATGTTAATCATTCAGCAACAAGTGGATTAAATTTAGCAAATACAACTGCTTCATCTATGGACGAGATAAATAAAAAAGTCACTGCTATAAATGATGCAATTGAAGTAATTGATCAAATAGCATTCCAAACAAACATTCTTTCACTTAATGCGGCAGTTGAAGCTGCAACTGCAGGAGAGGCAGGAAAAGGATTTGCAGTGGTTGCTGGAGAGGTTAGAAATCTAGCTTCAAGAAGTGCTGATGCTGCAAAAGAGATTAAAGCCTTAGTAGGAAGTGCATCCAAACAAGCCAATGAAGGTAAATCTATTTCTGCTAATATGATAGATGGGTACAATAAACTAAATGATCAAATCAAATCAACTATAGATATGATAGAGCAAGTAACTAGTGCTTCAAAAGAGCAAGAATTAGCAATGAATCAAATTAGTGATGCTGTGAATAAGCTAGATAGTGCAACACAAGAGAATGCAAGTGTTGCAACTGATATATCTACTATGTCTTTAGATATAGCAAAACTATCTGATTCACTTGTAAATGCTGCATCTCGTGCAAGTTTTATTCCTGAATCTAGAGAAAAAGTTTGTAATATTGATTTAGTTTATGATACTGCACAAATAAAAGTGGATGCTATTAGATTAAAAGATGATACTTACTCAAAAATTGGTAAGTTTGAAGATTTTAAAGTACCTCAGTTTGACAAACTTAATATTTGGTTAGATAATGTAAGTTCAAAATATAAGATTTCACAAGAAGTACTTGATGATATTAAATTAAATAATATAACATTCACAAATAATTTACAAAAATTTGTTAGTCAAAATGCACAAAAAGTCGATAATAAAGATTTGGAAATTACAGCTAAAATGGTGGAAGAATCACTTCTCAGAGTATTTGGACATTTAAATAATCTCAAAAGAGATTTTTGTATGAACAATAAGAAATGAAGTTCAAGTAATTTGTCTTTAATTACTTAATAAATTAAATATTAAGTAATTATTTGATAAAGTTACATATATTATATTAAAGAGTAAAACATGTTATACACAAATATAAAAGATTTGAATATATTGTACATTGAAGATGATGAAGTAATATCTTTCAATTTTGTAAGTATCTTAACAAGACTTGGTGCTAAAGTCAAACATGTAACAACATATCAAGAAGCTGCAGAAAGTTTTGATTTAGGTTATAATGATTTTGACTTGATAATTACAGATGTAAGATTACCAGATAGTGATACTGGACTTGATTTTGCTAGATTTGTAAGGGCTTTCGATAAGAATAAAATCATAGTAGTAACTTCAGCTTATGCTGAAACTGATTATTTACTAGATGCGATTGAATACGATATTGATAAATATTTTATAAAACCTTTTAAAGAGTCATTATTTTTTGAATACCTTGATGAAACTGGTAAAAAGATAAAAGATAAAAGGGATGCTAAAAACAATACTAATTCTAAAACATCTTCAAATAATACTAATGATATGGTTGAGCTTCAAGATGGATATTTTTATTCATATACTGCAAAATGCTTTATAAAAGGTAGTGAAGAAATAACATTAACATCTCAAGAGATTACATTAATTGAACTCTTAATTGCAAACATATCAAAAATAGTTACATATGAAGAAATTCAAGAACATTTTAAACAAAAAAATGGCAAACCAATATCTATTGATACACTCAGAACTGTTGCAAAAAATATTAGAAAAAAAACAACTCATTCTATCATGAACACATTATCTAACATTGGTTATAAAATTACACCTATTCACTAAACTTATTGTTTTATATTAAAGAGAGTGATTCTGCTCTCTTTATTGAGTTTTTGATTTAAACACAAAAGCTATAACAAAGTTCATTAGTGTTATCATTTTGTAATAATGTATTATCATACTATTTTATGAGGTGTAATGTGAAGTTTAATAAAGTTGTAGGTTTGATTCTATTATATACTAGTTGTGTTTTAGCTGATGGGATTAAAATCGGCGTTTTACCGTATGCAGATGCTTTAAAAATATTAAATATTCATCAACCATTAAAAGATTTTTTATCTTCTGAATTAAATCAAGAAGTGCAAATTTATACTTCGGCTAGTTATGAAAAGTTTTTTGAAGATACTGCCAAAGGTCAATTTGATATTATTATAACTGGACCTCATTTTGGACTTCTTCATATACAAGATGGATTTGTACCTCTTGTTAGATATAACACTAATTTAAAACCAATTTTTGTAGTATTAAAAAATAGTGGATATTCAAAAATAAGTGATTTGAAAAACAAAAAAATTTCCATGTCCAACTATTTATCAGTATCGTCAATCGCTGGAATAAAATCTCTTATTGATGAAAGCTTTGTAAATGGAATAGATTTTACTCTTATGAATTACAAATCGCATACAAGTGCAATAATGAGTGTAGTATTACATGAAAGTGATGCTGCTATTACTACACATACCCCGATACAACAGCTAACAGATGAAAATATAAAAAGTCAAATTAGAATTATAGAATCAGACTTTGCTATGCCACATCTTTTTACTATTGCAAATCCCTCTCTTGGCTCTAATAAAATTGTGCTAATCAAAAAAGCTCTTATAGACTTTCAATCATCACCAAAAGGTTTAGAATTTTTTCAAAAGACAGGATATAAAAGTTATATTGATATTTCACAAAAGGATTTTGATTCTATACAACCTGTGTTGGAAGAAACAAAGGGATTTTTGGGACTTAAATGAAATTTTATAAAAGCCTCAGATTTAAGCTAATAGCTTTTTCTGTATTAATTCAAATCATAATGCTAGGTCTTCTAATTGCAAATAGCTCAAGACTTATTGAAAATCATTTGACTGCACAAGCAATGAAGCAATTGAGTGAGACAAAATCAAATATTAATGCATCATTACTTCCTCTTGTAGTTTCAAGAGATTATGCAAGCTTAAATTCACTTCTAAATGAATTCACACATTCAAATAAGATATCATATATTTTTGTAAAAGATGACAAACAAATTATTGCTTCTTCAAAATGGGATTTAGAAAAAGAAATACCAAAAATAAACAATGAATTCAATACAAATTTTGATGTTTATAATACAAAAACAAGTATTGATTTTTTAGGTCAAACCTATGCTGAAGTTTATTTTGGTGTCGATACTACATTCTTACAAAATGCAAAAAGTGAACTTTTTGAACAAAGTTTTATAATAGCTTTGGTTGAAATAGCTTTGACTACTATATTGTTACTCACTATTGGATATTTATTAACTAAACATCTTTTTTTATTGACTAATGCAGCAGAAAATGTTTCCAATAAAAATTTTGATGTTAAACTTGATATCAATACTGATGATGAAATAGGTCATTTGGCAAAAACATTTAATACTATGACTTTTCATATCAAAAATCAACTTTCAACAATACAGCAACAAAATGAATTTCAAAATGCTCTAATCAATAATATAGCTTACGCAATGATTGCAACAGATAAAAATGGAATTATTACAAGTTTCAATAATAAATCAGAAGAAATGCTCGGATATAAAGCAGATGATGTAGTTGGTAAAATTACTCCTGAAATATTACATGATAAAAATGAAATTATACAACGATCAAAAGAATTTAGTAAAGAATTAGGTGAAATTATAGAACCTACTTTTAAAGTTTTTGTAATCAAAACAGATAAAAATCTACCAAATGAGCATAATTGGACATACATAGCTAAAAATGGTAATCCTATTCAAATAAGACTTAGTGTCACAGCTCAAAAAGATTCTAATGGTAAAATATATGGATATATAGGTTTGGCTGAAGATATTACTGAAAAATTAATTTTAGAACACTCTTTGATAGAAGAAACTCGTAGGGTCAAAACAATTCTTGAAAATGCTGGGGATTATATACATATTCTTGATATGGAAGGCAATATATTTATGTTTAGTGATTCATTTGCAAAATCTTTAGGATATTCAAAAGAAGAAGTATCAACTTTACATGTATGTGACTGGGATAATGACTTCAACCCAAAAACAATTTCTGAACTTGTAATAAATCCTAAAACATTTGAAACAAAACACAAAAGAAAAGATGGTAATGTATTTGATGTTGAAGTTAGAACAGCTGGTGTAGAATTGGATGGTAAAATGTACTTGTATGCAGGTTCAAGAGATATAACAGAACGAAAGACTGCTCAAGAGCAACTTCGCCAAAGAGATATATTATTACAACAACAAACCAGACTTGCAGCCATTGGTGAAATGATGGCAAATATAGCACATCAATGGAGACAACCTCTAAGTGCTATTACTTCATCTATTAGTGGATTAAAATTAAAACAAGAATTCTCCTTACTGGAAGAAAAAGATATTATTGATGCTAATGACCAAATTATCAAAAATGCTGAGTTTTTATCAAAAACAATTGATAACTTTAGAAATTTCTTCAAAAAAGACCAACTTAAAAGAAAGTTTTTTATAGCAACTTCTATCGATGAAACAATCACAATAGTTCAAGCATCATATGATAATAATTTTATTAAGATCAATAAAGATTTAGATTCAAATATATATTATTTTGGGAGTGATAATTTATTATCACAAGTAGTTTTAAATCTTTTATCCAATGCCAAAGATGCTCTCGTACACAACCAAATTGAAGATAAGATAGTTTCAATATTATTATTCGAAGAAAATGATAATATCAAGATTTGTATACAAGACAATGGTGGAGGTGTGAGCGATGGAATAAAAGATAAAATCTTTGATCCATATTTTACCACAAAACATCAATTTCAGGGGACTGGTTTGGGGCTTTATATGAGTAGCCAAATCATACAAAATCACTTCCATGGTCAAATAACACTTCAAAATAAGATAACCCCAAACGGCATAGGTGCTTGTTTTACAGTTGAATTTCCAAAAATATATCATAATGAAGAGTACTTAATAGAGTAATATATTGAAGATAAGTTATCATACTTGATTGTTAGATGGCAAAATTATACCTGGGGAGAGTTTTGTATTTTGGTTGCGGGAGCAGGATTTGAACCTACGACCTTCGGGTTATGAGCCCGACGAGCTACCGGACTGCTCTATCCCGCGTCAACCTATTGGATGGGGTAGAAGGATTCGAACCTTCGAATGACGGTACCAAAAACCGTTGCCTTACCGCTTGGCGATACCCCAACATTTCGTTTAAGTGGGTGGAATTATACTATTTTTTTTTTGAATTGTCAAGGGCATTTGAGCTAATATCGTATAAATTATGCAACTTTATGATATAATCATCAAAATTTAATCAAATATAGGTGAATAAGTATGTCAGAAGCAATACAAAGAGTAAAAAGTGCAATTGAAGAGATTAAAAAAGGCAAAATGGTAATAATGCTTGATGATGAAGATAGAGAAAACGAAGGTGATTTGGTATATGCAGCAGCTTTGAGTACACCAGAGCATGTCAACTTTATGGCGACACATGCAAAAGGGCTTATATGTGTGAGCGTAAGCAAACAGACAGCTTCACGACTTGAACTTACTCCAATGGTAGCAAGTAATACATCTTGTCATGAGACGGCATTTACAGTCTCTGTTGATGCTGCAGATGCGAGTACTGGAATTTCCGCAAAAGAAAGAGATGATGCTATCAAGATTTTGGCATCTCATATATCAAGACCTACAGAGCTTGTTCGTCCTGGACACATATTCCCTCTTATAGCAAAAGAAGGTGGGGTTCTGGTTCGTACTGGGCATACTGAGGGTTCTATTGATTTATGTAAACTTGCTGGTTTTAGTGGTGAAGCTGTAATTTGTGAAATAATGAAAGCTGATGGCACAATGGCTAGAAGAGATGATTTGGATATATTTGCACAAGAACATGATATGAAGATAGTTTATATATCTGATTTGGTAGAATATAGACTTTCTCATGAGACACTTGTAAGTGAAATATCAAATAGTGAAATTGACTTTTTTGGGGCAATAGCACACAAAAGAGTATTCAAAGACCATCTAAACCACATACATACTATCATACAATTTGGTGAAATTCAAAAAAATTCTTTAGCAAAATTTCATACAATTAGTGATGATTTGGATTTATTTTTGAATTATACAAAACTACAATCTATTTTAAAATCTATCAATTTTCTACAGTCAAAAGGTGGAGTTTTGGTATTTTTACAAAATGATGTTCCAAAAAATGAAACAATGAAAGATTATGGGATTGGTGCTCAGATTTTGAGATATCTTGGTATTGAAGAAATCAAACTAATCACAAGTGGTGGTAATAAACACTCATTTGTAGGGCTAAATGGCTTTAATCTAAATATCAAAGAAGAGATACAAATAGAGTGTTAATCCACTCTATTGTGAAATAGTCTCTTTATTCTTTTTCCCAAACAGTACCATTTGGTGTATCCATAATAGATATTCCCATATTTTTCAGTTCGTCTCTTATACTATCAGCTAATGCAAAGTTTTTCTCTTTTTTTGCCAATGTTCTTTTTTCTAGCATATCCTCTATTGAAGCTTTTTGCTCCAAACTTACGCCAAATTGGAAATATTCAAAAGCATCACTTCCCCCTATTCCCAAAACATCTGATAATAATTTGAAAGTTGCTTTTAGCTCTTTTTTGTCTATTTTTACTTTTTGGTCTAGATTTTCATTGATTTTTGATATATATTCATCTACGATACTAAGAGCAATTGATATATTAAGGTCATCATTTAGTGCATCCATAAATTGTGAAAAGATAGATGACTCACTTATCATCACCTCATCATCACCAAATATTACCCTTTTTTTTAGTCTATAAATTTTATCAAGTCTTTTTTTAGATGCTATTAAATCAAGCTCATTAAATGACAAATCATTTCTATAATGTACACTCATCATATAAAATCTAATCACTTCACTATGGTAAGATTTGAGTACATCTTTGACAAAAAACGAATTACCAAGAGATTTACTCATTTTTTCACCATCAATTGTCACAAAACCATTATGCATCCAATATTTTGACAATTCTTTATTTGTAGCACATCTAGTTTGTGCTGCTTCATTTTCATGATGAGGGAAAAGCAAATCAGCCCCTCCGCAATGTATATCTATATGAAACTCTCCACCACTACTTAGGTGTTTTGAAATCATAGCACTACATTCTATATGCCAGCCAGGTCGCCCCAACCCAAAAGGTGCATCATATGTTACGCCATCTTTTGTAAATTTCCAAAGTGCAAAATCTTTTGGATTTCTTTTATCTAGCTTTTGCTCTATTCTACTAATATTTTGGCTATCATCTTCACATTTACAGCTCAAGCTTCCATAAGAGCTATCTTTTGAAACATCAAAATATACACCATCTTCTATCACATAAGCTATATCTTTAGTTAGTAGTGTATTTATCATATCAATCATAGGCTCAATATTTTTTGTAGCATAAGGTTCTATAGTATTTGGTAGAATATTGAGTGATGTCATATCATTTTTGTAACTTGTAGTGTAAAAAGTAGTGATTTGGCTCAAAGTTTGATTGGTACTTGCCATTTTGTTTATGATTTTATCATCTATATCTGTGATGTTTTTTGCCATAGTCACACCATAGCCATTTGCCAATAAAACACGATGTAATAAATCAAAAGCAATAGCACTTCTAGCATGCCCTAAGTGAGCATCATCATAAACTGTAGGACCACAAATATAGATTTTTACATCATCTGAATTCATAGGAGTAAACTCAATTTTTTGTTTTTTGACAGAATCATATATATATAAAGGTTTCATTTGTTTCCTTTTTAAATCGTGAGTAGTGAATCGCAAGTCATCAGTTGTATTTCTTCCTAACCACTACTTACGACTCACAATTCACAAATTTATTTGAATAAAGCTTCCAAACTAGTTGTATCTTTTGTTCTTTCTTCAGGTTGAGAAGAAGAGTTATCTGATGGTGCCGCACTCACTCCTCCGATTTCTTCTATAGTTATATCTGTTTTTGTAAGCATAGATGCAAGACGGATATTTAAACCATTTTTACCTATTGCTTTACTTTTTTGATCAGCAGTAATCATTACTACAGCTGTCGCTCTTTCGTCGTGTTTTGCTGATTTATTGTATTTTACAGCTTTTACGATTGCTGGGGATAATGCACGAGAAATAAATATTTCTGGAACTGCTGAATATTCAACACAATCTATATTTTCACCTTTTAACTGTGCACTTACAGAGTTGATTCTAACACCTTTTACCCCTACAACAGCCCCTATTGGGTCAATATTGCTTTCAGTTGTACTAAGTGCTATCTTAGCACGCTCACCTGGTATTCTAGCACTAGCTTCAATTATTACTTTTTCATCTTTTAATTCAGGAACTTCAAGCTTCAATAGTGCTTCAAGGAATTTTGGTGTAGTTCTTGATATTTCTACCATCAAACCTTTTGCTTTATCTATGTTTACAGCTTTTACTACAGCTTTGATAACATCACCTACCTTAAAAAACTCACCTTTGATTCTGTTTTTTCTAGGTAATATCCCTTTTACTTCACCAATTTCAATATAAGTATTTTCAGCTTTATCAATATATGTAATATTTCCAGTAACAATTTTGCCTAATTTATCTTTATATTTTTTTAGTAAATTTTCTTCCAAATATCTTTGGATATTGTATTCAAGATTGCTATGCAAAATAGTAGCTGCATTTCTTCCAAGGTGTTCAAACTCTAAGTCATATTCCAAGAAGTCGCCAAGTTCTAAAGATGGGTCAACTGTTTTTGCTTCATCTAAACTAATACAATTTTTATTTTCTTCACTCAAAAACTCACTATCATTTGCAACAACTTCTATTTTTTGAAATAATTTCAATCTCTTTTTAGGTCTATCTATCTCCGCATCAAAAATCAAATCTTGATTTATCATTTTTTTTGCAGTCTTTATTAATGCATCTTTCAACGCAATCTCAACATCACTTACTTTTAGCCCTTTTTCATAAGCTATAGAATCTATAATATCTATTATTTTATCCATACTTTTATCTCCGTAATTTTTGTAACATCAAAATGGTCTTTTGTGATTGTTTTTGTTGATGTAGAGTTGAATTATATCGTAATATTTATAAAAGTCAAGTTAATGCCCTTCAACACCAATAATAAATTCATAAAAAAACTCTGAATCAATTTCTAAGTGGCAATTGTGAGTCATTTTGATACTGAATCCGTCATGCTGAACTTGATTCACTATCAGCATTACAGACTCCAAATCTTACAATAGATTTATTTAGAGAACTCAATTAAATAATAGTTAATATACTTAGTTAGTTTTTAATTTGGTATTCGCTATAATATATTCTTAAAAATTAAAAACATTAGAGGATACGATAAATGGAAATATTAATCGCAAGAACAGATATAAATGAAAAGCCTAAAAAAGTTAAACTTGATAAGCTAAAAGAAAGTGGTGAGAAAATCTTTTATTTTGACAAAGAAAATTCACATAAAGATATGATGGCTGTAGTTGAAAGCTTTGAGAAAGATGGTTTTAATACTCATTTTAGAGAAGTGAAATATGGTTTAAGTGATGGTGAATTTATTTACGAACTACATATTGTATAATCATACTATGTTTGATAGCGAGTATTAAGTTAGAAAATGAGTAAAAAACTATTTATTCAAACTCTTGGATGTCAGATGAATTCACTTGATTCTGAACATCTAATGAGTGAATTAAAAACACACAAAGATTATATTCAAACAGACAATATAAGTGATGCTGATTTAATCATTATCAATACATGCTCTGTGAGAGAAAAACCTGTACAAAAACTTTTTTCAGAACTTGGTTCTTTAAATAAAGTCAAAAAAGAAGGTGCGAAAATAGGTGTTTGTGGGTGTACTGCAAGTCACTTAGGCAAAGATATTATCAAAAGAGCCCCTTATGTTGATTTTGTTTTGGGAGCTAGAAATGTCTCTAAAATCAAAGATATTGTTGATATAAAAGGTGCTGTTGAAGTAGATTTGGATTATGATGAAAGTACTTATTCGTTTGCTTCAAATGGACATAGTATTTATAAAACAAGTGCAAATATCTCAATAGGCTGTGACAAAGAGTGTACTTATTGTATTGTCCCTTTTACAAGAGGGGATGAAGTCTCTATACCTTTAGAACTTTTGGTTTCTCAGATACAAAAGTCAGTTGAAAGTGGCGTAGTAGAAGTGATGCTTTTGGGTCAAAATGTCAATAATTACGGCAAGAGATTTAGTGATGGAAGTACAAAATCAAGCTTTACACATCTACTAAAAGAAATAAGCAAAATTGATGGACTCCAAAGAATTAGATTTACTTCACCTCATCCTCTACATATGGATGATGAGTTTATCGAAGAATTTGCGACAAATCCAAAAATTTGCAAATCTATACATATGCCTCTTCAAAGTGGAAGTACCAAAGTACTAAAAGAGATGAAAAGAGGATATACAAAAGAGTGGTTTCTAAATCGTGCCTTAAAAATCAAAGATTTAGTACCTGATGTTAGGATAAGTACAGATATAATTGTAGGATTTCCTACAGAGTCTCATGAGGACTTTTTGGATACGATGGATGTAATAGAAAAAGTAAGGTTTGATCAAATATTCAATTTCAAGTATTCACCTCGACCAAATACAGCAGCACTTTCTTTGGAGAGTATTGTAAGTGATGAGGAAGCGTCAAAAAGACTTGAAGAAGTAATAACACTTCACAAAATTCATCAAGAAGAGTTATTGCATCAAAACATTGGTAAAACCATGAAAGTCCTTTTTGAAGAACTCAAACCAAATAGTGAAATATCTGGCTTTAGTGACAACTACATACAAGTATATGTCAAGGGAAGTGAAGAACTTTTGGGTAAAATCTTAGATGTGAAAATCACAGGTGCTACAAGAACTGTACTAAAAGGTGAGATAATTTGAAAGATAGAAAAATAAACAATAAATTCAAACATTACATTACAACAACCGTGCTCCCTTATTTGTTGCATTTTGTGGTTAAATTTATTTTTATATCAAGTAAAAAGATATTTCACAAGCCAAGCGTTCTTCCAAAAGAGCCGTTTATTGTAGCTTTATGGCATGGTGATTTGCTTATGCAACCACTATCCTATAAATATGTCAACCCAAAAGGTATAGTAAAAACTATCATAAGTGACCATCGTGATGGTGAAGCTATCGCAAAGATTATACAATATTTAGGTATTGGTAATATCAAAGGCAGTAGCTCAAAAGGTGGAGTAAGAGCTCTTTTAAATGCAATAAAAGAGATCAAAAATGGTGTTGATATAGCAATTACTCCAGATGGTCCAAGAGGTCCTAGATACTCAATAGCTGATGGAATAGTTGCAATCGCACAAAAAAGTGGTGCTAAAATAGTAGTTTTTAATTCCAATCCATCTTCATATTGGCAACTAAATTCTTGGGATAAATTTATAATACCAAAACCATTTGGAACAATTGATTTTTTTATAAGTGAACCTATCGATATAAGTGGGCTTAGTATGGATGATGCAAAGGCTCTTATAAAAGAAAAAATGATGCTCCACACTTTAAAGGATTCAGATGAAAAGTAGTTCTGCAATTTATATTAATGTAGTAAAATTACCAAATCAATTAAAACTTGATTATACACTTATAAAAAATAATAATATAATCAAAAATGACCAAGCATCTTTTTTAGTTTATGATGAAACTATGACAAAAGATATTTTTTTCAAACTAGAAGCTTTACAAAAAGAAAATACAAACCACTACATAAGTACAATATTAAACCACAAAGAGCAATATATTTGTAAAAATGACGAGCTATCAAAGTACAATACAAATGATTATGAATTTGTACAACTTTATAATAAAACAAGTGTTGTAGCACCAAAAAGTATTATATTTGAGACAAAACATTATTTCGAGAAATCAGGACTTGATTATTTGTTCTCACCATATCAAATACTCACACACTATATTTTGGACAATCCATCAAAAAGTAATATGTTAGTATTGATTATTTCAAATATTGTATATATTATGATTACAGATGCTTCATCAAATCCAATATACTATGACATCAAAGAACTAACCCCTTTTGATGAAATAAAAAACTCTCAATTTTATGATGACGAGATAAAAGGTCAGCAACTTTTTGATGAAATTTATTTTTTTGAACTTCAAGAAATTATAAAAGTTGTATTAGAGCAATTTTATGCTACAACTCCAGAATCATTTATAGAAAAAATAAATATCCTATATACTTTAAAACAGCTTGACAACTCTTCTATAGAGTCTTTTAAAGAAGAGTATATGATGGATGTCTCATATCATCTTATATCTTTAGATAGCTATATGTATGAGTTGGCAAATAGCAAAACTTCTAAAAAAAGTTTTATTACACCTAGAAAAAAAACATCATCTATAGACAAATATTTATGGATAGGAGCCGCTTGTGTAGCTTCTGTTGCTACTGCATATATTTTATTTAGCTTTTACAATAACAAAGCCCAAGAAGAAGTAATAGCAAAAACTGAACAAATCAAACAAGCTCAAGTTCCAAATGTAACTCTAACAAATCACATAGCCAAAAATACTTCAATAATAAATCTAATAAAAGAAATATTTGACTCTATCCCTTATAATACAGTATTAAATGAGTTTATTCTTGATTCTAATGATTCTATTATTGTAGGGGAATTTCTCGAAAAAGATTCATTTGTCAAACTAATCAAGCCAAATATGTTGGCACTATATGAAGAGTCGATTATAAGATTTGATGAAGAAAATGGTACTAATTCACCTATTTTTATAGGAGTTATAAAAAATAGTACTAGATTAGCACCAACCAATACTCAAAATCCAACTACAAACTATAAACAAACATCATTTTCTTATACTATGATGAATGATTCTATCAAGCATTTATCTACTCAAGATTCTCAAATAGTTTATCTAAAAAGTGAAACACAAGATAACATCACTAAAAATATTTTTGAGTTAAATTTAAGAATCAAATCACCTCAAGAACTATTTGATTTTATTGATAGAATTAATACCCAAGATTATAGCATAACTATCCAATATCCTATAAGAATGGTAAAAGAATCAACAACAAACGACATCAATGTCAAAATGTATCTAAGTTTCAATCAAGCAATCTAGTATTTACTAGATTGCTATTTTTCTATTTTAATCCTATTGTGTTTGATGTCACCTTCTATACTTCGTCTCTCAACACCTTTATAATCAGGATTTATAATCTTTTTTCTTAGTACAATATTTTCTTTCCCTTGAAATTCACTTTTATTTGCATCTTCGACAATAATACCAGCTATTTGATGAGTTTGTTTTGCTATTACATTAGTATCATTAGCTACTGCAACACTTTGACTTGTTACTTCTTCTAGAGAATTAATTGCATCAAAGATTTGTGATATAGCACTTTCTTGTTCTTTACTAGATGCCGTTACGGATGAAATTAATTTTGTTGTTGTCACTATATTATCATTTAATTTATTGAATCCTTGTATCATTTCATCACTTATAGTTTTTCCTTGAGCTGTCATCTGTGTCGCATCTTCTACTATCTTTTTAATCTCTTTTGCAGCTTCAGCACTTCTTGTTGCTAGATTTCTTACCTCTGCAGCAACAACCGCAAACCCTTTTCCAGCCTCACCTGCAGTTGCAGCTTCAACTGCAGCGTTTAAAGATAGAATATTTGTTTGAAATGCAATTTGGTCAATTACAGAAATAGCTTCAATTATAGCTTTTACTTTATTGTTTATATCATCCATTGAAGTAGCTGTTTTTATAGCTAGTTTTTCACCTTCACTTGAAGCTTGTGTCATACTATTTGCATAATTTGTCATACTTAAAGTATCTTTTGTGCTATTTCCTATATTATGTGTGATTTGCTCCAATGCAGCTGATGTTTGCTCCAAACTTGATGCTTGATGATTGGCTGAGTTTGTAAGAGTAACCACTTTTTCTTCCAAAATATTTGCATTTTGCTGTAATGCCAAACCATTTTTGAGATTTAGCAAGCTCATATTACCAAGTCCAATTCCAAGTGTATTAATACCATTTGCAAGGCCAATCAAATCTTCTTGCATACCAGTAGTATCGATTTGATTTCTATAATCACCATGTGTATATTTATCAATTGTTTTCAACATTTTTTGTATAAATTCATCTTTACTTTGTGCAATAGCAATTCGCTCAAGAGCTTTATTGATATTTTCACATAATATTACAAAATCCCCATTTAATCCATCACTCATCATCCTTCTATAGCTTTTACCACTTGCGATTTGAGAAAGTGAATTATCCATATCACGACTAAATATTTCAAACTGATCAAGTACATCATTTATAGCCCAAGCAACAATACCAATTTCTTCAGTATTATCAATATTTACAATCCTATGATAAAGTGAACCATTTGCGACTTTTCGTGCAATAGAAGCAACTTCCATGGTCTTTCTTGCATATCGCGTAAGAGCTATATATGCTACCACAATCAATATTGTTGTAAATAAACTAACTCCTACTAAAAGATATATTATTGAACTACCAATATCTTGCATAAAAAATAAAACTATAATATTTGTAAATAAAAGTGCAAGAACTATTACTATTAATATACCTTTCACTAATCTAAATGAATTAACTCTATCAAATAACCATTCCATCATTAAGCCCCTTGCAATAAGATAACAAGTTCATTGTATCCAATCTCTTTTTCAATTAATAACTCATCAAGTATAGCTTTTGATGCGTCCATTCCACCACTTTTTTCAGCACTAAGAAGCTTCTGATATAATGGTATAACAACCTCTAAAGCTTTTGGATTTGGTTTTCTTCTAACACTTGTATAACCAATAATTTTACCACTACCATCAAAATCAGGTGTAATATTTGTAAATACCCAATAATATCCACCATCTTTTCTTAAATTTTTCACAAAACCAAAAAATTCTTGCTTAGACTCTATCAAATCCCATGCTATCTTAAAAGCAATGCGTGGCATATCAGGATGCCTTATAAGATTATGATTTTTATCAAGAAGCTCTGATTCACTATATCCAGACATATCAATAAAGATTTTATTTCCATAAGTAATAATACCTTTGTGATTAGTTTTTGAAACAATAAAGTCATTTTGACTTAATACATATTCCGTATCCGTGGGAAGTACTTTTTCTCTTGACATTGTTCAGCCTTATACATATTAGTTAATGTTATAATATCGAATCATTATATAATTACAATCCTTAATAGTAAATTATTATTTAATGAATTATAATTATTTATAGTTAGTAAAAATTATTAAATGCTTAATTTTATATAAAATATGTTAAAATTCAAAATAAATACACAAGGAATCACTAAAAATGAAAACTATCAGCTTATTATCAACAAGCAAAAAAATTATTTTGGCATTGGTTTTATTTTCTTCTACACTATTTGGACAAAATCCTATAGTAATATTTGAAACTAATCAAGGCAATATAGAACTTGAAATCAGAGAAGATTTAGCACCTTTGGCATCTGAAAACTTCTTGACTCATGTAAAAAATGGTTATTATGATGGAACAACATTTCATAGAGTTATCAAAAACTTTATGATACAAGGTGGAGACCCAACGGCTACTGGTATGGGTGGAGAATCTATCTGGGGTGAGTCTTTCAAAGATGAGTTTGCACCAAATGCAGTATTTGACAAATCAGGAATTTTGGCTATGGCAAATGCTGGACCAAACACTAATGGAAGTCAATTTTTTATCACAACAGTACCAACATACTGGCTAAATGGAAGACATACAATTTTTGGTTTTGTTGTTAAGGGTATGGATATTGTAAGAAAAATTGAAAACACTCAAACAAATGGTAGAAACAGTGGTGACAAACCTTTACAAACTCAAAAAATAGTAAAAGCTTATATCAAAAACTAGAGTATAATACTCTAGTTTATTTATGAGGTATAGGATAATTTTCTATAACATAATCTATATCTTTATCCCCTCTTCCACTCAAATTTACCAATATTGATTCTGTTTTATTTTCTTTTGCATATTTCATAGCAAAAGCTAGTGCATGAGCTGATTCTAGTGCTGGTATGATACCTTCATATTGAGAAAGTTTATAAAATGCTTCAACTGCTTCATCATCATTACAAAGCCCAACATTAGTCCTTCCAATATTATTAAGATAAGCATGTTCAGGTCCTACTGATGGATAATCTATCCCACTTCCTATAGAATGAACAGGAGCTGGATTGCCATCACTATCTTTTAACATTATAGAATTAAAACCATGCATAATTCCTTCACTTCCATATGTCAAACTTGCACTATGTTCTCCGAGCTTATCACCTTTTCCAGCAGGTTCTACAGCATAAAGTTTTACTGCATCTTCTATAAATGCACTAAATATACCCATAGCATTACTTCCACCCCCTATACAAGCACATACCATATCAGGAAGTTTGCCAGTCATCTCAAAAAACTGCTCTTTAGCTTCTATACCAACCACACTTTGAAAATCTCTTACCATTTTTGGGAAAGGATGAGGGCCTACTACTGAACCAATTGCAAACATTTGAGTAACTGGGTCTTTCAAATATGCTTCAAAAGCACTATCAACTGCTTCTTTTAAAGTTTTAAGTCCATGAGTTGCAGGGACAACTTTTGCTCCAAGTATTTTCATTCTTACCACATTTGGATACTCTTTTTTGATATCTACCTCACCCATGTGTATCTCACATTCCAAGCCAAAATAAGCAGCAGCCGTAGCAAGAGCTACACCATGTTGACCAGCACCAGTTTCTGCAATAAGCTTTTTCTTGCCCAAATACTTAGCCAAAAGAGCCTCAGCCATACAGTGATTTAGTTTATGAGCACCTGTGTGATTTAAATCTTCTCTTTTTAAGTAAATTTGTCCTCCACCTATCATATCTGATAAATTTTTACAATAATAAACAGGAGTTGGTCTCCCTTGATAATGTTTTCTTATTTTTCTAAGCTCATGTAAAAATTCAAATGATTTGGATAATTTATTATATGCTTCATTTATTTGAGAAAATGGCTGTTCAAGCTGTGGTGGAATAAAAGCACCTCCAAATTTTCCAAAAAAGCCATTAATATCTGGCATACTTTCTAAATATGGTTTTTGTTTTTGCATTATTACATCCTAATTGATAATATACACAATAATATCATATCATTAATTAATTTTTTGGTTAAATGGTGTACAATATGCTATATAAATTGGGGTGGGAGAACAAATGAAAATAGTATTTTTTGGAGTTGGAGCTGTTAGTAGTGTAATTGCTAGAGTAATTTATGACTTATCAAAAAAAAGTTTGGGTGATAATATAGAGTTTACCTATATTGTAAGGGATATCAAAAAAGCAAAAAAACATTTTTTTAGGAATGAAGAATTGATAGCTAATGGTGAGTTTCTTGAAGTATCTAACTTTGAAGAGATATTTGAAAATCCTCAAGAGTATAAAAAATATTTAAAAAAATCTACAATTTTTATAAACTCATCAGTCCCATCATACAATATTCCTATTATGAAACTTGCCCTTCAATACGATACAAATTATGCAGATTTAGCAAGTGACATATATAATGATGAAGTTATATCTACACTCAAATTTGAACAACAAACGTTAAACCAAGAATTTATTGATAAAGGACTTTTTGCCCTTATAAATTTAGGCATATCCCCAGGTATTACAAATTTCTTGATAGGAGAGAGAATTTTTGCATTTTCTAATCTCCCTTATGAGACTAAAGTTACAAAAATTGAGATAAATTTATTAGAAGAAATTCACTCAAAACAACTTATTTTTTCTTGGTCACCAAATGTTGCCATAGAAGAAATATCATACCGACCTCTATATTTCAAAAAAAATAAATTACACTCAGTTGAACCATTTTCCAAATCAAAAACATTTAAGTTCCCATATTTTAGGAACTCTGTAGAAGTGTATCCTGTATTTCAAGAAGAATTAATCTCTTTAAAACAAAGTTTTGAAGATGTAACAGATATTAAAATGTATGTTGGTGGAAATGAAATAGAACTTATGAAGAATCTTTATCAACTCAATCTTTTGTCAAATAAATATTGTTATGGATATCAAGATTCACAAATTTCAATTAACTCAATCATAAAAGATATTATCCCAAAAATGAAATCACCAGAAATTATAGAACAATATGTAAAAGATGAAACTATAAAATATGCAGAGTTCTCGGCAATTGCTGACATATCATTGGAAATATCATATCCACAAAATACCAAAAAAGTAAAAAGTGTAGAATCAATTGGAGTATCATTTAATAGATATACAAGCCTTTTAAAAACACCATATTCAGGCTCAACTTATATTTCATATCCAACAGGAATTGGTGCAGGGATATTAATATTTTATACATTACTCAATAAAAAACATGATAAGATAAAAGGGGTGTTAGTCTCAGAAAAGCTTCCAGAACTATTTGGCTCAACGATAAATGATATAATAAAAAGAGAGCTTACATCATATAAAATAAATCTAATAAACTCTATAAAATAAATCTATTTCTCCTCTTTTTATAGAGGAGAAATAAATAAAAGATATTAGTTCATATCTGGTTTTGGAGTTTTATCTGTACTTGGTGGAAGTACTGGATAAATAACTTGTGGTTTTGTACCAGTCAAAGAGTTCAAGAATGTTACGATTTTATCAGCATCTTTATCAGATATTTTTACGCCCAATTGAACGCTTCCCATTTCTTTAACAGCTTCTTTTAAAGTCCATACATTTCCATTGTGGAAATATGGTGCAGTTTCTTGAATGTTTCTTAAAGTTGGAGTTTTAACCATACCATTTGCATCACCTTTGAAATCACCTTTTGCAAAGCTATATTTAGAGTGAATTTCAAACGCTTGCATTGTACCACCAATACCTATATCAGTATGGCAAGCTGTACAACCTTTGTCTAAGAATAAAGAAAGACCTTCTTTTTCAGCTTTTGTCAAAGCATCAAGGTGACCATTTAAGAAATCATCAAATCTTGATGGAGTAATAAGTGTTCTTTCAAAATTACCAATTGTATCAGCAATAAGTTTGAAATCAATTTTTACATTTGGACCATAAGCTTTTTTGAATTCAGCAACATACTCAGGAATTGATGTAACTCTAGCTACAACTAAGTCTGCTGGAGCTGCCATTTCTGGACCTGCTTGAATAGGACCTTGAGCTTGATCTTCTAAGTGAGGACTTCTTCCATCCCAAAATTGAACAGCATTTAATACAGAATTATATACAGTTGGAGAGTTTAAATGATGAGGATTAACTGTCCATTTATGACCAATAGCAGCACCTACAGTATCAGCTCCACCAAGAGCTAAGTTATGACAAGTATTACAACTAATTAAGTTACTTTTTGATAGTCTTGGATCAAAATATAATTTTTTACCAAGTTCTACTTTAGCTTCTGTAATTGGGTTATTTTTATCATCAACTAGCTTCAAAAGCTCTTGTTTACTTTCTGGGATTGCTTTAAGACCAGAATCTTTAGCTGCTTTTAATAAAGCTGCATCACTTGCAAATGCAAATGAACCTGTTAACATCAAACCACTAACAACAACACTAAGTGTTTTCATTGCGACTCCTTTTTCATTATTTGAATTTATAGTTGTCATAATAAACATCTATAAAAGAATTTTACTATTTTTTTCTTTTAATTAAACTTAAAGTATGATAATTTTTTTCCAAAACTTTTTTTTATTAAGAACAAATTTTTTATCATAAATCTTTTTAAGAATAAATGTGTTAAAATGACCGAATGAATAAACATAAATTAACAATTAATAAAACCATTGATTTTGTATATATACTACTACTTTTATTTGTAGTTGGTTCAGTTATAGTACTTGGTGTCATAGTAGCTCCTGTAGTTTTCAATAGTGCTATTTATTTAGATAATACAGAACTTACTAGATTTGACAATGGTTTACTTATGAGTGAAATATTTAGACGCTTTAGTAATATATTAAATATTGTACTACTATATATTACTATATATCATACATTTAAATATAAAGAACTTTTAAATTCAATTACAACAATTATATCTTTTGTAATATTTGCTGTGAGTTCTTTACTATTTAGCTTCTATTTCAATGAAGGAGTTTATGCCTTTATCTCTAAAGGTGAAACTTTGATAAATGAACATATAGAAATTTTTGAAAACTTTCATAAAGCAAGTGAAATTGACTTCACAATAATTTTATTTTCTGCTTTGAGTTTGGCGTTTATTGAACTCAAAAAAAAATACCATTAACTACTTTAAAATACTACTGGTCTAATAGTAGCATCAAAACTATACCAAGCTTTTTAAGGAATAAAAATGAAACTAGCTATATCAGCATGTTTAAATGGTGAAAACTGTACTTTTAGTGCAAGCAACAATAATGATAATTTTGTCAAAAAAGCCTTATCCAAATATTTTGAATTTTATAATTTCTGCCCAGAGCTTCCAATACTAGGAGCTCCAAGAGAAACACTGAGATTAATAAATATAGAAGGTAATATAAGAGCAATTTCCAATAAAACATCGCGTGACTTTACCGACCAACTACAAGATGAATCATTCAAAATAATAGAAGATATCAAATCTGACCCACTCATATATGGTGTCATACTCAAATCAAAATCCCCTACTTGTGGTATGGAAAGAGTCAAAGTTTATACACCCGATGGTATGCCTGATTTCAAAACAGATGTTGGCATATTAGCAAAAGAACTTCAAAAATCCTTTCCACTTCTTCCAATCGAAGAAAACAATAGACTAATAGACCCATGGCTTAGAGAAAATTTTATGATGCAAGTTTTTGCATATGCAGATTATGAACAATTCAAAACATCAACTCCATCTATGGCTAAACTTGTAGAATTTCATACTACATATAAATATCTTATTATGTCAAAAAGTGTAGTTGCATACAAAAGTCTAGGAAATATTGTAGCAAATAGAGATAAAAAAAAGCTACAAGAAGTATTAGATAGCTATGAAATAGAGTTTAAAACAATCCTGAAAACAAAAAGTAGTATCAAAAAAACTATAAATGTTTTGCAACACTGCTATGGGTATCTAAAAGATGATATTTCTCAAGATGAAAAAGATAGTTTTTTTGAGAATATAGAAAGCTTCAAGGATTTAGTAGTGCCTCTTATTGTTCCTATTATGTTACTTAATATGTTTGCAAAAAAACACAAATGTGAGTATCTACTAAAACAAAAATTTTTATCACCTTATCCAAAAGATTTGGCACTAAGATCAAATCTCTTAGCTTCCAAATAAAAAAAGGGATGAAGAAATAAATCTTCACCCCTTTCCAAACAAAAAGTTAAATTAATTAACTTCTTTTTTTGATAATCTCATCAGCAACATTTCTTGGAACTTCAGAATAGTGGTCAAATACCATTGAGTATGTACCTCTACCTTGAGTCATAGATCTAAGATCTGTTGAATATCCAAACATTTCTGATAATGGAACATTAGCAGCAAGAAGTTTTATACCAGCTCTATCATCCATAGAATTGATTTGTCCTCTTCTTTTGTTAACATCACCGATAACATCTCCCATATAATCTTCAGGAACTTCGATTTCAACTTTCATCATAGGCTCTAAGATTACAGCTTTTGCTTTTCTACAAGCTTCTTTGAAACCCATAGAACCAGCAAGTTTAAATGCCATCTCAGATGAGTCAACTTCGTGGTAACTACCATCATAAAGACTAACTTTAATATCAACTAGTGGATAACCAGCTAATATACCACCTTGCATTGCTTCTTGAATACCTTTATCAACTGCAGGAATATACTCTTTTGGAATTACCCCACCTTTGATTTCGTTTACGAATGCATAACCAACACCTGGTTCTTGAGGCTCAACTCTGATATGTACATGACCAAATTGTCCTCTACCACCAGATTGTTTTGCATATTTGTATTCTTGGTTTACACTTGCTCTAATAGTTTCTCTATAAGCAACTTGTGGAGCACCAACAACAGCTTCTACTTTAAATTCTCTTTTCATTCTATCTACAAGGATTTCTAAGTGAAGCTCACCCATTCCTGAAATAATAGTTTGACCAGATTCTTCATCAGTATTTACTCTAAATGATGGATCTTCTTCAGCTAGTTTACCTAATGCAATACCCATTTTCTCTTGGTCAGCTTTAGTTTTTGGCTCAACTGCAACAGAGATAACAGGCTCTGGGAATTCCATTCTTTCTAGAATTACAGGATATTTCTCATCACATAAAGTATCCCCTGTAGTTGTAGATTTAAGACCAACTACCGCTCCGATTTCACCAGCGTAAAGTTCTTTAATCTCTTCTCTTTTGTTTGCGTGCATTTTAAGAAGTCTTCCAACTCTCTCTTTTTTACCTTTTGTAGAATTTAATACATAAGTTCCACTTTCAAGTTTCCCTCTATAAATTCTTGTAAAAGTAAGTTGTCCAACAAATGGGTCAGTCATAATTTTGAATGCCAATGAAGCCAATGGACCTTCATCAGTTGAATCAACATCAATTGGTTCACCATCCATTGTCTCACCTTTGATTGTAGCAACTTCAGTTGGAGCTGGTAAGAAATCAACAACAGCGTCAAGCATAGTTTGAACACCTTTGTTTTTAAATGATGAACCACAAAGCATTGGAGTGATATTCATTGCCAAACAACCAGCTTTGATACCAGATCTAATTTCTGCTATAGTTAATTCTTCACCTTCAAGGTATTTTTCCATTAAAGCTTCATCTTGTTCAGCAGCAGCTTCAACTAATTTTTCTCTATATTCATTTGCTTTATCAAGTAAATTTGCTGGAATATCTTCTACATCGTACATAGCACCCATAGATTCATCATTCCAAACAACAGCTTTCATTTCAATTAGGTCAATTACACCTTTGAAATTTTCTTCAGCACCAATTGGTATTTGAAGAGGAACAGGCTTTGCCATTAATCTTGTAGCAACTTGTTTTTCAACATTATAAAAATCTGCACCAGTTCTGTCCATTTTATTTACGAAAATAATTCTTGGAACGCCATATTTATTTGCTTGTCTCCAAACAGTCTCTGATTGTGGTTGAACCCCACCAACAGAACAAAATACTGCAACAGCTCCATCAAGAACCCTCATAGATCTCTCAACTTCAATTGTAAAGTCAACGTGACCCGGAGTGTCTATGATATTTATTTGGATTTCTTCACCATTGTGTTTATTCTTCCATGAACAAGTAGTAGCAGCAGAAGTAATTGTAATACCTCTTTCTTGCTCTTGCTCCATCCAGTCCATTGTTGCAGCACCATCATGTACCTCACCAATTTTATGTGATACACCTGTGTAGAACAATATTCTTTCAGTTGTTGTAGTTTTTCCAGCATCAATGTGTGCAGCAATACCAATATTTCTTACACGGTTTAGGGGTGTACTTCTTGCCATTTTATCACCTTTTATGAGTTATCTTATATATATTCTAATTTTCAAGGTTTCCGACTTGTGGTGTTTGCCTCGTCGGTAAACCTTGTTTACAACGACTCGGTTCCAAGCCTACCAAAGCAAAGAAATTTGCTTTGGTTTTACGGCTTTCACATCACAAGTTCGGTGCGAAGCCTAAAAACGATAAGCAGTTATCGTTTTTAACGGCTTCTTACCAACGATAGTGAGCAAATGCTTTATTAGCTTCTGCCATTCTATGCATATCTTCTTTTTTCTTAAACGCAGTTCCTCTTTCGTTCGCTGCATCAAAAAGTTCATTTGCAAGTCTATCTACCATAGTTCTTTCATTTCTTTTTCTAGAAACATCTACCAACCATCTAAGTGCTAGTGTTTGTCTTCTTGAAGCTCTTACTTCAACTGGTACTTGATATGTTGCTCCACCAACTCTTCTTGATTTAACTTCAACAAGTGGTTTGATGTTTTCGATAGCTTTTTCAAAAAGTTCAATACCTTTTGCTTCACCTTTTGCATCAAGGTTAGCTATAGCACCATACATAATTTTTTCTGCAACAGATTTTTTACCATCTAACATAAGTGTATTTATAAATTTAGATATAACTCTACTGTTATATATAGGATCAGGCATAACCTCTCTAATTACGGCTCTTCTTCTTCTCATTGTCTATCCTTTATTTCTTTTTACCGTTTTTAGCAGTAACTGGTGCATTTTTTTGACCTGGTTTTGGTCTTTTTGTACCATATTTAGATCTAGAAACTGTTCTATTCGCAACACCTGCAGTATCAAGTGCCCCTCTTACGATATGGTATTTAACCCCTGGTAAGTCTTTTACTCTACCGCCTCTTACAAGTACAATTGAGTGTTCTTGAAGATTGTGACCTTCTCCACCGATATATGAAATAACTTCAAAACCTGATGTTAATCTAACTTTTGCAACTTTTCTTAAAGCCGAGTTAGGTTTTTTTGGAGTTGTAGTATAAACTCTTGTACAAACGCCTCTTCTTTGTGGGCATTTAACTAGTGCTGGTGATTTTGATTTTTTCACCACTTTTGCTCTTTCTTTTCTTATGAGCTGATTAATTGTAGGCATATTTTTCCTTTCTTATGTCTTGAGTTAAGCATTTAGTTGCTTGTCTTCTCTTGTGATAAGTGATTTTCGCTTATCAATACTACCCAATCCAGAAAAGATATTTCTGAAAAAAGTGTGTGATTATATTTAAATATAGCTTAAATATTGATTAATTTTAAAATATTCAGAACTTAGCATATAACTTTTATCTTTTCTAAAGAATATTTTTGATAGAATCCGCTTCCATTTGAAAAAATGAATATATACCAATCAGGAGGTCTAACATGGCTTTAGATCAGGAAGTAAAAACAGATATTATCTCTAAGTTTCAAAGAAGCGAAAAAGATACAGGTTCTGCGGAAGTTCAAATTGCACTTTTAACAAAACAAATTGCAACTTTAACTGAGCATTTGAAATTAAATCACAAAGATCACTCTTCAAGACTTGGACTACTTAAAATGGTAGGAAAAAGAAAAAGACTTCTTAAATACCTAAAAGCTAGTGACTATACTAGATTTACTAAATTAGTTAGTGAACTTGGCATAAGAGCTAAATAATCTTTTCAATCTAAGCTCTAAGCTTAGGTTGACCTTACAACAACTTTAAAATTAAGATATAATTTATCCTATTTAATCTTCAATTCATCTAATCTATAGTAAAATAACCAAAAATTAGTCATTAATTAGGAATCATATGCTACTAACAAAAAAAAGTGAATATGCACTTTTATCTCTTATAATAATAGCAAGAAATTCAGAACCTATAAATGTTGATGTATTAGCCAAAGAGCTTAGTATCTCAAAATCATTTTTAGCTAAAATCATGCAAAGCTTATCAAAAAATGGTATTGTACACTCATATAAAGGTGCTAATGGTGGATTTATACTGGCAAAAAGTAGTGAAAAGATAAATATACTTGATATTACAAAAGCTGCTGAAGAAAAAATGCCATCAGTATTTGAATGTTCATCTTCAATGAATGACTGCCCAAGTTCAAGAGGCACATGTTGTAATTTATGGCCTACATTAAACAAACTTCAAAATAAAATAAATGTCTTTCTAAATGATTTGACATTAAAGGACTTGATAGAATGAAATATTATCATATATCCCACACAGACTTAGATGGATATACATGCCAACTTATTGCTAAACAATTTTTTAGTGATGGTATTTTTTTAAATGCAAATTATGGATTAGAAGTCAAACTAGCCCTTGAATATGTTACTACAAAACTTCAAGATTTTCAACATGAAGATATTTTGTTTATAATTAGTGATTTAAATTTAAACCATGATGAAGCAAGATGGCTTAATAAAAAAATAAATGAACTAAATCAAAATGGATTTAAAATCAAGCTACAATTGCTAGATCATCATATCTCGGGTCAAAAAAGTGCTGATGAGTTTGATTGGTACTATTTGGATATATCAAGATCTGCAACAAAAATTGTATATGACTATTTTGAAGAACATTTTGGATTTACTGAAGATGTTAAAATCTGGCTATCACCTTTGGTTGATGCTGTAAATGCTGTTGATATTTGGTTGGAAAATCAAACATACAACTTTGAATTTGGTAAAGTTTGTATGCATATGATGAAATATTGTAATGAAATAAACCAATTTTTATTTGCCGATGAAAGTAGAAATTTTAGATTTTATTTATTACAAAATGCATCTAAATATATCTCACTTGAAAACGGTCATATAAAACTTGATGATGATTTTCATACAATTAAAAAGAACTATTTAAAAATAAATAATCAAGATGATACAATTGATAATCTAATATCAACAAAACTTGTAACTATGTTGGAAGAGAAAAAAGAAGAATTAAGTGTAAATTACAAAAACCATAAGGGTCTTTTAACTTATACTTTAGGTTCTATCTCAATAGTAGCAAACCAATTTTTAAGAGAAAATGAAGACTATGACTTTTTTATAGATATTGGAAAACGAGGTATTGCTTCTTTTAGAGCAAAAGGGAATCTTGATGTAAGTGATTTAGCTTCAAGATTAGCAAATGGTGGTGGACATAAAAATGCTTCTGGATGTAAATTTGAAGATTTTAAAGAAACAATTTACTACCATGATGTAAAGAAATTCTTTCAAGAAAAATTAAATAAATTAGCATAAAACAAAAGGAGAAAACATGGAATGTGAATTTCCTACAGTAAATTCAAACTCAAAAGAGATAAAAAAAATTCTAAGCGAAACTAGAACTATTGCCATCATTGGACTAAGTCCTGATGCTACAAAAGATAGTCATAAAGTTGCTGCTTATCTACAAAGCGTAGGATATATAATAGTACCAGTTTATCCAAAAGAAGATACTATACTTGGAGAAAAAGTATATAGAAGTCTTAGTGAAATTCCATTTGCAATTGACTTAGTAAATGTTTTTAGAAAACCAGATTTTGTCGAAGATGTAGTAACTGATTCTATACAAAGGGGTGATGTAAAAACTATTTGGACACAAAAAGGTATTGTAAACAATCACGCAGCACAAAGAGCAACTGATGAGGGAATCAAAGTAGTGCAAAATCACTGCACAATGGTGGAGCATAGACAACTGTTTTCGTGAATTGTGAATTGAGAATTGAGAATATAGCTTCACAGTTCAACTCACAACTTACGCCTTCCGCCCAACCTTACAAGTTGGATTTGAATAAAGAATCACAGAGGCAACAGTGCCGCTTATGCCATCTTTTCTATTTTTTATTTTTATCACAGCTCCTAGTGCATCAGCTGCACTTTTTGCCAAAAATAGACCTAATCCTGCTCCAGCTTGATTACCAACTCTTTTAAAAGGGGCAAAAAGGTCAATATTCTCATCAATTCCACTCCCTTCATCAAGTACGCTGATTTTTAAAGTATCATTTTTCTTTTTTGCATAAACTTTTATCGTACTATCATTTGGACTAAATTTTATAGCATTTTGAACAAAATTCTGAATAATTTGCAATACTAGCGTCGGTTGAATAATGGTAAAAAATTCATCAGTATTAGTAAAAAATTCTAAATTTATATTTTTTTGTGTTGTAAGCAACTTGTAATCTTTTAATTTACCTTCTAAATATTTTATCATATCAATCTCAATAGGCTTTTCAAACTGAGCACCCTCTTGTCTTCCTATATCTAAAAATGATGTTATCATTTTATTCATATCATCTATTGAATTTATATTCAATCTCAACACTTCTTCATATTTTTCAATATCTCTTTTTTTTATCAATGTTACTTCATTTTTGAGTTTCATAACAGCTAGTGGTGTTTTTAATTCGTGAGCTGAGCCTATAAAAAGTTCTTTTTGATATTTTACAAAAGTTTTTATCCTATTTGTCAAACTGTTGATAGAATTAGCTAATGGGTGAAATTCAATAGGAAGATTTTTGATATTTATTTCTTCTAAAAAATTTTCATTCATCTTAGAAAGTTTACTAGTAAGCTGTAAAATAGGTAATAATAAAGTTTGTGAAATTGTAAGAGCGTATAAAATAACCATAATAGCTCCACCAATAATTAAAAAAATCAAATTATTTGATATTCTACTCAACATCTTTTCATGTGAAGTTGTATTTTTTACTATTTTAATAAATGAATGTTCTGAAAGATTAAAAGGATAAAGTAGCTCAACAAAAGTTTCGCTTCCCTTTTTGTATTCTGTAAATTTTGTAGTAGTTAAATTTTTGACATTTACCAAATCAACAAAAACATTTGTACTTGTTATTACATTAAATGTTGCTTGATTTGTACCTACATCATAAGATATTCTATAAATAACCTGAGCATCTTTTATCATCTCGTCTTTTATTTCTTCATATATAGTGGCTCTTGTGAAGCCATAAAAAATAAAAGAGAGAATAATAATAAAAACAGTTGTAGCAACTATAAGTTTAGTATAAAACTCTCTATAAATGCTTCTACTGTTCATTGTTTGTTAAGCTAAATCTTCAGGAGTTACACTTGGGTAACAAAATCTATATCCTCTTCTTCTAATAGTCTCAATTGTAGCAATATTAAGAGGTTTATCCATTTTTTGTCTAATTTGATTGATAGCAACTTCAATAACATTTGGAGTTACAAGCTCTGGCTCTTCCCAGATTGCATCAAGTAATTGCTCTTTAGATACGATTTGGTCTCTATGTCTAGCTAAGTGAGTAAGTACTTCAAAAGGTTTACCTTTAAGTTCTATTTCTTCACCCTTGTATAAAATCTTTTCTTCATCAGGGTTGATAACAAGATCTTCAATTTCTATTACATTAGTTCCACCAAATCTAAGTCTTGCTTCAATTCTAGCAAGTAAGATATCAAAATCAAAAGGTTTTTTGATATAGTCATCAGCTCCAGCTCTTAGAGCTGCTATTTCACTCTCTTTATCATCACGAGCAGAAAGTACAACAACAGATGTTCTAGCACTCTTACCTTTAATCACTTTTGCTAAATCGATTCCATCACCATCTGGCAACATCCAATCAGTAAGAACTAAATCATAATTTCTGATTTCAACAAAATATTCTGCATCTTTATAATTTTCTGCAGTATCAACTTGATAGCCAAAATCTTGTAGCCCTTCTTGAAGAGTTCTATTTAATGTAATCTCATCTTCAACAATCAATATTCTCATTCATTTTCCTTGTTTTTTAAGTTTAGATTAATTTTTGCGCAATTGTATCATAATTTTTAGAAAATTTAAAGTACTTTTAAGGAAAATTCTAAATATTCATAGTTTTTTTGTGTAATTTATTTAATTTTAGATATAATCTGCATTAAATTATCAAGATAAAAAGGATACTCGAATGAAAAAAAATTGTCTAAGTGCTTTAGCTGTATTATTGTTAAGTTCAAATATAGCTTTTGCAAATGTTTATGCTACTGTTGATGGAGAAACTATTACAGGTGATGATGTTGCTATGGTTATTAGAAACCCTCAAGTAAATTTTGCTACTTTACCTAAAGAAACACAAACTACTGTAATTAACCAAGCAATTGAAAAAAAATTACTTTCTAAAGAAGCATTTAAAAGTGGTGTAAAATCAAACCCTCAATATATAGAGGCATTAAAAAGAGTTGAATCTGATTTAGCTTTAGAAATCTGGATGCAAGAAAAATTTTCTAAAATTACTGTAACTGAAGATGAAATTAATGCATTTCATAAAAACAATCCAGAACAGTTTATTGTACCAGTAGAATTAAATGCTAGACACATATTAGTAAAAACTGAAGCTGAAGCATCTGCTATAATAAAAGAGTTAAATAGTGCAAAAGATAAACAAGCCAAATTTATAAACCTTGCAACTTCGAAATCACAAGACCCAGGAACTGCACCAAAAGGTGGAGATTTAGGATGGTTTTTTGCAAATCAAATGGTACCAGAATTTTCTTCAGCAGCTTCGTCTTTAAAAAAAGGTGACTATACAAAAACTCCTGTAAAATCTCAATTCGGATTTCATATAATTATGTTAAATGATTCTAAACCATCAAAAACTTTAACTTTAGCTGAAGTAAAAGAAGATGTTAAACAACTTCTAACAGAAGAAAAATTTAAAAAAGATATCCAAAATATCGCTAATACTCTTAGAACTAAAGCGAAAATTGAAATAAAATAGGGGAACAAAATGGCTGTATTAGATTTTTTAAGTCCTGGTGTTTTAAGTGGTGATGAGACAAAAAAGCTTTTTGATTATGCAAAAGCAAACAATTTTGCAATACCTGCTGTTAATATAGTTGGTACTGATTCAATCAATGGTGTAATTGAAGCAGCTGCAATTGTAAAATCACCTGTAATTTTACAATTTAGCAATGGTGGAGCTGTATTTTATGCTGGTAAAGGACTTGACAGCAAAATAGGTGCAGTTGTTGGGGCAATAAGCGGTGCTAAACACATCCATATGATGGCAAAAGCATATGGGGTACCAGTAGTACTTCATACAGACCACGCTGCTAAAAAGCTTCTTCCTTGGATAGATGCTTTAATTGAGGCTAGTACTGAGCACTTCAAGAAACAGGAAAACCTCTTTTTAGTTCTCATATGCTTGACCTTAGTGAAGAGCCTTTGGAAGAAAATATAGAAATTTGTAAAGAATATTTGAAAAAAATGTCAGCAATTGGGCAATTACTTGAAATAGAACTTGGAATTACTGGTGGAGAAGAAGATGGAGTAGATAATACTAGTGTTGATAATGCACTTTTATATACTCAGCCTAGTGAAGTGGCATATGCATATGAAGAACTTAGTAAAATTAGTCCAAACTTTACAATAGCTGCTTCATTTGGAAATGTTCACGGTGTTTATAAACCAGGAAATGTTAAACTTGAGCCAAAGATTTTGGATAACTCACAAAAGTATATCAATGAAAAATTCCAATTAAACGACTCAAAACCTGTTAATTTTGTTTTTCACGGAGGAAGCGGAAGCTCAACTGAAGAGATAAAAGAAGCAATAGGTTATGGTGTAATAAAAATGAATATTGACACAGATACTCAGTGGGCTTTTTGGGATGGAATCAGAGCGTATGAAGCTAAAAATAGAGGCTATCTACAAGGTCAAATTGGTAATCCTGAAGGTGAAGACAAACCTAATAAAAAATACTATGATCCTAGAGTTTGGATAAGAGAAGGTCAAAAAACTCTTATTGCAAGACTAAAAATTGCATTTAGTGATTTGAACTGTATCGGGAAGTGTTAATTAGGTGGTAGAAATTAGGTGGTAGTGGGTAGGTTGTAGGTGGTAGAGAAGATAATTAAGAAATAATTTTCCGTCACAACCTACAACCTACAACCTACAACCTACAACCTACAACCTACAACCTACAACCTACAACCTACAACCTACATACTCTCCAACTTTATCCACTATCTCAATATTTATCTTAACTTCCAAATCAATAACATACAAATCAATACCAAATCTTTGAAGTTTAACAAAATCTTTTTGTGTAACTATTAAATTTGTTGTATTATATTTTTCTTGAATTTCTAAAATATCCTCTTTTGTAAAATCATAGTGATCTTCAAAAAATTCGTGTTTTATACCAAGTGGTAAAAACTCAAAAAGTCTTTGAGGCTTAGATATAGCACTTACCAAGACTATATCATTTGGCAAGTTTTCTATTACAGAATATTGTTTATTTTGACTATCATAAAAAGAAAAACTAATATTTCTCACATAATCTTTATCTTCTAATGCCACAATATCAGCACTTAAATACTCAATTTTTGGTTCCTTATATCCACCACTTGGCAAACAAAAAAGATTTGTTGGTTCATTTTTTGGACGAAGTACAATATCCAATTTTTCAATATCTCTTTTTGAATACCCATCATCCAAGAATACTACCTTAGCACCTAGTTCTTTGGCTTTTAATATCCCTTTAGCTCTATCTTCACTCACAATTACTATACTTTGAGGACATTTTTGTGCCAAAAGCATTGCTTCATCACCACTTGTATCTATATTTTCCAAAATCTCACCATCACTTGAGATTACATACATTCCAGATGATTTTCTTTTATAGCCACGAAGAACTATTGCATTGTTTGGGAAATGTTTACTTAAAGCTATAATAAAAGGAGTTTTACCAGTACCGCCTATAAGCAAATTGCCAATACTCACAACCCTTACACCAAAGTATTTTGGAGTACTCATACTTTTGATTGCAAACTTTATCACACAATAAACCAAAGTCAATGGCAACAAAAGTGCAGAAATAAGCTGTTGGAAACCACTTGGATAGAAAAGGTAATTTTCTATCCAAAGTACTAATTTTTGTTTAAAACTCATATCCACTTAGCAGCTATAGTAGCTACTTTATCACAAATATAATTCACCTCATCATCACTCAAAGATGGATAAATAGGTAAAGATAAAATTTGTTGATAAGAATTTAGAGCATTGAGATATGATGTCACTTTTAAATTATATTTTTGTTTATAATAGCTCAATAGGTGAAGCGGTATAAAGTTTAATCCTGTAGAAATACCTTCTTCTTTTAATGCTCTTGCAAACGCATCTCTATTTTTACTAATTTTTATAATATAGTGAGTGAAAATATGCTCATCATTGTATGATGGTAAACTCACATGTTTGATACCACTAAGTTTTTTTGAATAAATTGATGCTATCTCTTTTCTTCTTTTTATAAACTTATTTGTTTTTTGAAGTTGAGCCAAGCTAAATGATGCTTCTAACTCGCTCATATCATATTTAAATCCAATATCAACAACATCATAAATATAATCTAAATTACCATAATCATCATAAGTTGTTGTTATTGCATGAGTTCGTAAAAGCTTTGCTCGTTCCGCATATTCTTCATTATTTGTAATAATAACACCAGCATTACTTAGTGAGCTTCTACCATTTGATGGATTCATAGAAAAAATAGTCATATCAGCTTTCAGTGAACCAATAGTTTCATCATTGTATGTTACACCCAAGGCATTTGTGGCATCTTCTATAAGTATGATTTTATGACGAGATACAATTTCGTATAATTTATCCAAATCAGGTGCTTGTCCAGCTATAAAAGAGATTATCGCTCCACGAAGTTTTTTTGATTTATTTTTTGCAAGATACTCATCAAGTTTGATCAAATCTATATTCATAGTATTTGGGTCAATATCTATAAAAATTGGCTCAGCATCAAAGTGTCTTACAACTTCTGGAACATTTGGAAAAGAATTTACAGACATGACAATCTTATCACCTCTTTTTAAATCCATAGCACTTAGGGCTAAGTGCATAGCAGCAGTTCCATTACATGTAGATATTGCATAGTCTGCACCTACAAAGTTCGCGATTTCATTTTCAAATTCTTCAACTTTAGAAGAACCTTTAAACTCTAATACCTCATCTATTTGATCAATCTCTTCTTTACCAACTGATGGCTTATAAAATGGTATTTCTTTTGTCATGTTTTACTCCGTAAGTCGTGAATCGCAAGTCGTGAATCGTAAGTCCTGAATCATGAATAACATCTCTTTCTATTCACGACTCACTACTTACGACTAACGAATACAAGCTATTTTTGGTAATCTTCTCTTAAATTCATTTGAATTATATCTAAATAAGACAAATTCTACTATTTTTTGGCTAAAACCATCTTTATATAACTCATCTTTTGTTTTATTTTTTTCAAAAATCTCTTTTAATACAATATCTAGTTCTTTATATGTAAATCCTAGCTCATCTTCATCAGCTTGACCATCCCATAAATCAGCACTTGGGCGTTTATTTATAATAGCATCAGTAACACCTAGATATTTTGCAAACTCAAATTCATCACTTTTATAAAGCTCACCAATTGGATTAATAGCACAAGCCGTATCACCAAAAATTGTCCCATATCCTAGCAAAATCTCACTTTTATTACTAGTACCTACTACTAGTGCCTTATGCTTTGCTGACATATCATAAAGTACTGCCATTCTCATTCTCGCACTAAAATTACCAATTCTTAGCTTATCTTCTTGCATATTAGCTTCATATGCCTGAACCATCGGTGCTATACTTACAGTCTCATATGATATAGCAAATTTTTCACAAAGCTCTTTTGCATCTTGTATACTACTAGCACTTGAATAATGTGATGGCATCAATACACAATGAAGATTATTTCCAAAAGCTTCTTTGCATAAAATTGCAACAACAGCACTATCAAGTCCTCCACTAAGACCTAATATAACATTATTTAAACCAGATTGTTTAACTTCATCTTGTAAAAATTTTATCAATTTAATTTTAATTTTTCCCCATTGCATAGAGTTACTCCATTTAAATTTTATAGGGTTTTATTATAACATAAAAAACAAAAATCAAATAGTCCCGTTTATTATTTTAGGCTTTTTTATGTTATAATTATAATATAAGGACAAAAATGAAAGTTAAGATTTTAAATTGGAATTATTTATACTTTTTTGTATTTTTTATTATTGCTGAGGTGGTTTTGATATCTGCTTTAACTTATATTAAAAATTCAAAAATTGAAGCTATTGAATCTACTCATACAAGAAAATTAAATACCCAATTAAAAGTAGTAATTGATTTTTACTCTACAACTTCCACAATACTGATAGATGAAATTCTAAGTCAAGAAGAAATTAAAAACCTATTAGTTGATATAAATACAAGTGACCCAGTTAAGCAGGATATTATTAGGAATAAATTATTAAATATATTACAGCCAACATACGATAGATTAACTAGCCATGGATTTAGACAATTGCATTTTCATGATGAAAAAGGCAATAGCTTTTTAAGATTTCATTCTGTTGATAATTATGGTGATAATTTATTTAATTTTAGAGCTACCATTCTAGAAACCAATAAGACCAAAATCCCACAATTTGGATTTGAAGAGGGTAAAATCCTAAATGGTTTTAGAAATGTATTCCCAATTATTATTGATAAAAAGTTTTATGGTACTGTTGAGCTTTCAAACTCATTTGATACATTTAGTACTACATTACATAAAAATTTTCCTTTAGAGTTTAAACTTCTTATAACAAAAGAGTATGTTGATAGCAAAGTATTTCCTGAACTTATTGATAAATATTATAAGCCATCTTCTATTAGTGATTTGTTTTATGAAGAAAAGTACACAAAACCTTTGAATAAAAAAATATATATTACTCCAAATAATTTACTATTTATTGATAATTTACTTAAAAACGATATTGCTAATAACTTAAAAACTAAAAAACAATTTGTAAAATCACTACAAGTTAATAAAAAGCATTATATTGTAACTTTTATTCCAGTGGCAGATTTTAATCAAACTATCAATACTTATGTTGCATCTTATATTGAGGATGATACTATCTTCATAGAAGAAAGAGGATACTATTTATCTTTATTCTTTTCACATCTAATTATCATTATTTTTATAATGATTTATATTTTAAAATACTACTCTGATGAAAAAGATAAATTTATGAGGAAAGCTTACATCGATACATTGACAAAACTATATAGTAGAGCAAAATTCAATAATGATATTTCAAAACTTATTTCAATAGAAGAAGAGAATAGTTATAGTTTGATAATCTTTGATATAGACCATTTTAAGTATGTTAATGACACTTATGGTCATGATGTAGGAGATATTGTTTTAGAGGAATTTGCTCATATTACAAAAGAAACATTAAGAGAAAATGATATGATTTATAGATGGGGTGGTGAAGAATTTATAATTTTAATAAAAGATGCTTCTTCTAAAAATAGCTTACTAACTTTAGCGAATAAGCTAAGAGTTGCTATAGAACAATATAATTTTTCGTATGTAGGTCATATTACTAGTAGTTTTGGTATTGCTCAAGGAGAACCACAAGATACAAAAGATACATTACTCAAAAGAGCTGACCAAAATCTATACAAAGCAAAGCAAAGTGGAAGAAATTGGAGCCTGTAAAATAAACTGTGTAAACCCACCAGTTACCCTATAATCACTTTGTGTATTTTTCCATAATTTCGCTGAAAAATATGCAAAGTTGTGGGTAAATCTCACTCCAATTTCTAAGACTAGTTC
>JALNYH010000043.1 GCA_023229945.1 Arcobacteraceae bacterium | reverse complement strand
AAATGTGTCAATAGAAGAGTCTATTAAATATATACAAAATCAAAGAGATGAGTATGTTGATAAGATAGATACAGAGATACTAGAAAAACTAGAAGAGCTAGACAAACTAAAACAAAGACATATAGGACAGCTAGAGATTGACTTTAACCAAGAGTCTAAAAAATTAGAGAAGCAAAGAGAGATAGATAAAATATTTAAAGATTATCATAACTGGATAAAAGATTCTATGGAGATAGAAAATGAGCCATTCATCCAAGTAATAGCAGTTCTTAAAGGGAGTGAGTCATGAATTTAGTGGGCATTACAAATGAAAATGAATTTTATACAAACCACTATCTAAATGAAGTATTTGAAGGTAATATTCAAGACACAATTTCCTCATGGCAGACACAAGAGAATGAAAGTGACGTATATAAAACGCCATTTAAAAAGTTACGCGGAATTGGACCAAGTTATTTAGAGCTACTAAAAGAGCTTTCTAAAAAGAGTAACAATACTCAAGAGAAACTTCAAGCTTCAAGAGAGTTTTATAAAATATTTCTTGGTATTTTTGGCTATCAGTTCTCATATATCACAAAAGAGTTAGATGAATTAGCAGTTCCACTAATAGGCAGTGTAGATAAAAGTGATGGTAGCCCTTATCTATGGATAGTTGAGAGTTATTGTGATGAGAGTTGTGATGTACTTACAAGTTCTATAGTCAAAGAGCAGTTAAAAGAGTTAGACAGTTGTAACAATGAGTTAAACTATGACGATATCATAACTTCTCATATCTTTACACTTCAAGAACCTCCTAGATGGGTAGTGTTGGTTAGTCCTTTTCAAATAGTTCTCATAGAGAGAGCAAAATGGGCTCAAAAACGCTACTTGCGATTTGATATAGAAGATATCATAGCTCGTAAAGAAGACGCTATGCTAAAAGCAATCAGCGTTCTTTTACATACTGACTCCTTAGCTCCAACAGATGGACTAAGTCTGCTTGATACCCTTGATGAAAACTCTCATAAACATGCTTTTGGTGTTACGGAAGATTTAAAATACTCACTAAGAAGTGCAGTAGAACTTCTTGGTAATGAAGCAATATATTATCATCTACAAAACAATCCAAACTTTTTACAAACTCCAAATATAGAGAGTGACTTAACAAGAGAAGCACTTCGTTACATGTACAGAATGCTATTTCTCTTCTACATAGAATCTCGTCCAGAACTAGGCTTTATACCTAGTAAGTCGCAAGCATTTGTAAAAGGTTATTCTCTAGAAACTTTAAGAGATTTGGAACTGATGCCACTACTTACTGACAGTGACAAAAATGGTTACTTCTTTGATGATAGCATAAGACTTCTTTTTGATATGATTTATAATGGAAGAGTAAGTCATAAAGTTTTTGAAGGTAGAAAAGAATTATTTGCGATTTCACCACTTAGATCACATCTATTTGATCCAGCTAAAACACCTATCTTAAATGGGGTGAAACTTAGAAACCATGTTTGGCAAGAGATTATCCAAAGTTTGTCTCTTTCTAGAGTTAAAAAAGGAAATAAAGGAAGAGGACGAATCTCTTATGCCAATCTTGGAATCAATCAACTTGGAGCTGTGTATGAAGCACTTTTAAGCTATAAAGGCTTCATTGCTAAAGAGACACTTTATGAAGTGAAAAAAGCAGGAACTAACCCAACACCGCTTGAAAATGCTTATTTTGTCACAGAAGCTCAACTTGGCGAATACAAAGAGGAAGAGAGAGTATTTGATGGCGATGCTATAAGAAGATATAAAACAGGTTCTTTTATATATCGTTTAGCAGGAAGAGACAGAGAAAAATCAGCTTCATACTACACTCCAGAAGTTCTAACCAAGTCACTTGTAAAGTATGCACTTAAAGAGCTACTAGAAATAGATGAAGATGGTAAAATTGGAAAAAGTGCTGATGAGATACTAAACTTAACAGTATGTGAGCCAGCAATGGGTTCAGCTGCCTTTTTGAATGAAGCTATAAACCAACTAAGTGAAGCTTATCTGCACCAAAAACAAGTAGAGTCAAGTGATAAAATCCCACATGACAGATACATAGAAGAGCTACAAAAAGTAAAGATGCACATAGCAGACAACAATGTTTATGGAGTTGATCTTAATCCTACAGCTGTTGAACTTGCAGAAATCTCACTATGGCTTAATGCTCTTAGCGGTTCGTTTGTACCATGGTTTGGTTTTCAGCTTGAAAATGGAAACTCACTTATAGGTGCAAGACGAGAGGTGTATGAAACACACCAACTCCGTGCGACTAAAAAAGCACTAATCTGGTATGAAGATGCTCCAAAAAGATTAGCTCCAAAGTCACTATGGTTAGCTAAAAAAAGAGAGACTACATTAGCCCAATCAACGGGCTCACTTTTTGAAGATCCTACTAAACTACCACTTGTAACAGTTGAAGAAGATGAAAAAGAAGATACTAAAAGTGCAGGAAGAAAAAAAGAGACTCAAATCTATCACTTTTTAGTGGGCGATAAAGCGATGGCATCTTATACAGACAAAGTAGTAAAATCACTTAAAAAAGAGAAGATAGAACATATAAACAAATGGCGAAAAGAGTTTATAAAACCTCATACATCTACAGAAGTAAAATCTCTTCTTTCTCTTAGTCTAGCTATAGATAAACTTTGGCAAGAGCAAACTAGACACTTAGATGATATGAAGAAAAAAACTACAGATACTCTATATGTTTGGGGACAACCAAAAGCTAAAAAGCAAGAGACAAATATAGAGTATAAAGACAGTGTGTTTATGCAAGAAAAACTCTCACGAGATGTAAAAAGTTCTTCACCATATATGCGACTAAAGTTAGTGATGGATTACTGGTGTAGTTTATGGTTTTGGCCAATAGAGCAAGCAGAACTTCTACCAACAAGAGCTGAATTTTTAAGAGATATATCTCTACTTGTAGAAAAAAAAGATGACATCATTATGAACTTTGATAAGAATCTCTTTAGTGATACAATAGATGATGAGATAAGAGCTACACAACTAACAGAACTAGGCTTTATAGATGTAGCAGAGCAGATAGAGAAAAACCAACGGCTTCAAGTAGTTCAAGAGGTAAGTAAGAAGCAGAAGTTTTTGCATTGGGAGTTGGAGTTTGCTGATGTGTTTGCTAAAAAAGGTGGGTTTGATTTGATTCTTGGGAATCCTCCGTGGTTAAAGGTTGATTGGAATGAAGGTGGAATAATGGGTGAAGCTAATCCACTTTTTGATATACGAAAATTTAGTGCAAGTAAACTAAATGTCCTAAGAGAAGAGACTTTTAATAAATTTCTTAATTTATCGAATGATTATATAGCTGAATTTGAGGGTTCATCAGCAACACAATCATTTCTAGGATCCAACAGTAATTATCCTCTAATTGATGGTAAAGTAAATCTATATAAATGTTTTATCCCACTCAGTTGGAAGTTAATGAACCATAGTGGATTAAGTGGCTATTTGCATCCAGATACAATATATGATGATCCAAATGGTGGTAAATTTAGGAGTAAAATATATGAAAAGCTTGTTTATCACTTTAAATTCCAAAATGTCATGAAACTATTTGAAATAGGAGATAAAGAAAAATATAGTATTAATATATATCAAAATACGAAAGAAAAATATCAATTTAAAACTATTTCAAATCTATTTTTACCAAAAACTATTGATTCTTCTTTTGAAAATAGTGGATCCTCAAAGCTACAAGGTTTTAAAGATGAAGAAAATAATTGGGTTGTACAAGGGCATAAAAATAGAATTATTGATGTGACAAAAGAAGAATTAAAGCTTTTTTCATTGGTCTTTGATGGAGAAGATTTAGATTATACACATGCAAAGTTGCCTGCAATTCATGCGGAAGATCTTATAGAAGTATTGCATAAACTATCAAAATATCCTTTCAAAATTAAACAAATACAAAGTGACTATTTTTCAACACAGTTATGGAATGAAGTTAATGCTCAAGATGATGGTACAATTGAAAGAAACACAAAATTTCCTGTAAATGTTCTTGAACAAGTCCTTCAAGGTCCACATTTTTTTGTTGGACATCCAATATACAAAACACCTAGGAAAATATGTACAGAAAAGGGCCACTACGATGTAGTTGATCTGACATCAATAAATGAATCATATTTAGCAAGAACAAATTATCCACCAGTAGCTGAAGATTATATAGATAGGTTTCCTAGCACAGGATTTAGCAGTAAAAAAGTCAATGAATGTTATAGATTAGCAATAAGAAAGATGACTCAACCACATCCAGAAAGATCACTCATATCAACAATAATTCCAAAAAATGTTGGACATTTAAATAGTGTATTATCGTTCACATTTAAGACGAATGATGAATTATTAAAATCGTATATTGCTACAATGTCAATTATTGGTGATTTTTTTGTTAAAGTTATAGGAGCAACTAATATTGTTAATTCAACTATTGAAGCGTTACCTTTAATCAATTTGTCAGCCAACATGAAAAATAGACTTTTATTATTGACATCTCTTACAACATATTATTCAGAACTTTATGAAGAACAATACAAAAAAGAATTCACATCAGACAGCTGGACAAAAAAAGATGATCCAAGACTAAACCATAACTTTTTTGCAAACCTGACACCAACTTGGCAAAGAGATGTAGCTCTAAGAACAGACTATGAAAGAAGACAAGCACTAGTAGAGATAGATGTACTTGTAGCACAAGAGCTAAAACTTACCTTAGAAGAGCTAAAAACCATCTACCGCATCCAGTTTCCAGTCCTAAAACAAAATGAAAATGAAACCTTTTACGATATGAACGGACGAATAGTTTTCACAGTAAGCAAAGGATTGACGGGAGTAGGTTTACCAAGAAAAGCAGATAAAAAAGCAACTCACTACAAGATAGTAAAAGATGGTGAAACAACAGAAGAAAAACCACTAGGCTGGGAAGACATAATAGATATGCAATCAGGAGAAATCCACAGAACCATCCAAGACGACACCATGCCAAACGGCCCGTGTGAGCGAACCATAATCTACAAAGCCCCATTCGCTAAATGCGATAGAGAAAAAGACTATGAAGTCGCATGGACTGAGTTTGAGAGGAGAGGCATAAATTGAATACTTTATTAAGAAAGCAAAGTCGAGTGCATAGTAGGAATAGATGGAAAGAGTATATAAGGTTAAGAAATGAGGGGGAAGTATTTACATATCCTTCAGATTATTTACAATTGAAAAAATATGAAAAAAGGAAAAAGAAAAAAAGATTATTTGCTAATAATAACAAGAGAATCAATGATATTAAATTGCCATCAAAAATAGATTTTGTAAATAATGTAGAAAGTATTTTTTTTGTTTCTAAACAAATAGAAGAATATATGCAATCTCATATTAAAGGTAATTTTAGAATCGATCATAGTTTAATAAGTTCTGCATCAATAGCAGGTATGCTTTATCTAGCTGGCCAAGTTAGTAGACTTGTTGTTCCAAGTAATTTTAAAATATCAAAAAAGCTGAAATACAACAAGCACTATGGATTGAAAACTGCTGATGATAAACTTAAATATTTATTTTATAAAATTGGTTACTGGCAATACTTTGGCATAAGTAAACCTTATCAAGTAGAACAGACAATTAAAGATAATTACTTTTTATCAATAGAAAGTAATCACGAAAGTGATATTTCACTTTTAAACAAAATAAAAAAGTTCATTAAAGAAAAAGTCACTATCTTTGATAGTTATATCAAAGAGTATAAGTTTGATGATGCAATTAAAGAGGCTATGGGAAATGCTATTGAACATGCTTATGGAGATGACTTTTTAGAACCTGGAAAAATTAAAGGTAAATGGTGGATCTGTGGACATTATGACAATATTGCTAAGACATTAGAATTAGTATTTTATGATTATGGTATTGGCATAAGGGAATCTATGAAGACAAATATGGGAGAAGAAGCTGAAAGACGCTTAGTAGATAAGTTTTCCGATAAATACATAAACAGTGATGCTGATTTAATTGCTATGGCAATTGAAGGAAAACTGTCTAAGTATAAAAAATATAAAGAACGAGATAGAGGAAAAGGATTTCAAAGATTTAAGGACTTTGCTAAAAGTTCAGGCTTTGATTGTGATTTAACTGTAGTATCAGGTAGTGGTTCTTATAAATACTTATATTCTGACAATACCAAAGAAGAGCATATAGAGAAAAAACAATTATCAAATAACATTGATGGCATGTTGATAAAATGGAAAATAAAAATAGGAGATGGAGATGAAAAGTGAAAACTATAATTTTGCAGAAGAATTTACAAAAAATCCCGGATTGAGATTTAGAAAGCTGAGTGAGTTTTCTGGTGAAGAATTTAGAGAAGATGTTCTTGAAAAGTTTTTCTCAGAAAATAAAAAAATAGTTATTAATATAGACGGTATTGAAAGTTCATTGGGTTCGTCATTTTTATCAGAAGCTTTTGGAAATATTGCTGTGAAATATGGTAAAGAAAAATTTATAGAAATAGTTGAGATTGACACTAATTCTGAAATTGGAATGGTAACAAATGATGAAATGTTAAAAAGGGTAGATGAAGCTATTAAACGAGCTAATGGAAGATAGTAATATGTTTTTAACTTGGGGTCCAATTGTTATATCTATAATAGCTGCTTTTTTTGCGTATAGAGCGAATTCTATTAATCAAGACTTAGCTAAAGAAAATTTTAGAAATAGTCTAGTTGATAAATTAAGAAATGCTAAATATATGATATTAAAACTAGAATCAAAAGAGTATGTGCATAGAGAAAAAATGCTTTTAATAGAATCAATAAATGATCATCTTCTATATCAACAAAGCAGTAAAGACAAAGAAAAGTATATGACAAAAGATGAGCTGAATAAATTATCATTATTACAAGAAGATGTAGAAGATAATATAGCAGTTCTTTTAAGTGGGAGTGATGGAGAAGCTAATAGAGACTTGGCTATAAACTCTATAAAAAATTATCTATTGGAGTTATAGTCGAAAGATGAATTGTATAACAAATTGAGAACTATTTTAAGAGAGGTATAAATGAACCAAGTAGAACTAAATAATATTTTAAATGACTTAATAGAAAACTGGGAAGATGAAGTTACCGAATTCAAACAAGCTAAACATGATTATTCAACTTCAGATATTGGAAAATATTTTTCCGCATTAGCAAATGAAGCAAATTTGCGAGAAGTACCTAAAGGATGGCTAGTTTTTGGAATAAATAATAAAACTAGAAATATT
>JALNYH010000042.1 GCA_023229945.1 Arcobacteraceae bacterium | reverse complement strand
GAACATATTGAACACGCAGGGGTGAGCTTTGGAAAACCTACTATTGATATTGAAAAAGTTGCCGCATACAAAAGTGGTGTAGTAAAAAGACTCACCGATGGTTTGGGTGCCATGGCAAAAATGAGAAAAGTTACCGTCATACAAGGAACGGCAACATTTCTTGATGATCATTCAGTGATGGTTGCACACACAAACAGCGACGAACAAACCAAAGTCAGCTTTGATAATTGTATCATCGCAGCTGGATCTCAGAGCTCAAAAATGTCGTTTATCCCTCACGAAGACCCACGAATTTGGGATTCAACCAATGCTTTAGAAGTTAAAACAGTTCCTAAAAGACTGCTAGTGATGGGCGGAGGAATTATTGGCTTAGAAATGGGTACGGTGTATCAAAAACTGGGTTCAGTAGTTGATTTTGTCGTACGAGGAAACCAACTCATGTCGGGAACGGACAGCGATATTGTGAAGCTTTATACCAAAGCCAATGCCAAACGATTTAACATCATGTTTAAAACGCAAGCACAAGCGATTATTCCTAAACAAGAGGGTATTTACGTAGAGTTTAAAGGGGAAAATGCTCCCGAAAGTGCTGTGATGTACGATGCCGTTTTAGTAGCCATGGGGCGAAGTGCCAATGGCTTAAAACTTGGGCTTGATAAATGTGGTGTCAATGTCGATGAATATGGGATTATCAAAGTGGACAATCAAATGCGTACGAATGTGCCTCATATTTTTGCCATTGGGGATATTGTAGGGCAACCCATGTTAGCTCATAAAGCTGTACACGAAGGTCATGTAGCAGCAGAAGTCATCGCAGGGCATAAAGCCTTTTTTGAGCCAAAGCAAATCCCATCGATTGCGTATACATTCCCTGAAATTGCATGGGCAGGAATGACCGAAACACAAGCCAAAGAAGCGGGAATAAACTACGAAGTTTCAACCTTTCCATGGAGTGCTTCAGGACGAGCCATTGCCAGTGATGTATCAAGCAGTGGAATGACCAAACTCATTTTCAACAAAGATACCCACCAACTCATAGGTGGTGCGATTGTGGGTGACAACGCAGGAGAACTCTTAGGTGAAATCTCACTCGCACTTGAAATGGATTGTGATGCTGAAGATATAGCCTTAACAATCCACGCTCACCCAACCCTACACGAATCCGTAGGAATGGCAGCCGAAATTTTTGAAGGAAGTATCACCGACTTACCGAATCCTAAAGCTGTAAAGAGAAAGTAATTTCTCTTTACACACCACTTTAAAACTCCCCTAAATAACGATACTCTAAATCTTAAAATAAACTTTTCTTGGTTACAATGTTACGAATGTAAAATAAAGTGAGATTTATAATTTGATTTACACAAGGATATGTAATAAAAATAGCAAAATCTTTACATATAGTGTATAATATGTCAAAAAAAGTGAAAAATTTTTGCATGTTGGGTGATCAAATAAGGGAGTTCTATAGATGAAAGAGTTTATACCAAATAAATTGCCTATTAAAAAAGATATAGAGACAAAAGAGATTTTAAGAGCTACCATTCACGCTCATAAAACCCTAGCAGAGCTAAAAGGTATAGCCAACTCTTTACCAAATCAACAAATAGTTATTAATACTTTGGTACTACAAGAAGCCAAAGATAGTAGTGAGATAGAGAATATTATCACCACTCATGATGAGATTTATCGCTCTACTATTTCAGATAGTTCACTTAGTAGCGACATCAAAGAGGTGCAAAACTACAAAGATGCTCTGACACTAGGGTTTGAAATCATCAAAACAAAACAGATGCTTAGTATCAACCATATCAAAGAGATTCAAGCTACGCTAGAGCAAAACGATGCAGGTTTTAGAAAACAAAGCGGAACAGTACTCAAAAACCCAAAAACAGGAGAGATAAAACTCATTCCACCGCAAAATCCAAAAGATATAGAAGATCTTATGTCAAATCTTGTGGAGTATATCAATGATGGAAGTTTGGAAGAGTTTGATAGCTTAGTCAAGATGGCAATTATTCATTATCAGTTTGAGTCAATCCACCCTTTTTATGATGGTAATGGACGAACAGGAAGAATCATCAATATTTTGTATCTTGTGTTAGAAGAGTTATTGGATGTACCAATACTCTATTTGAGTCGGTATATCATTAGGCACAAAGCTGATTATTATAGACTGCTTAGTGATGTGAGTTTTAACGATGGATTAAATGAGTGGATTTTGTTTATGCTCAGAGGTGTCGAAGAGATAGCAAGAGAGACAATCCAGACTATCAAAAGTATCGAAAACCTTATGAACGAAACAAAAAACATCATCATAGAACAAAAACCAAAAATATATAGTAAAGATTTGCTAGAAGCACTTTTCTATCACCCATATACCAAAAGAGCTTTTATAGAGGAGCAACTAGGTGTATCAAGACCAACAGCGACAAACTATCTTCATGAACTTGAGAAGTTGGGCATCTTATCAAGTAAAAAGATAGGTAAAGAGATTTTTTATATCCATACCAAGCTTTTTGATTTGTTTAAAGATATGTAAAGAAAATGGTAAAATCTTTACTTGTAGGGGATGTTATGTTAAAAAAAGAGAGAAATTTTGACATGTTGGATTATAAAGATAGAGAGAGGGTGTAGATGAATATTTCTAAAAATTATTCAAGTATAAATCCTTTTGATGTAAATGTAATAGAAGTAACGAAAGATAAATTGAGTTTTCATTTTATCAATATAGAAGACTACGATGAAGCTTTTAAAGAATTTATAAACGAATCAATTACCTCAATATGGAATGGAATTTTAGGAGACGATGATTTAGATGATGTGAGAATAGAAATTAAGAACTGGTTTAATGGTAAAGACTATAAGAAAAAAGCTGGTTTTATTGCAGAATTTTTTTGCCACTTATATATGAAATCTTTAGACTATGAACAACATTTTATTTTCCAAAATTTAGAAGAACAAGGTTCTATGAAAAAAGGTTTTGATGGTTTATATCAATTAAATGATGAAATGTGGTTGTATGAAAGTAAATCAAGTTTGCATACTACGCAAAATGCTAGTCATAATTCAAATATTGGCGAAGCATTTCATGATATAGATAAAAAACTACAAGGGAAAAAGTTAGATAGCAATAATAATCCTATTTCTCCTTGGAATAATGCAATTAGTCATGCAAGTTTATTACAAGTAAACCTAGATAAATCATTAATAGAGAATTTAAATTCATTTAAAAAAAGATTCAATAAAAAAGATTTTGAGAATATAAAAAATTTCAATGTTATACCTAGTTCAACAATTTTTTTAGAAGACAAATGGACTATAATTAATAATGACAACTTAAAAGTTGAGTTGGAAAGATTGACAAAAAAGTATAAATATAAAAAGATGAATATTTTATGTATAAATAAAAAATCAATTGAAAATTTTATAGGATATATTGATGAAAAAATATAGTAAAGGAATAGAAAAAAGTCAGCTAACGACTTTAAAAAATACAGAAGAATTTAAAGACACCTTTCATAAATTGATAGTTGGAAATCAGGATATAACACCCAAAGATCAAGAATTTATTCTTTTGTGTGCCATTTTATTTTTTAACTTTTATAACCAAGACAAGAGATATAGAAGTTATTTCAGATTAGCTTATTACATCATTTTAAAATATTCACAATTATTTAATGATTTCAAACCATTGTATGATATTAGTATCCAAATAGGATTTTTTCCGATTTGTAATATACTGATTGATAATCAAAAAATACAACCAAACAATGTATCTGATGTAATAAGTCATAAATTTTTGAAATCAAAATATATAAATGAACGAGAAAATTATATTGAAACTTTAGAACAGCATAATTCAGTTAAAAAACTTTTAGAAAGTACTTCAAACACACTTGCATATATAGCTCCGACATCTTTTGGTAAAAGTTCTTTAATCTCAACTTTTCTTCTTCAAGAAAAATTTTCAAAAATCGGGATTATTGTACCAACAAAATCATTACTGATACAGACATTCAAAAATATACAAAAATTGTCTCTTAATTATAAGATTATTTTGCATGATGAAATGTATGAAAATCAAGATAGATTTATAGGAATTTTGACGCAAGAGAGAGCAACAAGATTGATTAATAAAGGTGGATATTTTGATATTTTATTTATAGATGAAGCACATAAAATATTTGAGTATAAACGAGATGATTCAAGAGGCTTAATTTTATCAAGATTACTCAAAATAAATAAAAGTAAAAATGCTCAACAGAAAGTCATCTATCTATCTCCATTGGTTGATGATATTGAAAATTTGAAACTTGAAAGTGATGAAAAAATTGATAGTTATGAAATAAGACATAATCTAAAGTGTGAGGAAATTTTTCTTTTCAAAGATAATCAAGTTTTACAATACGATAAGTTTACAAATGAGTATTTACCACCATCTGAAAATAATATAGACGAGTTTACCTATATAAAAAAATCATCTAAAAATAAAAATTTTATTTTTCACTATAAACCTAATAAAATAGAGGACTTGGCTAATGATTTATATAATCAAAGCATTTTTGAGAATATAGAAAATGATGATGAAATACAAACAATAATAGACACTCTATCGAAAGAAGTACATGAAAACTTTTATATCAATAAAACAATAAATAAAGGTATTATTTATATTCATGCAAAAATGCCAAACATTGTAAAAGAGTATTTAGAATACCAATTTAATAAAATAAAGAAATTTAAATACATAATAGCAAATACAGTTATATTGGAAGGAATTAATCTTCCTATAGATAATTTATATATAGCAAGTACAGATCGTCAAGATGGAAAAAATTTAGTAAATTTAATAGGACGAGTTAATCGACTGAACTATGTTTTTCAAGAGAAAAATTTAAATAAATTAGTCTCAAATATTCATTTTATTAGTACAGAAAAATATCAAGGCAAAAATGTTATGAAAAATAAAATTGAACTATTAAGAGAACATAGTTTTACAGATATAATTCAAAATCCTATAATGACTGAATACGATATTGACAAATTAACATTTCAAAAATCAGAATATGAAACGAAAGAACAGGCGAAGGAAAAGAAAAGAAAAAAAGATTTTGAGATTTTAAAACACACACAATTTCTCATCGAAGATGATGCAACTTTATCATTTGTGAATAAAATTAAAAAGTATTTCATTCAAAACAATATAGATGATTTTTACAATGATTTAAATAATGTTACTGATTTTATTGCACAAAAAATAAATGTTTATAAAGATGATTCAAATTTTAAACAGTATGATTTAGTTTTAAAAATATATTGGATTTTTATTAAACAATTAGAAGAAAAAATTACCGATTTTGAAGTTGAGAGATTAAAAAATGAAAAAGCACGAAATTATTATAAAAATTATTTAGAAAAAATACAAAAATTACCTTTGAAAAATAATATTAATAGCACTTATATATATTTTAAAAGCAAAGCAGATTCAAATGAACCTAAATTATTTATAGGAACAACTTATGGAGAAACGACTAAAGAGACAAAAAAATACGAAAGTAAAAAGTATTTAAGAAATGTATATGTTGATTTAGCTAAATATAAAGATGATGATTCTAAACTTATTAATTTAGCTATAGTGAAATTAAAAATTGAGGAAGATTTTGTAAGTTTTAAATTAAATAAATTGATTAATTTTATGTATGATTTTCACTTAATTACTAAAAAAGAATACAACTTACACACATATGGCACAGACAATGAAGAATTGATTAAACTTTCAAAAATAGGGTTAAATGTTAATATTATTAGTCAGTTAATTGAAGATAATCAATATGAAAAGATTGGTGTAGATGATTATGGTAATTTAGTGCCAAAAGATGGTTTTAGTGATTATGTAAAAAAACAATCTGAATTATTTCAATTTGAGATAAATAAGTATCTTGCTCCTATTGAATAAAAACTATAAATTATAGAATAAAAGGAAAAAACTTGGAATCAAAAATAAACAGAATAACAGACATACTCCGCAGAGATGATGGAATAAGCGGTGCGATGCACTACACGGAGCAAATCTCTTGGGTGCTTTTTCTTAAATTTCTCAACGACCTAGAAGATACCCAAAATCAAATGGAAATCTAAAATGACCCTATCAACACTCATATCAAACATCGAAACAGCACACAATACTTTTCAAGTAAAAGCATTACAAAGTGTAAGTGTCAATCTCACTTTGAGAAATTTTGTTATCGGCTACTACATCGTTGAGTATGAGCAAAATGGGAGTGATAGAGCAACTTATGGGCAAAAAGTTATAGAGAATTTAGCTCAAAAGTTAGTACATATTAAAGGAGTTTCACCTACTGCTTTAAAGCTTATGAGACAATTTTATCTCACTTATCCGCAAATAAGTCAATCACTGACTGACCAATTTAAAATCTCTGATAAAAAAAGTCAATCGGTGATTGACCAATCTTTGCAAGTGCCGATAGATAAGCTTTTGAGAACTTGTAGTTTTACCCATTTTATTGAGCTTGTAAAAATAGACGATGAGCTAAAAAGAACATTTTATGAAGTTGAAACCATTAAAGGCAACTGGAGTGTAAGAGAGTTAAAAAGGCAAATAGAATTACTACTTTTTGAAAGAGTTGGTCTCTCTACTGATAAAAAAAGTTTACTCCAATCACTAGAGAATAAAAAAGAGGTTTTTAATCCAGCTTCAATCATTAAAGAGCCTTATATTTTAGAGTTTACAGGATTTGAGAGCAAACAATGCTACAGTGAGAGTGATTTAGAAACGGCATTACTCAATCATATAGAGGCATTTTTGCTGGAACTTGGTACTGGATTTTGTTTTGAGGCACGGCAAAAAAGAATATCAATAGAAAATGAACATGACCGAATAGATTTAGTCTTCTATCATCGAGTACTTCAATGCCATGTACTTGTAGATTTAAAAGTGAGAGCTTTTAATTATGCGGATGTGGGACAGATGAATTTTTATCTCAACTACTACAAAAATGAGATTTCAACACAAAATGATAATCCACCTATAGGTATCATACTTTGTACAGAGAAAAATAATGTGAAAGTAGAATATGCTACCGCAGGGCTTGATGAAAATCTTTTTGTATCAAAATATAAAGTAGTACTCCCAACAATTAAAGAGCTTGAAAAGTTGGTTAAAGATGATTTGGAGGATATGGAGTGATTTCTTTGCTAACACACCAAATCGAAACCTAAAAAGTCCTAAAAAAAGCAATATCGGCAAACCGTGCTATGTTAAAAAACAATAAATTTTACCCATAGCTCAAAAGACATGTAAAGAAAATGGCAAATTTTTTACACGTTCTTCTAATATGTCAAAAAAACACCAAAATCTTTACACTTCACTCAAACCCCAAAACATTGCTTTAAATCAAAGCAATCCTTGTATTTGCTTGCTACAATACGGCAAGATAAAAGGGGTTTTTA
>JALNYH010000041.1 GCA_023229945.1 Arcobacteraceae bacterium | reverse complement strand
ACATCCAAATATAATGCAAGCACTTTTTGCGTCTTATGAACGAAATAAAAAAGAGCTGCGAAGTGATCTTGACTTTAACTACATCATCATTCAAAGCTTTGAGGATGAAGACTTTATTATAGAGCTATTATCACAGCCTCTAAGCTACAAAAAAAATCTCTTTAGAGGGTATTCAATAGAAGTCTATTTAACTATACTCAAAACGCTCGAATATTTTTATACCCAAAAAGAGCTCTTTGAACTTTTTTATCAAGCAACTCTCTGTGCAAACGATGCTATACAACTTCAACAGAGTTTTTCTATCCTTGCTCAAGGTGATCTAGAGTGGTATGAAGCTCATTTTAAAAAAGAGGACAACTCTGTAAGCTTTTTGTATGAGTCGATCTCTCGTCTTAAAAAGGAAAGAATAGATAGTTATAAACACGATCCTCTCAAAGCCTTTAAATACGAAGCACATCAGATACATGCTCAAACAAAAGAAAATGATCTAGATTTTAAACTCCCTCAAAATTTTCAAGAGCTGCAACATTGGTCAGAACTCCTTAACAATAGGATATTTGCAGACCTAAAGTTTATTGTTAACAAGGAGAGGGTGATCTATGGAGTATTTAAAGACAATCAGCTCCTTTATGCGGTAAAAATAGAAGATAATGAGATCATTCAAGCTAGGACAATATCGAATAAGTTTGTGCCAACTCGTGATATGCGTATTATAGATGCTTGGAATAAGAACTCTTTATCACTATGCTAGACATGAACTTCTAACACTCCCACACTCTCTACTGGGAGTATATGGTCAAATGAAAATCCATAATCGCGGTGGTAATCTACAACTCACCTCGAAAGGCTCTATCTAAGATAGAAGCTTTGAGTGCTTTAAGGCTATCCATTTTCTTTTTTTGAGTTTGTTTTACTTTTTCTATTTTTTCTGAAATCCCATCCAAATATTTGACTACTTTTTGTTGGATTTGGAGTGGTGGGATTATAAATTTTAAATCTTTAATACCACTTTGATTGATAATTGGCAGTGTTGCAGCCGAAGCTGTATTAATTATAGTTTGTTTTATGTAGTAAAACCAATAGTATGAAAAATCTACATCAATATTATCTTTAAACTTCATAGCAGTAATTTGTTGATTTGATGAAGCTTCCTCTTTTATTACTCCAATTTTTCCTACTGTTGCTCCAATAGCAACCAATAATAATGTATTTTTCTCATACATCTTTGCTTTTTTATCTACTAATGATATTGGATTAATCATATTCTTTGATACAGTTAGTACTTTTGATTTTCCAAAATCTGATGGACTAAACCAATTTATTGATGGATTATCATAATATTTTTGGTCTTTTTTTGGTGGTGTTGTACCAGTTAAAATATTTTTTAATCCATCTGAAACTTTTTGTAATGGATACCTCTCTTCCAATTCTCCAAAAACATCATTCAAAACACTTCCCATAAACGCATTAGCTTCATCCATATTTTTTTGATGTAGGGCTATTGATTTATCTATTTTTTCAAAGAGCTTATCCAGCTTTGCTACTATTCTTTGTTGTTCTGAGAGTGGTGGGAGGGGAATGTTAGTTGATTTGACTAAATCAATATTTAAGTTTTTTACAGTTGTACCCGAAGCTTTTAATGTAAATTGTTGATACATATAGTTTGAACTTAATAGATAATAGAAAAAATCTTTATCCATATTTTCCAACTTGTCTCTCATAAGTAACCATCCATCGTGGATAGCTCCTTTTGTTTTTACAATATATGGTCGTCCAAAACTCATTGAATTGGACATAATAAAATCTCCCTCTACAACTAACCTACTTTTCTTTAATCCACTTGGTTTTATTTTTTGGGCAGTTGTTGTTATATATTTTCCACCTTTTTCAGTATCACCAATTTTAATCCAATTTATTCCATCTTCATCATCTGTAATATATTCCTTAATTGGACGAGGAGAACCACCTCTTTCAATTATAAAAACATCACTTAGGGTTTTCCACTCCCACCCATCAGGCAATTGATACAACTCACTCATTATTTAAACTCTTTGTATATTCTGCCAACTCTTCATCAAAATATTCTAATACCTCATATATCTCATCAAAAATATTATTGTAGCTATCTTTATTTAAAACCTTTTCATAATGAAAAACTCTATTCCTAAAATTTCTTATATGATTTAATTCTTGATACAGTACCTCTCTATTTATAGTTTTAATCTCTTTTGGAGGTATGTTTAAAAAGATTTTCCTTAGCTCTTTTGTTCTTAGTTTATTTGCATAGGGCTTTTTAAATAGATTGACCCAAAAGCCAAATGATAGCTCTGCTATTATCTTTGATTTTGTTATCTTTTCTCCTCTTTTAAAAAGAATATTTTTAGCATCATTGACTTTTTTTATACTGTCTTTTGTAAGAAATGTTTCATCTTCATACCATCGTTCAGAGATTTGCAATGTCAGTAAGCTATTGATGGAGTTTTTAAGTGACACCTCTAAGATAGACAGGGGGATATAAGCTTTTTTTGAAAAGAGTAAATTTTCATTGTACTCTTTTATATTTTCATAACTGCCAAATCTTTCATTGCTTATAAACTTATTTATTAAGCTTTCTTTCATTGTCGTTTACCTATAATGCTTTTGTAATTCCCCCGTAAGCCTGCATACTTGAGATGTAGCTGGGGGTATAAATTCTTTTTTATCAAATATCTTTCCCTATCAATATCATCTCAATCTCATCCATCAAATCATTTATCTCTTTGTTGTTGTCTTTTATATTTTCCACTAACTCTATTGGTGATTTATGCACAATATCTTCGTTTTTGTTGGGATTTTTGGCACTAATGTCAAAATCTTTAATCTCATCTTTTTTCACTATCCAACTATTCTCAGTGAGTTCTCTTGTCTTCCAGTTTTGTAAAAACTCTTTGAAGTGTTCATAATTGATAGGTTTATTTTTTGTAAGCTTGTAGGGTGGGTTGACTTCATAGTAGTAAATATCGCTTGTGCTCCCAACTCTATCAAAGAAGATCACATTTGTTTTGACACCACTATAAGGCAAAAAGACTCCACTTGGTAGGCTTAAAATTGTATGCACATTAAATCTCTCTAAGAGGTCTTTTTTGACTGACTGAAAAGCATTGTTGGTTTGAAACAGTACACCCTCAGGGATAACAACTGCACATTTCCCACCAAGCTTTAAGCTGTTCATCATATGTTGTAAAAACAGAAGCTCCGTAGCATTTGACTTTATAGGGAAGTTTTGTTGTATCTGGTCTTTCTCCTTGCCACCAAAAGGAGGGTTTGCTAAGATACAATCGTATCTATCTTTCTCTTCTAATCCTCTAATGTCTTTTGTGAGGGTATTTGTTTTAGCGATATTGGGTGATTCAACCCCATGTAAAATCATATTCATCACACCCATCACATAGCTAAGAGGCGTTTTTTCATTTCCAAAAAAGGTATCTTCGTTTAAAAATTTTAGTTGCTCGACAGAGAGATCTCTTTGTTTGTTCTCTTTTATATCCACATAGCGTATATGGTTATAAGCCTCTATGAGAAACCCACAACTCCCAACAGCTGGATCATAAATAGTCTGCCCAACTTCTGGATCGAGCACATCTACCATTACTTTAATGAGTGGTCGTGGGGTATAAAACTCCCCACTATTACCCCCATCACTCCCCATATCTTTGAGAAGTTTTTCATAAATGAGGGAGAGCTGAAAAAGGTCTGACTGGTTGTGAAAGTCCATATCATCGATAATATCGAGTATCTCTCTAAGGGTGTGCCCATTTGCTATACGATTGTCTAAAAACTCAAAGATAGCCCCTATCTTGTACTTAATTGACTTCGGGTTTTCTGTGATGTTCTTGAAGCTTTTGAGGTAAGGAAACAGCTCTTTATTGACAAACTCAAGGAGGTCATCACCACTTTTTGAGTTTAGCAAATCTATCTTGCCATCTTTTTTAGGAACTGCCCAAATACCCCATCTATACTTCTCTTCTAAGATGTAGTTATAAACCTCACCATCAAGCTGGGCATCTTCATTTTTTGTCTCTTCTAAGTCATTGAGAAATTTGAGAAAGAGAATCCAAGATATTTGCTCCGTGTAGTGCATAGCACCGCTAATACCATCATCTCTACGGAGTATGTCTGTTATTCTGTTTATTTTACTTTCCATTTTTATCCTCTATAAATCTCTTTTTGTAATCCAAAATACTCATCTCTTATATTGTATTGTCCAAATGATGTTTTCAAATCGTCTCTATCTATACCGCTGAGTTTCACCAATGCTGAGAGGTTTTTTTCATCCAGTTCTTTTACACCATCTTTTTTATATCTATCAAGAATAAACTCTATAAACTCTTTTGCTTTTTCATTGTGATACTTCTGTGCAAAATCAGAGCTTGATACAGCTAATACTCTGTCTTCTCTACTTTTGATATCCAAGTTAAAAGACAAGTGAGCAAGCACGTCATAAATATCGCTCTCCCCAGCTTCAAATATCTGTTTTAAGTCATTGAGCTGAGATTCATCTATTCCCATCTCAGAGAGCTTATGTAGCATCTCTTTTCTGTTTGCTGGATTGCTCCATAGCTCTCTTAGCTTCTCTTCATTATCATAAAATTCGCCAAGTACACCAATGAGAAATTTGAGATACTCATCGGTTTTAAGAGGTCTGCCATCCTCACCCACATAAGTAGTCTCTATGTTTATAACTTTTAGCTTTTTGCCTTTAATATCAATGGTGACTTTGCCTTTTGGACTTGTGTCATCAGTCGCATCATCTCCATCATTTTCGTTAGGATAGTCCGTATCTGTTTGATCCTCTTTGTTCTCTTGCTCATCTTTATCTTTTGTGCCTGCAGTGGTTGATTCTGTTGCAACAGCTTCCCCATCCCACCTCTCATCATAAAAGAGATTTGTAGCACCTACGAAATCTATAATGGTAAAAAAATCTTTTCCATCAAATACCCTTGTGCCTCGTCCAATAATCTGTTTGAACTCGGTCATTGACTTGATGGGAGCGGTAAGCACTACATTTCGTACATTTTTAGCATCTACACCCGTTGTGAGCATTTTTGAGGATGTGAGTATCGCTGGGATGTCTTTGTCGTTGTTTTGAAAGTCTTCCAAAAACGCTCTTCCTATCTCTCCCTCATCGGATGTCACCCTTACACAATAGTTATTATCTTTGACTGTTTTAAACTTGTCAATCGCTACTTTCATATCATTGGCATGTTTTTGATTGACACAAAACACAATAGTCTTATCCATTGGATTCATGTTTTCCAAGATTGTTTTGGCTATAAGCTCTGTTCTTTTGGGGATCACTACCTCTTTTTCAAACTGTTCAAGTGTGACGATCTGTTTTTCAAGCTCTCCCGTGATGATGTCATTTGGATCAAATCTATACTCATCTATATTGGTTTGTACTCTTTTGACTTTATACGGTGTTAAAAATCCATCGTTGATACCCTCTTTGAGAGAGTATTCATAAATAGGCTCTCCAAAATATTTGTAAGTATCTCCGTTGTCATCTCTTTTTGGAGTAGCTGTTAATCCTAAGTGTACTGCATCCCCAAAATGCTCTAAAATTGCTCTCCAACTGCTCTCATCGTTTGCACTTCCTCGGTGGCACTCATCTATCACAATTAAATCAAAAAAGTTTTTTGGGTATTGTCTATAATAGCCCGTTACATCATCTTCATTGTCTTCCTCAGAGAGTTCAATCACTCTATTTTTGTTATCTGCAATAGATTGATAGATGGCAAAAAACACATTCGCATTGGTTGGAACTTTGCCACCTCTATTTTTGATCTCTTTGCCATTGAGCCTGATAATATCTTTTTCTAATGGGTTGAAAGTGTTGTATGCTTGGTCAGCCAATACATTTCTATCTGCTAAAAAGAGAATCTTTGGTCGTCTATCAACTCCATCTCTGTTCCACTTTGCTTGAAAGAGTCTATATACAATTTGAAAAGCTATGTAAGTTTTTCCTGTTCCAGTAGCTAAAGTAAGAAGCACTCTATCGTTTTTGTTCGCAATAGCTTCAATCGTTTTTTGTACAGCTATTTGTTGATAAAAGCGAGGCTTCATATTGCCTTCGATATGAAATGGATGGGTCACTATACTTTTTTCTTTTTCTTGTAGGCTTCCATATTTTCTACGAAAGAGTTCATCTGGGGATGGATACTCTTCTACATAGTGCCCATTTCCAGTGATTAAAGAGTGTTCATAGATTCTATGCCCATTTGTCGCATATACAAAATCTATTTTGAGTTTTTGGGCGTAGTTTATTGATTGTTGGAGTCCATCGAGGGGGTCTTTGTCTTCTGATTTTGCTTCTACGATAGCTAAGTTGGTATTTTCATAGGTCAAGAGATAATCTACAAAATACCTTTGACCTCTTTTATTGCCGATGAGCTTTCTACCATCTGTAAAGTAGTATTCCCTGACAATATAATTTTCACCCCATCCGCTCTCTACTAACTTGGGAGTGATTAGTTTTGCTTTTGTATCTGCCTCAGAAAAACCCATCTTTAACCTATTTGTAAAATTTGTTAGATTCTACCTTTTTTTAACTTAGCCTCTCACTAAAAAAGGTTTTTTAAAAATTTTCGCCTAAGTCTTACATTTTTCAAGTACTTATTCAAAAAAAAGTATAATTTGAATGTTTAGCTAATGGATAGGCTCCTATTTTTATAAATCATGTGACTTTAAAGTTAATTTTTACTTATTTGTAGGATATGCGACTATTTTGAATAAAATTACAAGTCGATATGAAATAAAACAACAAGTCTTATAATGCTAAAGCAACCCATCCCTCTGCATCCTCTCCTGTAGTGCCATGATAATATAAGCATTGATAGTCCCACCATGATATGCTCTTATCTTTTCTTCCCACTCAACAGGAATATTGATCAGTTTTTTCTTCTTTTGAAGCCCCTGCTTTTGTGTCTGTTCTTGCTCGCTCATCGCTGCTGAAGACTTTACTTTTTCTATGTTTTTTAAAAATGATGCTTTTGCCATACTATATCCTTTTTATATTTTTTCAATATCTAAAATATATACTTTAAATATTTAATTTCTTTTGAACCTCTTCAAAGAGTTCATCAAACTCTCTATCAGCTTTACTGAACACACGGTACTCTTTAATGCTTTTACCCACACCGATTGAATGAGCGATATCTACTCTTTGTCGTAATACAGAAGTAAGCAACTCAAAGTGTTCTGACATACATATAAACTCTATTAAGTCACCAAAGTTTTTCATTGCAGGATTGAGGTTATTAAAGACTATGTTTGTCTTAATGATCTCCCCTTGTATCTCTGAGAGTGATTTGAGGATCTCCTCATATTTTTGTAAGCCCATAAGATCAAAGGGTTTATCAGAAACGGGAGTGATAAGCATATCTGATCCACTTATAGCGATACGGTTATATGCGCTATCAAATCCTCCACTGTCTATTATGGTGATTTG
>JALNYH010000025.1 GCA_023229945.1 Arcobacteraceae bacterium | reverse complement strand
GCATCCATGCCATTTTGAGCTGATGCTTCTTCACTAGCATAACCCATATCAGCCCAATATTTTGCAGTTGTTTTATTTCTTTTTTCGTAATAACTTCTATAAGCTCTTACTTTTAAAATCAAATCTTCTATTGAAGTTATTTCCAAATCAGCACCAATATCAAGTCTTTCATTATCATCATTTGAATTTACAGGTACATTGTATGCAGCAATTTTATTTGTTGTTGCACCCATATTAAAATTCGTGGGATGGAAATACCCTATATAGCTACCATTTCGCTCCTCTTTAAAAGTATTTACATCAACTCCTGCTTTTATATCATCGCTAAAATCATATTCTAGCCTTCCACCGTATGTCAAAACTTCACTATCTTCCCTATATGTCACATCTTCTGTGTAGCTATCTTGTAATTTTGTACTCAAAACTGCATTGGCTCCAGCAGGATAAACAGATGGTTTTGCTTTCCCAGTAGGTGTTTTGGCATACACATCCGCTATCTCTTTTTGAGTATATGGACTCGTAGAGTTTTGATTTATATAAAAGCTATATCCCAGCTTGTTTTCTTTCCCTTTTATATCAAAATTGATATTTTTGTTTTTATCGTCACCATCACTATTTTGACCGTATCTGATACCAAAATTGATTTGTGGTTTGCCATCTTTGGGTTTTTTTGTGATGATATTGATAACTCCTCCAGTTGCATCAGCACCATAAAGCGTACTCATAGGACCTTTTACAATCTCAATTTTTTCTATAGTACTAGCAGGAATCCTATCCAAATCATAAGGATTTGCTACCTCGCCCCCTAGTCTTCTTCCATCAACCAAAATCAGCGTTCCTTTTGCACCCATACCTCTTAGACTTATAGAACTTTTTGATTTGCTACTTGCACTAGGAAAGGTACCATACTGGACATGGAGTCCTGATACATTTGCAAAAACATCTTTCAAAGAACTAGCACCCATTTTTTCTATATCTTTTTGGGTTATCACCTCTACACTAGCACTCACCCCATCTATGTTCTTTTCAGTTTTTGTAGCTGTTGAAACAGTTACAACCTCATCCAATACTATTACCTCATTTGCACTCAACAAACTTGCAGTTACCACACTAATAATTATACTTTTTTTCATTTTTTTACCTTTTAAAAATGTATAAAACTTTGGCTGGCTACTATCTAGGAGAACACAAGAATTTGCTGGCTATTTGTTTTGAACTAGAATATTATTATAAATGATAATTAAAATCATTGATTTGCGTCAATAAAATCAACATATTTAAAATTTTATGCAGTTTCTTCCACTATTTTTTGCTAAATATAGCATTTTATCTACTCTTTTTATGATATTTTCTTTGTCATCATCTTCAATATATTCTACTACCCCAAACGAACAGCTTACACTTGGTAAATTGGTAAATTCCATTGAATTAATGGCATTTTGTACTTTTTTAGTAAACACTATTGCTTGATCAATTTCGGTATAAGGGAGTATTATCATAAATTCCTCTCCTCCCCATCTTGCAAATGTATCTGTTTCTCTTATCATAAATTTAATATTTTTGCTAACCTCTTGCAAAATAAAATCCCCGATATCATGACCATACTTATCATTAAAAGATTTGAAATGGTCAATATCTAGCATCACTAAAGAGAATTTTTTGTTAAATCTTTTTCCAACATGAATCATATCTTCTAAGATAATATTAAATTTTAATCTACTTGAAGCACCCGTTAAAGTATCTACAAAAGCTATTTTTTCTATTTCTTTTTCTTTAGAAAGGAATTTATTCTTAAGTTCTACCTGAGCCACCAAAAAACTCTTAATTATAAAAATAGCATACATAAACAAAAGCAAGACAATAGCTATAGCAATCCAACTATTAACAAATAAATTGCTAATTCTTGCTCCCAAATCATTATATTCACTTAAATTATATTCAATTTCTACAATCTCATCTTGAGTAAGCATACCTTTAAGAAACATTTTGTTTTTCTTTTCATCTATTTTAATTATATATGATTTTGTATCTTCTTGTTTAGATAAATTTTCTTGTAAATATCTAAAAGTAATAAGTTTTTCAGGCAAAAGTTTTTTAGTCTTATCTATTATAAAAGGTGTACTCATTGCAAATTCATCTACCATCTTAGTTTTATCAATATAATTCGGATTATTTATATCAAAATCATGTTTTATATTGTTTATAAAATAGAGTTTTTTATATACAAAATATTGATTTATAAGAATATTTTTTTGATATTCTAAATATTGTTCTTCTATTTTTATTTTATTATAAAAAAGCACACCTACTATTATCACCAAAACTACAACTGCAGTAAAAACATTTTGTAAAGTTTTATTTTCGTATAAATTGTTTTTCAAAATAAAACCCTTGGAGTAAATCAATATTTCTATCTTTGGCAATTTGTAAATCAATTTCGTTTTCAATCCCCTCCAAAATAACTAATTTATCATTACTATGAGCAAAATTGACCAAACCATCAACAATAAGGTAAAAACTCCTATTTGCTTTTAATTCTTTAAGTATCCCCATATCAAGTTTTAGATAATCGCAATTATTAAGTAAAAAAATAGATAATAAAGTATTATCTTGAAAAAAATCATCTATCGCAAATTTATAATCAAATTTCCTAAAAATATCTATAAGTAACTCTATATTTACACTTTGATGAGAGTTTTCTACAAGCTCTATCACGAAGTTAGTATGTTTTGAAAAACACTCAAAAACATCATTTGCTCCATCTCTTTTATAAAAAACATGAGGGTCAAAATTGATAAAAAGTTTTGCATTTTCAGGTCTGTTTTTGAACTGATGCTTTTTCATATCCATCTCTAATGCAAAAAATAAATCAACATTCTTATGGCAATACTCAAATACATCTTTTGGAGGTATATTTGAACCATTATATTTAAATCTTGATAATGCTTCATATCCTATTATTTCAAGTGTTTTAATATCTACTATGGGTTGATATTCTGCATAAAAAGATTTTTTTGATAATATATCTTTGATGAAACTATCAGACTTGCAAATATTTGGTATTTCTTGATTACTCACGGATACTCCTTTGTATTAATAATCATTATCATATAATATAAATAAAAAAATGGCACTATTTTGTGCCATTTTTTTATTTAGCTAATTTTACAAAAGTATCCCATTGCTCTTGGTTTAAAACACTTTTAAAATGCCCTATAACTTCAAGTTTTATATCCATTGCTTCTCTTTTGAGTTTTGCAATGGTATCTAGCATATCTTTTACATCTTCTTTTGATTTGCCTTGCATGATAGCTTTTTGTACTCTTCGCTCTAGTCCATAAGCCTCATTCATTTTTGCCTGATAAACATCATGCATCAATGGTCTTACAAGTTGCATAATCTTTGTTCTTTGTTCATCTGTTACATCCAGCTGACCACTTTTTAAAAATGTATTGGGGATTTGAATTTTTATCAAATCATTTATCATAGGAGTTTTTTGTTCCTCAGACTTCTTCCCATCATTTGCTATAGCACCTATTCCAAAACACATCACACATACTGCACTTAATATTATTTTCTTCATTTTTATCCTTTATTTTTTATAGCTACTGAGCTACTGAGTGCTAAGGTACTAAGCAAGAAAATTATTTCCAGTCACTTAACACTTAACACTTAACACTTAACACTTAACACTTAAAATCTAAAACCTATACTTCATCCCAACATAATAATTAGCTTTTTCTATAGCACCCAAATCATCAGGTATAGTTTTTCCAAACACATTATCAACCCCTGCAAAAAGGTCAGTGTTTTTGAACGCATCAGAATATACTACTTTTACATTTGTAAGGCTAAATCCACCTATTTTTTCATTATCTGAATCTGTTTGTTTTCCTACATATTTCGTAATACTTCGTAGCTCAATATCACCTCTTGGGAAATAGCTCAATATCAAACTAGCTAGATTTTCAGGTGTATATGTAAGTTTTGTATTATCCGTTTTATTTTTTGCATCTATATCGCTATAAGTCACTTTTGCCATAAAATCATCTCTTGGACTAATAACAAAACTACTTTCATACCCTTTTATCTCACTTTTTGATACATTCTCAAAACTTGTAAAATTTGTGCTACTAACTTGAGAGATTCTATCTTTTATATCTGTTTTAAATGCTGTTATATCAAAACTCCAAATATCACCTTTTGTGATAAATCCAAGCTCGATTGTCTCACTTGTTTCTGGTTTCAAATCCCAAGTAGTCGTCTTTCCTGCCGTAGTATCCATTACTGTAGCTCCTAACATTTGCTTACCATTTGGACTTGTTTGATCCACATAAAGCTCTCTATCATCAGGTGCTCTAAATCCTTGAGAATAGTTTGCTTTTAGTTTAGTATTTGAATCAATATCATAAGTACCACCAAAACTCACCGATGTCTCGCCAGCCCCTATAGTATCTTTGTCATACCTTGCACCATACACTAGATTGAGTTTTTCTAGGGGTCTATATTCGTGTTGTGCAAATACACCTTTGTATTTTCTATCGTCCACATTATATGCCGTTGATTTTACATCTGTTATTCTATAATCGAGTCCTGCTAGTATTCTATTGCCTTCAGCTATAGAATAAGTAGTTAAAAGGTCATTATTTATATGTTTGATGGTAGATTTGTTTACACTAGATAATGAATCCTCTTTTGAAGCATATCCCAACTCTTCCCAAAGTGCAGTATAAACTTTTCTATCTTTTTCATATTTTGAGTAAGATATATTGTACTTTAGTTCTAAATTATCATTTGGATTCCAAGTTAGCCCTGAACCGATAGTAATTCTTTTGTTTTCATCAAACTGTTCAGCAGGTACATATTTTGCCTTGATAGTATTGCCACCTTGCAAATAAGCCGATTCATACATATTACTTATATACTCGGCATTTTTATCTTCTTTGAGATAACTCATATCAAAATCTATCTTGAAATAGTCATTTATCATGTGAGTGATCCCACCGCCTATACTTTTAAGTTCTAGTTCATCTTGATAGTCTCTATTTACTAAATATGAATCATCCAAATTTGTTCTTAAAGTTGCCCAGTTACCACCACCAACAAGTGCTGAAGGTGATGTTTCTGCACCAGCTTGCATTACTTTTACATCAGTATTTTGTTTTTTTGTAAAAGCGTCTCTTTTTAGATAGCTTGAATAAAGTCTAAAAGAAGTGTTATCTTTTGAACCGTGTACAAATAAATCTGCACCGTTTTTATTTTTGCCGTGTGTTAGTGTCACATCGCCACCAAAACTCTCTTTTGGTTTTTTTGTGATTATATTGATAACCCCACCCATAGCATCGCTTCCGTAAAGCAAAGATGAACTACCCTTGACTATCTCGATTCTTTCTATCATAGACGCAGGAATCCTATCAAGCTCATAAGTCTTGCTAAACTCACCTGTAACTCTTTTGCCATCTATTAGATAAAGCGTATCACCGTGAGCCATCCCTCTGATACTCATAGTAGCACCATTACTTCCACTAGTTTGCAAATATATACTTCCCTCACAATTGAGTATCTCACCCACATTTGAAGCACCGCTATTTTCTATATCTTCAGCACCTATAACCGCCACTTGCATAGGCAAATCAGACACAGAACTTTGTGTTTTTGTTCCTATTGTGACTACTTCATCAAGTTTATATACATCTTGAGCATACAAAAATACAGAAGTAACCAAACTCAAACCAACTATTTTCTTAACATTCATAATATTCCTTAGTGTACTGTTGGCTGGCTACTATCTAGGAGAACTGAAGAATTTGCTGGCTATTAAGTTATTTGATAATAATTATTGAAATAGTAATATAAAATTACTTAAATATGGCTTAATTTGATAGTGATTACTATTTACAAAGAAGTATTCTTATTTGTATTTTCTTTAACTTGTAAAAATCAATACCAACAGAGGTTTAAAAAAACTTCTGTTTAAAAAATGCTACCTTTTAAGCCAAGCTAAAATCCCAGCAAGAAATTTCCCTGCATTTGGCATAAAATTGCTTCCTGTATGAAAAAATGGGTCTAATGTAGTTACTATCAGTTTACCTTTGCCGAAACTTTCTTCGTACAAAATAGCTCCTCCACCGTTTTCATCTAATCTTTCTATAATTCTTACAGCATTTTTTGATGGGTCATAAACACCATGATAATGCCATTTACACTCTTGAAATTTCATATTCTCAAAAAACGGATGAGTTACATCAGGTTGTTTATACCCTATATCATCATTTGGGTCTAGCCACCACCAAAAATTTGTATCTGTAGGGACATAATTAACCCCTTCGATCCATCTTTCTACACTATTTTCACCAAGCACACACAAAGTACCGCCATTTTTTGCAAAATCACTTAGTTTATTTTTATTTTCAATTAAAAATTTTAGATGATTTCTATCTGCCACTATTACAACATCAAATTTATCCAAAGATGTTTTAGCTAAATTTGGAGCATAAATTATTTCATCAAACTCTTTCACAAATCTTTCATCATTCATTGCAAAATAGTGATAATATGTACCGCTTTCTATCAAAGCAATTTTTTTACTACTCATTTCGTCTCCTTTAGCCATTTTATTAAATTAGTCCCCATCGCAGCAGCTGTTGTTGCATCATTAATAAAAAGCCATAAATTATTACCGCAATGAACAAGCACCCTACCGCCATCTTTTGTTCTGTATTCATAATCTATCGGATGTTTACCACTACCTAATGTATTGATTATTTTGGCATTTTGCGGTGGTGGGTTGTACCCTCTTGAATAAAACCCAGCTACTCCTCTTCTATACATCATATCTTTTGGCTTAACACCTTCCCACACTGGATGGGCTAATAGTGGAGTTATTTCATAGTCTTTGTAGCTAGTATAAGTCATTTTCACAAATTGTCCTACATCATCCAAAAATGGATACGCTAAAGCTCCACAGAAAACTATAGTTTTACCATTAGACAAAAACTCATCTAAATAGTGTTTTTTTTCTAATAACATTCTTTGATCAACATCAGTACCAATCAAAAAAACATCATAGTTTTTAAGTTCTTCTCCTGTAAAATCATAAATACCTATAGGTTCTACGGCAGATGTTGTTTCGCTATGCCCCAACAATCCACCAGAACAACCACCTTTACTAGTAATATACAATATAAATTTTTCCATTTATTTCACCTCAAATTCAAAAATTTTATCTGGACTCTTTTTCAACACTTTTTTTTCTATTGATTTTTTCAAATCAGTAAACTTATTTATCTCTTTTTTTGTAGCTGTTTTATTTTGAAGTTTTTCAAAAAACTCAAAAAATTCAGGCATCAATACTCCCTCCTTTAATGTTAAATTTACAGTATTATTTCCATTTGATATTTCAAAATAATAACCCATTTGTTTGTGTGGATTGTATGTTGCATAAGGCAAAGTACAATCAAGTGTAAACGCATTATTTGTTACTACTCTAGTAACAAATTCAAAAGCATCTCTTACTCCAGTACCTGGATGAGCGGATAGTATCTTGATATTTTTCCTTTGGAGAATACCGTTTTGAAACATCTTCAATGCACCTTGCAAACCTTTAAATGTTATTGCCAACATCGCATAATTTGTATCTTGATGATATTGTCTTAAACAATCATAATTTATTACTACAACATCATCACCATTTTTAACTTTTATTATATTTTTCACTCTTTTACTCCTTTTAAAGCGGTATAGCAAAACTACCAAATACACCGTTTAGATTATAATCTACACATTTGATTTTTGTTTCAAATAGTTTTGATAGATTATCTTCATTTACAACCTCTTTCGTATCACCAAATACAAATTCTCTATCACCAAACAACATCAAAGTTTTATGGGCAACTCGAAGTGCATGATTTGGAAAATGTGTAGTCATAATAATGGTTGTACCATCACTTGAAATATCATTCAACAAATCCAAAAGCTTTTTTTGATTTGCGAGATCCAATGCACTTGATGGTTCATCCAATATCAAAACATCTCTCCCATAGCATAAAGCTCTTGCAATAAGAACCATTTGTTTTTGTCCACCGCTTAAATCGGCAAAATCTTTATCTTCCAAATGCACCATACCGACTCTTTTGAGCCAATATCTTGCGTTATCTATATTTTCATCGCTAATAGTCTCAAAAATACTATGGGATTGACTAGTACCCATCAATACAATATCTAAAACACTAAATCCAAATGGAGGTGTAGAAAGTTGAGGTACAAATCCAGCTTTACCCTCTAATAATACATCACCTAATTTTGCTTTATTGATACCTGTCAAACATTTCAAAAAAGTTGTTTTACCCCTACCATTTGGACCCAAAATAGTCACAATATCACCTTGTTGTATATCAAAAGTTATATCCCTAAAAAGCCATTCATCGGTTTTATAATAAAATCCCAAATCATTAATTTTTATCATCAAAGCCCTTTTTCATATACTTTCTTAATAACACAAAGAAAATTGGTGAACCTATAAATGCAGTTAAAATTCCAATAGGTATCTCAACAGTTGTCATACTTCGTGCCACAGTATCAACAACAACCAAAAACATAGCCCCTAAAAATGCTGATGCTGGTATAATATACCTACAATCAGCACCAAATAAAATTCTAGCTATATAAGGAACTACAAGTCCTACCCAACCAACTTCACCCACAACCGACACACTGCTAGAGACTATCAATGCTACGCTGATAAGAACAAACCACCGTAAAAAATCTGGATTAACCCCAAAAGATTTGGCTTCTTCGTCACTAAGAGCCAATAAATTCAACTTCCATCTCACAGCAAATAAGGCATATCCACCTATCAAAAATGGAATAAGTGCTATTAAAATTTTTTCATATGTTGCACTTGAAATACTCCCCATAAGCCAAAAGACAATCGCTGGTAAATTTGAGTAAGGGTCGGCAAAAAATGTAAGCAATGATGTAGCAGCACCAAAAAAAGCAGTGATTACAATACCAGATAAAATAACAGTCAAAATAGAAGCTTTTTTATATGCACCGCTTAAGACAAAAACCAATACTATTGCAAGGAGTGCAAAGAAAAATGCACTAGATACTAAATAAATAGTACCTAATCCATAAAATATAGCCAAAGCACCACCAAACGCAGCACCACCTGAAAACCCCAAAAATTGTGGGCTGACAAGCGGATTTTTAAAAATAGTTTGTAGTGCCGCACCGCTCATTGCCAAACCTGCACCTACAATCAATGCCAAAATCATCCTTGGAATCCTAATAGTCTCAATAATAATCAATTCTGTCGATTTTTGATAATCACTAATAAACAAAGAGTTATAAAATTCCACAAATACCCTAGTATAATCCATCTCGTATCTACCAAAAAATAAAGTTGAAACAGCAATAATAGGAGTGCAAAGCATGATGATAATCATCAAAAGTCTTTTACTATTTATCATGATTCTCTAATCCAATAACTTAGTATAATTTTTGGTATTTTTATTGATATCTAAACTCAATATTTGCTTTATCTCTTCATCGGAAATATCATAATTATAAAGCGATTTATAAGCATGTTTCATCTCTTTTTTTAAATGTATAGATTCACTACCATCTATCAACTGATATAACCAAAGCCAAGTTAGCGGTATTTCAACATGTGGAACACCCCATCTATATCCACCGACAGGTAATTTATAGACTTGTTTATTTTTTACCGCTTTAAGATTTTTGAATATCTCTTGCGACATAAAATCATCTGGAGTATGCGAATCAAATGTTCCTAATATGATGATGTCAGGATTATATTTCAATAGTTGTTCTTTTGAGATATCTGCAAATCTTTGTATGTCATTTTTAGCTGGATTTATACCACCTGCTAACTCTATAGTATAATTATCATAGCTTCCATTACCTGCTATTTTAATCCTATCTTTAGATGTTTGTAAAGAGACTATTTTAGGCTTTGTTTTATTTTTTGATGTCAATGAATTAAGTAATGATTTTTTTTCTTCATGCCATTTTAAAATTTGCATCGCTTTATCATTATTCCCTGTTGTTTGCCCCATTATCTTAATCCACTCTTCTAAATACTCTTGAGTCCCGTACTTAACACTAATTACATGTAAACCCAACTTTCTCAAAGGCTCTATGATATGGTCACCTTGATCAGCCCACTGAAATACAACATCAGGTTTCAACGCTAAAACTTGCTCAATATTTGGAGTAAACCCAGATTGAACTAGCTCAGTATTTAAGTTTTTTATATCAGGATAAGCGTTTATCATAAAACTTGTTTTTAAATTTTTATTTGAACTTCCATGAACACCGACTATGTTTTTTGTACCGTTATCAATGGCTATATACATGGATGCAAAAGGCATAGGGAAAATCAATGCTCTCTTTGCTGTTTCTTTTAAAACTACCATGTTATCGTCTTGACCTTTTATATCTATATTGTTTGCATACAATATAGATATATTAAAAATACTTACAAATAATATTTTTTTTAACATAGTTAAAACCTAGTTGTTAGAGAAATTTTAAAGTTTCTCCCCGGTTCAAGTAACGGATTTGAAAGCGATTGATATGATGTAATAGATTCATAAGTTGTTGCATCAACATATGCTTTATTAAAAATATTCTCTACACCAAGTCTAATGGTTGTTTTATTAAATTCAGGTAAAAATTTCTTAAGTTCAACACCTGCATATACATCATACACAAGATAGCTATCAGTTTCTCTCTCCACGGCAGTATCTATTCTTGTTTTTGCCTTACTATATTTTGCATGTCCTGATACATAATACAAATCTCCATCATATCTTAACCCCAGATTACTTACAAAAGGGGCAATATATTTCAGTGGTTTATCCACAGTTGTAGTATCTGTACCTTTTGTGTATGCACCATTCCAAGTCAATGTATAGTTATTGTTAATTGCATATTTTAAATCTAGTTCCAAACCTTCAACGGTAGCTTTTCCTATATTAACTCTTTGTCTTGAAGTAGTACCTAAATAAGTAATATTTTCCCAACTAATCATATCTTTATAATCACTTTTATATACAGTTGCACTAGCTAATAAATCTTCAAAAATCAATCTTGCAGATAAGTCTATAGTTTTACTTTTTTCTGATTTAAGTTCTGGATTAGGTAAAATATATCCACTTCCATATACACCATATCCAAAGAGTTCATTGACAGTAGGCGTTCTATATGCGGTAGAATAATTAGCAGTAAAATTTAACCAATCTTTTGGTTTTATAACTGTACCCAAAGAATATGTCACGACATCATCAGTTTTACTTTTATTTTCTTGAATTTTTTGAGTCAATGCAGGTATAGTTATTACATCTGCATCATTTTCTGTTTTATAATAATCATATCTTACATTTGCAGATAATATCAACCATTCATTAGGTAAATGTTCAGCCAAAAGAAATGTTCCAAAATTGTTTTGCGTACTATCAGACTCAACTTTTTTTCTAGCAACACTAGCTACAGTACCTGTTCCTTTTATTTCTTGTTCAGCACCTTCCCAATCTTGAAGATAAAAATCTGCACCAGCTGTAAAAATTGTGTCTTTTATAGGGTCACTAATCGCGACAACTTTGCCACCATACATAAGAGGTCCTTGTACATATCTGTGTACTTCTTTAGTAGAAGTTGCATTTGGATAAGTCGTAGTCACGACATCTGTCCATAAAGTTCTTCGATACACGCTAGTATCAATTTTAGATATTCCTTCAATATCAGGTTTTGTTTCATAAGTCAACCCCAAATATCTCTCTTTGATTGGTCTTTCGCTAATATAGACTCGTTTTGTCAAATCAGCATACATACCTGGTGCACTTCCAAGACCACCTGCACGATGAGTTTCAGTATCAGATAACTTAAAATTTAAACCAAGTCTTGTATCTTCATCAAAACTATATCCCAAACTACCGTCTAAATGTTTTGTTTCATATTCGCTATTTAATGCCTTACCTTTTGGAGTATCATAATCGTCTGCCGTTTTATAACCAGTTCCCAACAACATATCAATACCTTGACCACTACCCTCTACTTCAACTCTAGTTCCATAGCCATTATTTACGCTATCATATGAAATATTTTGTACTATAGGTTTCATAGTAAATTCTTCGGAGAAATTCAGTTTTGCTTTTTTAGTAACTATGTTGACCATACCTGCCATTGCTTCAGAACCATAAATAGCAGCTGCTGGACCTCTTATAATCTCTATTTTTTCTACTCTTGATGGGTCAATCATATTATATTCTAAAGTATTTCTACCTCGAAATCTTTCACCATTTATAGACATAGGTATTTTTAAATCATTGCTATTAAAGCCTCTCATTGAAAGCTGACCGCCCAAACCCCCTGCTCTTGAAAAGTTTACACCGGCAGAATCTTTCATCACCTCTATGATACTTGTAGGTGATTTTGTTTTAATCTCCTCCTCATCAATTACAGACACTACTTTACTAATATCATTTATATCTGTTTCGTACATATTAGTTGAACTAACAGTAACTTCATCAAGTTTTATACTATTTTCGTCGGCATACAAAGCATTTGCACAACAAAACGACAATGCAATAGCCAACCCTTTAACTTTTGTCATTCTTTAATCCTTTAAAATTGAAATGATTGTTTTGGCTGGCTACTATCTGAAAGATCGGTAGAGTTTGCTGGCTAGAAAATTATCTTACTGATAACGATTATTGGAATAATACATTAAAGTAACTTAAATGTAACTTATAAATGATATTGATTTTCAATTAGTTTTAGATTAATTCAATCTAAAACTAACAGGAAGGATGATAGTAGATTTTACTTGTGGTTTTGGAAAATCTGCTTTTGCTACTTTTTCAACAGAATCAAGCGCTGCTTTATCAAGTAGTTTTGAATGTGATTTTTTGGAAATGAAGTATTTCAAAAGTCTTCCGTTTGCATCTATCACCAAAGTCATCTCAACAACTCCCGTATGTCCCATTCTTTTTGCCATACCAGGATATATAAGATTTCGTAAAACCATATCACGAATAATAGTAAAGTTTGTTTGTACAAAAGCTTTGCTAATTTGCTCACTTGATATAACTGGCTGTGGTGTAACAGATGACTTTGTTTCTTGAACTATTTCTTTTGATTCAATTATCTCTTCCACTGGTTCTTGGACAACCTCTTTTACTGGTTCTATAGGAACAACTGGTTTTTCTTTTACTATTGGTTTAACTGGTTTTACAACCTCTTTTTTGATAGGTTTTGGTTTTTCTATAGGTTTAGGTGGTATGATTTCTTCTACTATAGGAGCTGGTGGAGTTGGCTGTACAAATTGGCTCAAACTTATTTCAAAACTTACATTTTCACTAGCTTTGGTTATATCCGTTTTTGTATTGATAAACCATAAATAACCAAAAAAAACCACACTATGTATCAAAAACGATATAAAGTAACTCTTTTGAGTCAATCTTTTTGTTGCCATCACTTTCTCCTTATTGAACCCTAGTCTCTGACTGGGCTTATCTTAAGATTCACCTACTAAAGTCGGCGTTCCTACCACCTACAAACTAAAAACTACTTCGTCAATATCAGCTTTCCATCTTTTGTAATTCTTAGTATATATGTTGCACCTTTATGTACTATTTCAACTACATTTGCACCTTTAAATATATAATTTGAGTCCAATATATTAGTAATATTTGTTGTTTTCATTTTTCTACCACCATTGATACTTTATCTATGCTGTATTGTTTTAATAAATCTATCACAAAAATAAAATCTTCATATAAAGATAGCTTGTCAGAACTAATCGTTACAATATCATCTTTTGTAAACTCTTTTACTTTAAGTTCTAATTCTTCTTTACCTATCTCTTTATCGTTTAAATAATATTTTCTATCTTGAGATATCACAATATTGTGTTTAATTTCTTCTATTTCTTGTACATTTGAAGCTTGTGGTAAATTTATTTCAATCTTACCAAGTGCTATAAAATTTGATATTACAAATACAATAGCAAGAAGTACAAGTAATACATCAATAAATGGGATTACATTCATCCCTTCTGTTTTTTTAAGCGATCTCATCTTCCCATTTTCCTATAAGCGTATCAGCCTTTCGTAAAAACATATTATAAACCATCGTTGTAGGTATAGCCACAAGAAGACCAACTGCTGTAACCTTAAGAGCCATTGAAAGCCCTATCACTATTACATTTGGGTCAATAGATGATTGTGTGCCCATATCATAAAAAACTATCATAATCCCACTAACTGTTCCTAAAAGTCCTACATAAGGAGCATTAGACCCTATTATAGTAAGTGCTGATAGGTTATTTGTGAGTCCTATTTCAGCTTCATTTTTGGTTTTATATTGTTTTAAATTTACTTTTCTATAAAAAAAGTACCGCTCTATAGAAATGCTTAGTGCTATAAAGCTCATAATAAGCAAAATAGCCAAAACCACATATTCTACATAATCTTTCAAGAATTCCATTTTAAACCTTTTATTGATAATTAATATCATTTGATTAACGCAATGTTAACAAAATTTAACTTTATATTTACTTAAATTGATAATTGATATCAACTAAAATTCAAAAAAAATATGTATCGTTAAATAATAATACAAATTCTGTTAATAAATAAGTAACTACCAACACACTGATTGCCATCATAATAAGTATCATATACTCTGTTGCTTGTTGTTTTCTTTTCATTTTATACATCTTTCACTCCATTGGAACCCCGACTTCAGTCGGGCTTGTCTTTTGAAGAAACCGACTTCAGTCAGCGTTCCTCTTTTAGAAACTCTCTTTAATTTCCTCGCACCAAGTCTTAATACGAGAATCTGTTAATTTACTTTGATTATCTTCATCTAAAGGAAGCCCTACAAATTTACCATTTTTAAAGGCAATTGATTCTTCAAATTCATAGTCTGCGTCAAAATAACTCCCCACTACATTCCCACCATTTTGTACTACTTGATTATATATAAGTCCCATAGCATCGCAGTAATTATAAGAATATCCATCTTGGTCACCAAGACCAAAAAGTGCTATCACCTTACCAGTAAAATCTATATCAGCAAACTTATCCCAAATCTCTTCAAAGTCATCTTGCAACTCACCCTCACCCCATGTAGAACTTCCAATAATCATCTTATCGTACTTTTTAATTTCATCCACACCAACTTTTGCCAAATCAAATATTTGTGCACTACCTAACTCTTTCGCTATTTTTTTCGCAGCTGTTTCGCTGTTTCCCGTACTACTTGTAAAAAATACTGGAATCATTTTTTCTCCTTTTATGTATTAGTGTACTAGTATATTGGTGTATTGGTATATTAGTAAGAATTGTTACTATTTGGCTCTTACCAATTACTAATTACCAATTACTAATTTCTTAGAATAGATCGTAGTGAATATGGTATTACCTTTAATACATACCCACTACAGGCAATATTATTTTCAAGCTCTCTTATTTTTACTTCTATATGTTTTTCAAAATCTGAAGTTTTGGGATATACAAGATAAACTTGCTTAAAATCACTTTGTTTAATACAATCTATAGCTTTTTGTATATGTTCATCTATTAAAGGTTTGGATTTATCCACCATTTCCCAAAAAGGGTATATCATCAAAGGCTCTTCATATGATGGAATTATACTTATTGAGTTGTGAGTGTGTTCAATATATCTACTTTTTTGATCTTTCAAAAGCTTATTTAAAACAAAATTTTTAAAAGCATCTCCAGCATCTATATTTAGCTCCAACTTACTGCCCCCAATTAATTTTATGATTCTTTTTGCACTATCAAAACTTATTTTTTTAGAAATATTGCCAATTTTTGGAATCTTTACACCAGATAAAAAGTTGTGAATATCTGCACTAAAATAAACTCTAGAGATTTTCTTTGAATTTAGAGGTTTTATAAAAGGTATGCTATTAATACCAAGCAATGAACAAACCTTGATTACAAAAATTTCACTCAATAATTTTGAACTATTAAAACAAATCTCAGCTCTAGAAAATTTCATATCTTCCCCAACTTGAGTATTATAAAATTCCAAAAACAATCTTCTTTGAGACCGACTATCATCAAATTTATCAAAATTAACCAAATATTCTATATCTTTTATAAATCCTAATGCTGACATATTTTCTCCTTACTAATGATATCAATTATCAGAATAATACAATAAGAAAGTTTAAAGTTTGTTTAAATCAATAATCATTATCATATAAATTAATAAAGTATAGAGAATATTAAATATTCTCTATACTTTATTTTTTAATTTTTAATTTTTATTGATTGTAATGCGTAAGAAAGTACACCTATAGTTGTACCATTGTGTAAGATAGAAGTAGTAACTGGACTCAAAACTCCAAGTGTTGCAAGTGCTAAAATTGTAGTATTGATACCTATTGTTGCGTGATAATTAGTCTGTACTTTTGCCAAAGTTTTATTTGCAAGCTCTTTTATAATTGCAACTACAAAAATGTCATCTTCTAAAAGAACTACATCAGCACTAACTCTAGCTATATCCGCACCTCTTTGCATAGCAATACCCACATCACTTTCAGCTAGTGAAGGTGCATCATTTATTCCATCTCCTACAAAAATGACTTTTTTACCTTGAGATTTTAGCTCCTTTACTATATCTTGTTTATCATGAGGTAAAAGTTCGTAATGAAATCTATCAATACCTAGTTCATCTGCCATTTGAGAAGCTTTTATTTGGTGATCACCTGTTAGCATTATCACCTCTTTTATCCCCAATGTTTTAAGCTTGTCAATAGTTTCTTTTGCATTTGTTCTAGTTTCATCTTGCATAGATATCACGCCAAGCAGTTTCCCATCATAGCCGATATAAAGCAATGTATGACCAAGCTGTAATTCTTGGTCTATAATCTCTTCAGATATTGTAAAAGGTACATTTTCATCATCTTCTAAAAAATGTCTACTTCCAATAACTACTTTTTTATCATCTACATAAGCACAAACGCCATGAGCTACTATAAATTCCACTTCACTATGGTGAAAATGTTGGCAAATATCACACGATTTTGCAGCACTTACCACAGCTTCAGCAATTGGATGAAAATAATGCTCTTCTATGCTAGCAGCCAATGATAATATCTCATTTTTTGTCCAACTAGAATCTAGTGCATATATATCACTCACGACCAACTTACCACTACTCAAAGTACCTGTTTTATCAAACACTATAGTATCAGCATATGCAATTTTTTCCAACATATCAGCACTTTTTATCAAAGCACCACTTACTCCTGCTTGATACATACTAGACTTGAATGCTACAGGAGTTGCAAGCTTTAAAGCACAAGAATAATCAGCTTGAAATACTGCCGCAACTCTTTCCAAATCTTGTGTAGCAACATATGCAAACCCAGCAAGTCCAAGCGTCACTGGAACTAGTTTGTCAGCTAGTTTTGCAGCTTCTATTTGTGTATTTGATTTTGAATTCAAAGAGTTTTTTATCAAAGAAGCTATTTTATAAGTTGCACTCTGTTCACCTACTTGCTCTGCCCAAATCCTAATACGACCTTCTTTCAAAATAGTACCAGATATTGCCCTATCACCTCTTTGTTTTTTGACAGGCAATGCTTCACCACTCATAGATGATTCATCAACCAAAGCTTCACCACCGATTACTGTACCATCAATTGCTATAGTATCACCTGCATTTGCGATGACAATATCACCTACTTTTAGTTCTTCAAAAGAGACTAAAATATCTTGTTTATCTTTTTCTACCCAAACTTCTTTGATATCTGGTACAAGTAGAGATTGGAGCATAGAGTCCGATTTTCTTTCTATATTTTCTTCTATATGTTCTGCTAATTCAAGTAAAAAGTTTGTAGTATTAGCTGCAAAATAATCTTTTCTATAAAGTGAAATTGCAATTGCTACTGCTTCAAGAACTTCAGAACTTATCCCATCTTTTACAAGATATTCAAGCCCTTTAAACATATTTTTATAAGTTGCGAGTAAAGAAACTGGCAATTTCAAACTTTCAGGTAAAAAAGGTACCATACCAAGCGCTACCAAAGGTTCAGCCAAAGGAAGTATTCTCTCTTGTGCATACTCTAAATCAGAATAATTCAAAGCTATATCACTTAGCTTGATATTTGCCAATTTTTTCAAAATATTATCTACTGATATATCTTTGTAGCTCAAAACTATAGATTTGCTAGCTGAATTTATTCGTACATCACTCGACCACTCAAATACTGAAATAAATCTCTCAAGTTCTTCAATATCGACAGATTGATTGGTTTTAAAACCAATTCTAATCCGCTTTGGTGTTAGATGTTTTACATCTAATTTCGTAAAAACTGAGCTTGTCATTATTTTTCTTCTTGTTCAATTTCCAACTCTGCTTTTGCATCCATGATTTTTTCTTTAAACTCTTCAACACCACCTGCAACTGCACCAAATACTTTCATTCCTGTTTTTATAATAGCTTTTTGTGCATTTTCATTGGTGAGAATATAAGCAGCCGCGCCACCTATCAATAAACCTCTCAAAAATTTATCACCTGTAGTATTTCCTAAAAGACTAAATCCTCTTGTTTGTGGTTGTAAATATGGATTTTGTCCAAAATAAGGGTTATTTTGCATACCCATTCCCATGCCTGCTTGCTGATTAAAACCAAAGTTTCCACTCATTGGATTATTATTCATCCCACTAGTTTGATTTATATATGGATTACCTTGTGGCTGATTCATATTTTGATTTAGCATACCATTATTTTGATTCATATATTTATTTCTTTGCATTTTTTATTTCCTTATATTTTTTATTTGATATTTTTTGAATTGTATATACTCCAAAAGCACCCATTCCAAGTGCTAATAAACTATTTACATAATTTCCATTTGACATACTATGTCCACCATAACTTATAGCACTTGCAGCAATACCACCTTGTACTGCTGTCTTAAACCCTTCTTCAATTTTTTCGTTTGAGTTCATATGGTCATTTGCCATATTTTTCACACTACCTACTAATGCCCCACTTACAAATCCAACCGTAAAATCCTCAACAAAACCTTTATACTCACAAAGACTATAATTCTGGCTCATTATTTACTACTTTTGCTATTTTTTTTGAAGTTCTTTTTTTTGTAATTTTATCTTTTACACACTCTCCAAGAGCTTCTACAGTATCTTTGCTTTTATTGAATTTTTCTTCAACAAACTCTTTACCATCTAAGACTTTAGTCTCAACATATTTTTTACCTTCAAGTAATGTTTTTACAGTTTTTTTATTTCCGTAAATCATCACACCTGCAACACCTATGGCTGCTCCTGCTAAAAATGGTAATACTGGTAACATCTTTTGACTCCTTATTTTATAATTTATTGTTATCTGGAACACCAGATTCATCGGGGATTGTATCTTCATTACTTTCGCTAAATTTCGCAAACAAATCACTCAACCCTCCACCACTAACCAAACTCACTACCACAGCACCTGCGGCAGCTCCTAATATAAACTCTGTACCCATACCGCCAAATATATTAGTTATATTTTGTAAATTTGGATTTACTTTCTCACTTGAAAAATCTTGTATCATTTTTTGGATATTTTGAGGATTTAAATTTGATAATGGGTCACTAGTAGTATAATTGGTAAAAGTTTGATTTTGAGAATAGTTAGCCACACATTGCCTAAAAGCTGGTAAGTGGTTGTTATAGGATGCTGCTTGAAGTCTATAAAAAGTATCTAGTACATCAGGTTGTTGTGCATATGGTATCAAATCATCATACATTTTTACATTTTCTATTTCTGCTGCAACTCCAATTTCACAGTTTTCTACCAAAGTAGCCTCAATTATTATCTTATTCGCCCAATCATCCACAACAGGCTCAATTCCATATTTTACAAACAAAAACAATAACTCATCTATATGTCTTTGCTCAGCTTGTACAATATTTGAAAATGGCAATACATTACCAAATGTTTGTAAGACTTTCAAATAAACAGCTTTTGCATGATATTCATCATATAAAGCTATCCTAAGTGCTTGAATCATTGTAGGCAATGGATAAGAAGGGTCAACCTTCCGTGCCAAAAGTATATCTATATCTGCATTTTCCAAAATTTCTCCTTTTTCTAAATCTTTATACCAATCACAACTAACGACTCATTATTAATTTGTTTATAGTACTTCACTTCTTTCACTTTATCAAACTATTAAGCTGAAATGCTACTTCACTATAATTCTTATTTTTACTCAAATCATCCCATAACTGCATAGAAATTTTGTTATGGTCATATTCTATTGTCAAGCTTTTTGCAAGTTTATTCAAACTCACACTCTTGATACCATCAATCTTTTTATCAAGATTTTCAAGTCCTGATAAATCAATTGTCTCTTTGTATTTTTGTATATTTGTATCTAATTTAAACCTCACCCTACCCTTTAGATGGTGAACGAGTTCTATATGTTTAGATAAAATCTCTACAACTTCGTCTGTAAACATTATCTTCCTTTTATTTTATATCGCCATATTATGATTGAGAATCTTAACTTATACTTAAAATAGAATGATTATCAAAAATATATTTATAATAATCATAAGTTAAAATTATCTTTATCTAACAAATCCTAAATACCTTTTAACTTCACCTACTGAACTATCCCAAACAATTTTGAGTACCGCGGCATCATCAAGTAGCCCAACAACAGGGATATAATCAGGAATTGCATCTAAAGGCATCACAGTATAAGCAAGAGCACCCACATATATTAATTTTGTTCTTGGATCAAGTGAAAACTCTTTGTCACTTATCATCTTCAACATTGTTTTAAACCTTGAACCAATATTTGTTTTTTCTATTTTAGACTTATGAATGTTTGCATTTGCATAATCAAAATCTTTTGCATAAGTTGCTATATCTGACAAATCTACATTTGGTCTTGCTGACATTTTAAACTCCAATTATAATTGATAATCAATACCAAATATTATCAGAATAAAACTTTATTAAAACTTAAAACGATAATAGTTATCATAATATTTTAATTAAGAAAAATTAAAGGTTAGATTGGTTATGATTTTAATATCAATTATCAATTTAGGTGAGAAAATGGAAAATAAAAACTTTGATTCTTTTATAAAAAGCTTTACAACATATCTAAAAAAAGCTGGACTTTCAAATACAATCCAAAAAGAGGCTATCTTAAAAGTTCTTTTTGAAGAAGCAGGACATCTAAATGCTGAAGAAATCGCTTCTATAGTCAAAAAGAAATACAAGATAAACATAGGTATTGCTACAGTTTACAGGAATCTTAACTTTTTGGAAAACTCCAATATAGTCTCAGCAATAGTCAAAGACAGCTCAAATACAAAAAGCTATGAAATCTCTATTGATGGTCATCATGACCATATTATCTGTACAAAATGTGGCAAAGTTGTGGAGTTTTTTGATGAAGATATAGAAAAATCTCAACTGGAAATTGCTCAATCAAATGGTTTTACTATCGAATCACACAATATGACTATATATGGTATTTGCCAAGAATGTAAAGGACAATAAATGCTAGAATATATATTTGTTGGAGCTATTTTTGTGTGGGCTATTTATTTCATCTACAAGTCACTGTTTAAAAGTGGCGGTTGTGGATGTGGTAAAAATAGCTGTTCTAAAAAGTAATTAATTTCTTATATTGTAGTTAAAGCTTTTTTACAATACAATCTTAAAAAAATATTATCCCATTTAATTGTATTGCAAAATTTGGGATTATAATAAAGGTAAACCTTTTTGAAATCTCCTCGCGGTTTTGGTAAACGATACTTTTCTTTAGCTTCTATTCAAGCTCATAGTGTACAAGTTGCACTAGATAAAGTATGCACAGTTTCCAAATCGTTGGGATATTCTATTTCTACTTATGATGAAGACGAAGATGAGGAAGACCCACCTCCTATTACTGATACTGTTTGTCTATTTTTAAATCTCCAAGGATCAAAACCTTGTCATTGTAATTGTTATTTCAACAAAAAATCTAAACTTGCACTTTGTGCATCCAAAAAAATCAAAACATGTCAATGCCATTCTAAATGCTTTAGCTTCCGAAGAAGCGGAATACACCCACCATACTTTTAAGTAAAAGGTAAAAAGTAAAATCTAAAAAGTCCTCTACCTTTTACACCATATATCCCTTTGGACTTTGTATTAGTAACAATATTTAAATACAAGGATAAAGTAATGCACAAAAATAGCATAGTTGGATTTCCTAGAATCGGGGAAAAAAGAGAGTTAAAATTTGCTTTAGAAAAATTCTGGGCAAAAGGGTGTGAGTTTGATGAAGTTGAGAAAACTGCTAATGAACTAAAAATAAGACATTGGGAATACCAAAAAAATGCAGGTATTGAGCTAATTAGCTCAAATGATTTTTCATATTATGACGGTATGCTTGATACTATCATGATGTTAGGATGTGTACCGCAAAGGTTTGCTACTATCCAAAACAAAACAGAACAATATTTTGCGATGGCTAGAGGCTATAAAGACGGTGTTGCAATGGCAATGACAAAGTGGTTTAATACAAACTACCACTATATAGTGCCAGAACTTCACAAAAACCAATCGTTTAGACTTGATGGCACTAAGATAATATCAGAGTACAAACAAGCTAAAGAAATAGGACTTAAAACAAAAATCAACCTCATAGGTGCAGTGACTTTTTTGGGGCTTAGTACTACTACAGATGGAAGTGAGAAGTTTTTGCATTTTGCAAAGGTTGTTGATATTTATAGTGAGCTTTTAAGTGAGATTTCAAGTCTTGATGATGAAGTGATAGTGCAGTTTGATGAGCCATATTTTGCAAAAGAGCCTACAAATGGAGAGCTTGGGCTTTTGAAAAATTGCTATGACAAACTTGCAAATATATCACCAAATATCAAGATAATAGTAACAACATATTTTGAACACTCAACCGAAGCTACAAAAATACTCGTAAACACTCCTATTTGGGCTATAGGATTAGACTTTATAGCAGGTGAGAAAAATCTCCAAAGCTTAGACTTACTAGCAAAAAGCGATAAGGTACTATTTGCCGGTGTGGTAAATGGTAGAAATATTTGGAAAAACGACCTAAGAAAAAGTCTAAAGCTACTTCAAACAATAGCTCAAAAAGTAGATAAAAAAAGGGTTATAGTAAGTAGCAGTTGTTCATTGCTTCACTCACCTTTTACTCTCAAATATGAAGAGAAGCTTGATAATGAGCTGAAAAACTGGCTAAGTTTTGCTGTAGAAAAACTAGATGAAGTGGTAATTTTATCAAAACTGTTTTTTGAAGATGAGTTAAATATAAAAGAAGAAGAATTTGTAGCAAACAACCAACAAGCAATAGAGTCTAAAAAATCATCATCAAAAATACATAATTTAGATGTAAAAACAAGAATCCAAAATATATCTTATTGGGAAAGACAACTTGAAGTAAACAAAAGATTAAAAATTCAAAAAGATGTGCTTAAATACCCAGATTTAGCAACTACTACAATAGGCTCATTCCCTCAAACAAGTGAACTACGAAATATCAGAAAAGAGTATAAACAAGGAACACTTTCACTTGAAGTTTATGAAGCTTATATCAAATCTTATATTGATGATTGTATCAAAAAGCAAGAAAGCATTGGACTTGATGTACTAGTACACGGTGAGCCTGAGAGAAATGATATGGTTGAGTATTTTGGAGAACAAATGAATGGTTTTGCTTTTAGCTCCAACGGATGGGTTCAAAGCTACGGGGCAAGATGCGTAAAACCACCGATTTTGTACGGTGATGTAAGCCTTGATAAACCAATGACAACCAAATGGATAACTTACGCCCAAAGCATTACAGACAAAATAGTAAAAGGGATGCTTACAGGTCCAGTTACTATCATCAACTGGTCTTTTGTAAGAGATGATTTACCAAAAAGCCAAATAGCTTATCAAATAGCACTTTGCTTAAATGATGAGATAGATGACTTGCAAAAAAACGGTATCAAAATCATCCAAGTTGATGAAGCTGCATTTAAAGAGGGTTATCCTTTGAGAGCCGAAAATATATCAGATTATGAAGAGTGGGCTGTAAAAAGCTTCAAGCTCTGCGTTGGTTCTGCATATCCACAAACACAAATCCACACACATATGTGTTATAGTGAATTTAATGATATTATTCATACCATAGAAGCAATGGACGCTGATGTGATAACAATAGAAACTGCAAAAAGCGGTAACAGACTATTGCAAATCTTTAAAAGTTCAGGATATTCAAAAGAGATAGGTCCAGGAGTTTATGATATACATAGCCCTAGGATTCCAAGTGTAGAAGAGATAGAAACTCAAATCAAACTTCTTTTGGAAGTCTTACCAAAAGAGCAACTTTGGATAAATCCAGATTGTGGACTCAAAACAAGAAAATGGGAAGAAGTAACTCCAGCTTTAGCCAATATGGTAGAAGCTGTTAAAAAGTTTAGATAAAAAAGGGGCATTTTTGCCCCTTTTTAAAGACTAATATACCTCAAAATTTATTGTTGCAGAGTATGAAATTTAATCGATATTAAGTGCTATTTTCCTATGGGCAGTTTATTTTATTTATAAATCACTTTTTAAAAATAACGGTTGTAGTTGCGGTAAGAATAGCTGCAAAAAGAATTAGTGTAAGCGAAATTCAAACGGTACTTTTATCAATAATTCCCTCTCTACGACCGGAAAATCCTCTTGTGATTTCTCTATAGCTTTAATAGCCGCTTCATCTAATTGAGGAAAGCCGCTTGTACTTATAATATGTATATTGTGTACTTTATTCGGTACTGTAATCGTAAAGCCTACCATTACGGTTCCGCTTTGTTTTAATCTCATAGATGTTTTTGGATAAATCAAGTTTTTACTAATACTATCAAATATTTGTTTTTGAAAATTTTGCTTATCATCAAAAATAGTTTTTTTATTAACTTCTTGGATTTCTATACCATTTGCATAAACCGACATAAATATTAATGGTAATAAAAAAACAATTTTTATAAATATGTTGTTAATCATGTTAAACTCCTATTTTTACAGGAGTATTATAGCATCAAATTACTAATATGATTATTTACTGCAGTTATTCGGACAAATATAACTTCTTTTAGAAGTATTACCAAAAGAGCAACTTTAGATAAATCCTGATTGTGGACTAAAAACACGAAAATAGGAAGAAATAATCCCAGATTTAGCAAATATGGTAGAAGTCGTTAAAAAGTTTAGATAAAAAAGGGGCGGATTTTCCGCACCTTTTTTACTATTTCATATCTTTTCAAGGAAAGCTATTTCATATCTTTGGCTTGTATCCAAATAACAGCGTCTTGACTTAGCTCTTTGCCTTCATACTCGGTATCTGTTCCAACACCAAGTGCTGCAAATCCCCACCATCCAGCTTTTGGGATACCAAATGTAAACTCACCATCTTTGTTTGCTTTTATACCCATAGTTACAAAAGAATCTTGAGGTGCTGTAACTTTTGCTTCTTTTGAAGTTGCATTTTTTGCCATATCAATATCATGATTCATATACTCAACTTCTATTTCAGCGTAAGGTACTGGTTTGCCGTTACTTTTAACAACACCAGTGAATGTTCCGCCTGCCCAAATAGAATAAGGTTTTGTCAAAGGTACTATTTCAGCTTTTAGACCAAGTTCTGCATCCCAATCAGTAGGAAGTCCTGAAACATTTACTACCATTTTTGTAATTTGTTGGATATATGCACCTTCATTTGCTTCAAAATAAGGTTTTGGAGTCATAACAAAAAGATGGTCACCCATTTTTCTTGCATTATACTGACTTTCATAAGCCTTACCACTATTATGACTACCTTTGAAAGTAATAGGTTTTAAATCTTTCATAAGATCTGTTTTTTCCTCTTTGCTTACCACAAAAAACTCTTCAACCCCAGCCATATCCATAGTATGCTCATCTGCAAATGGGTGAGTAAACACATGTTTAAGCGTTATTTTGCCACCTTTTTCCAATGCACTCTCAGGAGTGTACATCATTTGAAAATGTGCCATTGCACTACTTGCTGCCAAACCAAAAGCTACCACTGAACTTAATATTATCTTTTTTGTCATTTTTTTTCTCCTTTTTTATTTGTGAATCGTGAGTCGTAAGTCGTGAGTTGGAACCCCAACCTTAACCCTTAAACCTTAACCCTTTTTTTTATTCAACTATATTCTTACTACCAACATAAACCTTATGACCTTCACCTGCATCAAGTACAGCACTATAGTCACCACTTGGTTTTTTGAAAGTAAATTCACTATCAGCATCAAATTTACCCTCAATTACCGCCTTACCATTTTGTTCCACTTTAAAAACAGTACCACTTGCACTGCTTCCATCACTAAAACCACCCTCGCAAGTGACACTTCCATCACCATTGTCAAAGCATGACATCAAAGCAGTATGACCAAATGCAAAACTGCTAGCTATTAATAAACCAAATATTGTTTTTTTCATTTTATTCCTTTTTTTTTAAAGTGACTGAGAGACTAAGAGACTGAGAAACTAAGCAAGAAAAGTCTCTATTTCTCAGTCTCTCAGTTTCTCTATTTCTCAGTCTCTAGTTTTTGTTATATTTCTCATAATTACTATGTATTCCCCTAGTCTTAGGTACAAATCCCCCTTTCCAGTTGATTTTTTTGGTAGGCAAAATCCCTAAAAAAGTAGCAATCAAAGCCATACCCACATAAAAATACACCATAGTTTCAAGTCCACTCCATCCATAAGCTAGGCCCATATTAAATAGTGCTATACATATCCCAATACCTATCGTAATAGGGAAGAAAATAGCAAACATCATCCATCTGTATTTGCCAGTTTGAAGTTTGATAACTATCATACTAGCAATACATGGAGGTGTCAAAATCATAAATATAATCATAATAACTGCGTGTAAATCACTATATCCACTATTTTGTGCCATAGCTTCTTCAGCTCTTATACTATCTGCTTTATTGTTTTCATATAAGCTTCCAAGAGTTGCAACTGCTGATTCTCTAGCTGCAAATGAACTTAAAAATGCTATATTTATCTTCCAATCAAATCCAGCATACATAGTCACTACTTCCATAGACCTACCAATACTTCCAAGTACTGAATTTTCTATTTTTGTATCTTTGATTTCTCTAAGAAGTCTATTTCTATCTTTTGATAAGTTTCTCAAAGCTCTATTGACTTTCTTTGAATCACTGTCATTTGCTCGAACTAACTCAAAAAAGATTTTGTTTTTTGACTCAAAATCTGCATCAAGTTTTTCAACCGCTTCAGGTGTAGAAGTATTCATCCTTTTTGCACGATACAAATCATAAAAATTAAGTAAATCAGCTACCATTTCTTTACTTTTTATTTGTTCATAGTATAAATTATTCTCTATAGCTTTGTCAAAATCTTCCAAAGCTTTGGACTCTTGTGTAGCAAAATATTGTTTTTGATCACTACTAAGCCCTGGAAACTCCAACATCACAAAAAGTACCACAGCCACAGCCATAACAATAGTTACAACTTTTTTGATATATATCCACACCCTTTGCCAAGCAGTAAGTAGAACCCCTTTAATTGTAGGGATATGATAAGCTGGCAGCTCCATCATAAAAGGTGTAGTTTCACGATTTACTAATACTGTACTTGTCACTATCTTAGCTACAATAAGAGCTATAAATATAGTAACAGTAGAAATCAAAAACATCATCACACCCATATCTGAGGCAAAAAATGCTCCAAGTAATAGTGTATAAAAAGGAACTTTTGCAAGACAATTCATATATGGAACTGTCAAGATTGTAGCCATCCTAGCTCTCTCATCTGCGATACCTTTTGTAGCCATAATACCAGGAACTGCACATCCACCTGTAAATGCACCGCCTAATATCAAAGGAAGAGTAGATTGTCCGTGAAGTCCAAATTTTCTAAACACCCTATCAAGCAAAAACGCAATTCTAGGCATATACCCACTATCTTCAAGTATTGCAATAAGAGCAAAAAGAATAATAAATATTGGAATATAGTTCAAAAGTGCATTTACACTATTTACCATCCACACACCAAAATCACTAATAAGAGGAACTGTAGCAATACTAGCTTCTGGCAATACTCCGATAACAAAATTTTTAAAAGCTGCAAGAAGCGGCCATGTATAGTCTGTAATTTTATATCCACCCACAATTGCAAGCTGATAAAACAAAAACATTACAAGAGCCAAAATAGGAAATGCAAGCCAACGATTTAGTATCACCATATCAAGCTTTTGAGAAAATGTTTTTTCTCCCTTTTTGTGTTCTATGACAGTTTTATGAAATATTACATCCGCAGAGTCATATCTAAAAGTTGCAAGAAATTGATTTATATCCCTATCATAGGTAGAATGAAAAAAATTCTCTTGAGTTTTTACAAAACTTTCATCAAAAGATTTATCCTCACTATTTATCTTGACTATAACTTGTGTATCACCTTCTAATGCTTTGATCGCAAGCCATCTTTTTGAAATTGGTGCTGTATTTATGCTGATTGTTGATTCAACATCTTTTATACAAGGTTCTAGCTCTTCATAATTTATCTCAAAAGGGCTATATAATTCTGAATTTTTATAAGTGCTAACTATTGCATCCAAAATATCATCTTTGCCTATACCTTTGGCACTACTTGCACTTACTACTTGCACTCCTAACATATTAGATATTTTAGCTATATCAAGTTCTAGTCCATTATCTTTTGCAATATCCATCATATTAAGAACTACAACGACTGGAATACCCGTTTCAAGAAGACTAAATGTAAGATACATACTTCTTTTGATATTAGAAGCATCTACAATATTAACTATAATATCAGGCTTCTCATCTATCAAAAAATCTTTTGCAACCCTTTCTTCTAGGGAATAAGAACTAAAAGAATAAGTCCCTGGTAAATCTACTATTTCTAATGTTTCATATTTATAGTTGAAAGTAGTAGATTTTTTGTCCACCGTAACCCCAGGATAGTTAGCTATGTGTTGATACACACCACTTAAAAGATTGAATACTGTTGATTTACCACTATTTGGCTGACCAGCTAACGCTACTTTTATCATAAAAGCCCTACTTGTATGTTGGATGCTTCACTTCTTCTAATAGCTATATTGTATCCTTTGAGATGAACCTCTATTGGATCAAAAAGAGGAGCATTTCTTACGACTTTGAGTTCACTATTTGGTACAAATCCCATATCCAAAAACTTTTGAACTATTTTCTTATCACCATCTAATTTTTTGATAATACAAAAACTACCCTCTTCTAAATCATTTAAACTCATTTTTTTCCTTTCTCAAATCACTACAAACTAAGAACTATCAACTATTTTTTATTCGGACAAATATTCGCAAGCTCACAAAACTTACAAATTACACTATTTTCATTTCTATTTGCACAAACAAAAGGAATATTTCTTTTTTTTGCTTCTGTTTTAAACTTATACATAGCATTGTGACTCAAAAAATTAGTCAGCATTATTATATATTCTGTTTTTTGTGGTATTTTTCTAGCCATGTCTCTGTTGCTTCTAAGAGTCCAATGTGTTATATCATTTACACCAATTTCATTCAAGATGTG
>JALNYH010000040.1 GCA_023229945.1 Arcobacteraceae bacterium | reverse complement strand
CATATTTTTGTAAGCCCATAAGATCAAAGGGTTTATCAGAAACGGGAGTGATAAGCATATCTGATCCACTTATAGCGATACGGTTATATGCGCTATCAAATCCTCCACTGTCTATTATGGTGATTTGCTTATCGGTATCGTTTTGAATATGCTTGGCTAACTCATCGGAGGTTTTTATTTGCTTGACGCTAAGTGGCTTTAATTCCATAGATTTTCTGATCTCATTGGTTTGCGTAAGAGATTGTTGAATATCTAAATCGATGATAGTAGTTGGAACTATTTTAGAAAAATGTACAGCCAAGTTCCATGCAATAGTTGATTTACCAACACCACCTTTTTGGTGAGAGACGGTTATAGTCATTAATATCCTTTAGATATAAAATAGATATTAAAAGTATATACTAAATATATAAATATTATATACAAGTTTCTTTGTTTTTGATACGTTGCATTATACGAAGTATATCAGCATGAAAGTATGAACTAATAGTTACTTCGGGCGTTTCATGCCCCATCTGCATTGAGTGCTCAAGTAACTCGTAAGGCTGTTTTGAGCCATTTATAAATTGTTTAAACTGATTCGTGCAATATGAATGTCGTAATGAATGAAATGTACAATATCTTTGTGTAACATTTTTAATGATTTGATTGAACTCATCAAACTCCTCTTCTTCGATCACATCATTTAAAAAAGTTCCCGTCGTGGATCTTTTTAAAAATAGGTAATTTGACTTCTTTTGAAGCTTCATGCGCAGTTGGTACCACTCTTTGATGATTAGCATTGATTCTTGATCTACCTCAAACCGAATGCGACGTTTTGAGCTTGGGCGCTTGAGTTTGAGCTTTTGCTTACGGAGCCCCTTGTTATTGACATCTATGAAGAGTTTATCATCGAAAATATACAAATCAGCTAAAAGGCGAGTGCGAAGCTCATTTTTACGCATTCCTGTAAAGTATGCCAAAATGACCATAACTTGTTTTTGAAGCATCATGAGCTTGTCATGCTTTCCAAGACGAGCGGATTTGGTTTTGGCATCTTTATGCAAAAACTGCAATATACTTTTAAATTCATCATAAAACACAAGTGATTTTGGATAAGAAAGGGCAAGTGAGTTAAAGGCTATATCTTGTTTTTCATGGTACTTGAAAAAGCGATTTAAAATCTTTGTGATGCCACGGATAGAAGCCAGCTTGTAGCGTCCAGAATTGAGTTTGTAATGTAGCGAGTCAAGTTCTTGAGGCTGAATGTCATCAAGCCTGACTATGTTTTTTAACAAGTGCTTATTAAGCGTCCAAATGTAGCCTCTAACTGTTGAAGCACGAAGTTTTTTGAGCTCGTGAAGTTTTAAAAGATAAGAGATATAGCTCAAAAACATATTGGCATGCAAGGAACTGTCAAATTTTTCATAGAGCGAAATTTCTCGTTTGATTGCTGTTAAAAGTTTTATATTCGTTACATTAGCAGTTTCCCGCATAAAGAGCATTAAACTGTCGATTTCGTGAATAGAGAAGCCAGAAATACTGTCTTCTTGATTCGAATCTATGCCTAGGGTATCTTCTTCATCCTCTTCAATTGCTCTTTGTTTTGCAAAGACCGTTTTGATGTACTCATGTTCTTTGCCCAAAAGTCTCGAATCAATCTTATTTGGAAAAAGTTTGTCAAGCTCGCTGATGGTAAGTTTCACGCACTGTGCCATGCCACCATAAATCGTTGTATATAAAGGAGATGTTGTAAAAATAGAGTAGTTCCGTGCTGTGTATGCAAGTTTTTTGAGATGTGTTTTTCCAAAATTTTCATGTTTGAACTCAAGGAAGAACTTCTCATGATCTTTGATATTTTTAAAAATCAAGCCTTTACTTGATGATAAAGAATGCACATAATACGATATCTCTGTATCATATATGTAAAGCTTATAGGCTTCATTTTTTTTGAGTAAGCTCTCTTGCAGCTCAACGTAATGGATACATAGATTTGGTGCCAACGAGATTATGTTCTGCCCCTCTAGTGCCCCTAGTAGCGATTGAGGTAGGGGTTGCAGTGCGAAAAGACGCAGGTAGACATAAAGGTAAGACAATGAGCTGTAATCGTTCTTTTTGATATGATCAAGCACAAATTCTTTTGAGCTTGCGAAAATATCTATTTTTTCAAAATCATCTACCAGTAAGCTAGTATGATTGGGGTTGATCGATTTTAAGGTAAGACTTTTTGCAAAAGATGATGCAGATCTTTGATGAATCAGATTAAATTTTTTAAGTCTTGCGAAATTTTTGTAGTATTTGTTCTCATCGTAAGATTTGACATGGTTGTTAGTATCCAGTTTTTGAGTGAACAGATTAAAAAAAGCGATGTCTAGCTTGAGTTTATTCCCTACGATCCTTATACTTTCGATATTTTTGGAGACGAATGAAAGAAGCTCTTTGCGAAAAGCTGCGTCAATGGATGAGTGCTTTTTCATGCCAATCTCAAGGTTATCGATTATCTCTTGCATCTTAAACTCCATATACTTTTGCGATATTTGAGGTCAGTTCTCTAGTTTGTTTGATGTAGTCCTGCATATCAATAGTTGCATAGATACCCATCTGCTCGCCACCTGAGATGTAATGCCCCATGAAGGTCTTAAGATAATGTATGTTGAAATTAGTCTCCATCGCAAGCTTTGTAATACAGTGACGCCCTGTATTGAGGGGAACAGATTTGATAAAATTTATTATTTCCTCTTCAATGCCGTACTTTTCTAAGAGAGAACATGCCAAATCTTTTCTAAAAAGTTGATGCTCTTGATTTTGTAATAGATAAATCTCTTGGTGATCAATACCGTATTCACGACACATTGCTTGATAAAATTGGATAATTTCTTCTGCTTTTTCGCATATAGGTATCAAACGAATGCCCGATGATAAGGTTTGAGCTTTTTCGCTAATGACGATTGTATGCATAGAAAAACTAACACGATTCAGAGGACAAGAGTGTCTAAAATCACGAGTGCCAAGTAGAAGAGAAAGGGAATGTCTCGTATAAATAGCCACTAAATTAAAGTATTTTTCATGGTCTCTTGCTGTGAAAGATAACTGTTTGAGTCTATTGAAAAAAGAACGACTTTTTTCAGGAAGAACAGCCCGTGATGAGCCTACGTAATGATGAGAGTCACTAAATTCGATTTCAGTTGCCAAAAACGAGTGCGGAACATTTAAAAGCTTGGCAATGCAAATGTGCATGTCGAGTGTTTCGTAAAGCTTATCGAGCAAAAGAGAATGGTTTTGAGCACGTTTATTGGTACTAGCATACGCCAAGCTAGGAGTATCGTTTTGGAGGTGTTTGCCGATGCAAAACATTGTCGACATATCTTCGTGAAAATGGGTGCGACGGTAGACATTGATAATTTTCCAGATTTGGTTTCCATTGAAGTGAATTTGTTTTGGAAAGAGTTTCATTTGCTGTTTCATGAAGCTGAAATATAGTTGTGCAGCTTCATTTGTATAATGTTTTTTCTTATCTTCTTCGCTAAAATCTATAAAATATGATTTTGCACGATTTATAAGTAGTAGTAGACCCCGTGGAACCCTATAAATGAGTTGATTTTTTGTATCTTGCAAATAAGGATTTTTCTCTTTTTTTGCAAAAATATCGCGATCTACTTTGTGCGTTAAGTAGTTATTTTCAATAGTTATGTCTTGTTTTTTGTCTTCAAGTAAAAGACCTATAATTTTTACATAACCAATGCCTAAAATAGCATCTATGGCAAAAAGAGCTCTGTGGAGATCATGAATTTTCAAAAAAGAAGAAAACGGCTTTAGAGACATAAAAAGCAGAAAGTCTTTAAAAATAGGAAGAGGTGGAATATCGTAAGAAGTAGCCAAAAGAAGTGAACGTTTTGTGAAATTTGCTGAAAAAGCTCTATTTCTTAAATGCTGTTTGTAAAGATTGGGAATCTCGTTTTTTTGATCATTTTGTGGGAATGCTCGAAGATCATTTTTTTGCAATGATTTAGCTTCCAAAATTTCTTCGTGGGCATATTCTGAAGAGATAAATATGGGCTGTTTTTTGACAAATTTTAAGAATTCCTCTTCCTCGGTATCCTGAATTTCGTAACGTTCACTCCAGTTACCTCTTCCACCCTCTTGCTCGCTATAATTTATTTCTAGATCCATCAATTGTAGATACGATGAAGAGCTTTTTCCAAGATAGCTAGTGATATTTTGGTTAAGCTGAGAGTCTTCAACTTGCTCCCCTTTTCGAATCATTCTGCTTGAATTTATTTTTAAGTAAATGTCTTCTACGATGTTTTGATAAACTAAATAATTACCTATTTTTTTGTCGAATTTAATAAAAAAATAACTTTTTTCAAGTGATGATGGTTCTGTAGTATGCTTCAAAAAAGTAGCATCAAGAGAAAATAAGTCAGAAAAATATAGATTATCTATATGTGGATGATTAGCATTTGCAAAGACTATTAAATACTCTATGATGCGCACTATAGTTATTGTAGCAGATACATAAAATGAGAAGCTTCGATCGCCTATAGTATGTTGCTTAGTTCGATACACAACGTAATAATAGTGAAACTTTAAAACAAGGAGTAAGACAGCTTCGATTTTTTCATTTTTTTCAAAATTCACAGCTGAATCTTTAGATAAATTGAGAGCAAAAAAAAGAGCAAAATACAACCATGTTAGAGGTGACTTTTGTAGCTGATTTGGTGATTTTACAAGTTTCTGAATATAAGTTTCGTCACCTAATTCTTTGATAGCTTTATCTATCTTTTGAAATAATTTTGGAAGAGACATATTAGGTGATAAAACTTGAAGTAATTTGTCTGCTACGTCTTCTTGACGGTGACAATACAAGACTTTTCTAAAAGCTATCAAAATATTCGAGAGAGCATAGGAATCAGAATAGCCAAACAGAGTTATTGAAAGTTCTTTAATGCTCAAAGTGTACCCTTTTTTCTATGCACGTTTAAGCCAAAAATTGATTGGAAAAAATATTTTCCTGGTTTTTTCATAAGTTTTTTATACTCATTTTTGGAAAATATTGAAAAAAACATATGTTCAAGCTTGCGATAATTTAATTTTCCAGATTTATTGATATGGCATTCCTTGTTTATTTCTAAAAACTTTTCCAAAAAACAAGCTATATTAAGTACTTCTATCTTTTTGAAATCCTCATTTGTTTCCACTAAAATACAGTTGATAAAAATATTTTCCAGCTCTTTATTGCTAAAATTTTTAAAGATAAACGTTAGTAAATCAAGGTTTATAGCATAATTGATTTTCGTGGCATACATGGATAAATCATTATTTGAAACTGTGTTTGCAGTTAAAGTGTTGTTTTTTACAAATAAAACAAAAGGATGTTGCTGAACTATTTTTAGAAAAGCTATACTATTAAATTTATTGGAAATACTATGAGTTTCAGAATGATCTGCTTCTAACATTATTTTTATATTTTCATAGCTAAATAGCTCGATTATACGTACTCGCATACTTGTTACCAAGGGGCTAAACTTTTGCATAGTCTTCCTCCTTCTTAATAAAATATTTATCTAATAAATCAGATGAGTAGGCTTTATAAAGAGCTGTCCATACTTCCATAGCGTCTTCTTTTGTTAAAATCTTATTGTTGTGCATATTAACTATAAAACCAGCTGGGCTAATTTCAAAAGTTGTAGTTTTTGCAAAGTCTGTATTTTCCACAAAAAAAATCTTGTCCTTATTTTGTTCTAAAAATAAATTTTTAAATTGGGAAAAAGAGAGTTTTTCTTTCTTTTTATTAGGTTTCTTTTTATTTTCTTTTATTGGTACAGGGTCGAATGAGGGTCGGTTAGTTGAGCCTATGTGACTCAATTCTTTCAGTTGCTGCTCTTGTTTCATTTTTTTTGCGAGTACCCCCTTTTTTCCTGCCTCGATTTGTTGTAATTTTTTGTTTTCTAAAAATTGCATGCGTCGTTTTAAACTTTGATTCCAAAAAAAGTTGTCATCTTCAATTTTGAAAAGATCGTAGTTTTTTACAATTGTTTCCATTTTGGCTACTGTTGTATTGTATTTTCTGGCAAGGCTTGGAATTAAAGAAAGTGGATATCTATAATCATGTTGTTCCCTTAATGTTTCGATCAGTATCCAAAAAATTCCATACGCTTCTAGTCCCATTTGATCAATTATAAGCATGCATTTAGGATGATCTTTTGCATTTGAATCGTGGCTAAACCATGAGATATCTTTAGTTTTTATCATAAAGCTTCCTTGTAAAAGTTACATAGTTTCGATGAGTTCAGAATTTAAAAATTCTGAAACATCAAGAATGTTAAATACGACGCGTGCATTTTTTGAGGTTCCTAATTTTTTGTATCGGGGTAATCCCATGCCTTTACTTATGTATAGATCTAATGTAGATGCTGATATATTTAGTTCCGAAGCCATTTCTTTTTTCCCTATCGTCAATCTATTGTATTTTTTGATTAGATATTGATAGGTTTTGTCTCTATGAGTTTCCATGAATTATTCCTTATTTAGAATTGATGCGAAAAGTATAAAGCAGTTAGGGTGTCTTTGCTTCGACAAAATTTGACAAATATTTTCGAGACAAAACATTTCAAATATGCTATTACTTTCAAATTACTCTTAATAAAATATTGCAATTTGTCATATTTATTAAGACCTTGTTCTATTTATGCTTAAATTTAAAATATTTCATAAGGAGTAAACATAATGATGTATCTAAATAATAAACCAGAAAGTGTGTTTGTACTGGATCCTAGAAAAAATTATGGGAGATATCGAAGTATTGTAAATGCAATTAAATACCAAACTAAACTCTTAAAAAAAAGCGGTAGGCTTAATGTGGAAAATTTTCTTGATGAAGTAAATTTTCTAGGAAGTGGCGTTCGGATTTATGGTGATTTTAGTGTTAATATGATTATTAATTATGCTATAAAATATGTGATTTCTAGAGAATCTAAACAAGAACATATTGATGAGTGCAGGGAAGTCATGGGTGTGAAAGAAATCAGTCATGATCATTATTATTATTTAGAAGAATCAGTGGAAGAGCTACTAAAAAATGATTTATTACTTTTTTTAGATACTTTTTTTGATAAGAAAACAGATGAAGAGATGAAAATTGAAGAAGTACAAGTTGTTCTTAAAGAAACGTTAAGAATTGTGAAAGAAGAGATAAACAACATATATGACATTTTTTCTTCCAAAACATCTTGTCAAATTCAATATAACGTCTACAAGGGTATAATAGATAATAGCTATAAAAAAAGTGAAAATAAGAAAATTCTTGCACATTTAAGAAGAGCAATAAAAAAGGCGAATATGAACTATATAATGATGTATGAAGGAGCTTACATCTACCCATTTTTATTTGATCTACTGGTAAAAAGTTTTGGTCTAGTCTTGCAAAAAGCATTTTATGAAGAAAGTCTAAAAAGTGCAAAAAGTTTTATAGAACTTAATAATGAGTTTACAGTACTTCGTTTTGATAAAGAAAGTGATATCTATTATTTGTATCAAGATTTATTAAATGTAATGCAAATTTTGCCTGATAACTATACGGATTACGATGATATGGCTGTTATATTGATCAAGCATTTTAATGAAGTGCTAGGTGTGAGTTATAATTCAGTTGCAACGGTTTTGAGACAGTTGCGTTTTGAAGTACCTGATCAGAATAAAATTTTTTATAGATGTCCTAAAGCATTGAAAAATAAGCCACTTGAGATAGATGAAGACCATTTTAGAGAGCTGTCTTTAAATGTTTTATAAATGGATAAAGAAATTACAAATTGGGTAGCAATAGGGTAGCAAAGCGATTTTTAAAATTTATAAATTTGCCTTTGAATACGCTATTTATGGGGATTCTAAGAGTGTAAAAGTGGTGGACCCTCAGGGATTCGAACCCTGGGAGGTGTTACCCTCGCCGGTTTTCAAGACCGGTGCTATCGACCAACTCAGCCAAAGATCCACGTGTAACAATAGTTTATAAATTGGAGGTGCCACCC
>JALNYH010000024.1 GCA_023229945.1 Arcobacteraceae bacterium | reverse complement strand
ACAACCTACAACCTACAACCTACAACCTACAACCTACAACCTACAACCTACAACCTACAACCTACAACCTACAACCTACAACCTACAACCTACAACCTAAAGTCAAGAAAACCACTTCTTAACTTTATCAAACATACTGTCAAATATAGATTCATGTGGTTTTGATTCTATGCCAAAACTCTCTTGTAGTTTTTCTAAAAGTTCAATTTGTTCACCATTTAATGACTCTGGGTATTTGATATTTATTTGTACTATCAAGTCACCTTTGCCATATCCTTGAACAGACTTGACACCCTCGCCTTTGAATTTGAATTGTTCTTTATCTTTTGTACCTTTTGGGACTTTTAGTTCAAGTTCTCCTCTGAGACTTGGTATTGTTATGATACTTCCAAGGGCAACTTGTGTAAAGAAAAGTGGTACTTCTATATAGATATCATTGTCATATCTAATGAAATGTTTATCTTCTTTGACTTTAATTTGTACATACAAATCTCCCCTACTACCATCTGGGGCAATATTTCCTTTTCCAGAAACTCTCATCCTATTGCCATTATCAATACCCTCAGGGATACTGATTTCAAAAGTATCTTCTACTTCTTCATACCCTCTTCCATGACACTTAGTACATTTAGCAGAAACCATTTCTCCACTACCATTACAGTGTGGACAAGTTTGAGCAAAAGTCATAAAGCCTTGTCTCATATGTACTTGACCTCTTCCACCACAATGAGGGCAAGTTGATAGCTTACCATCTTTTGCACCAGTTCCCTTACAACTACCACAAGCTTTTTTGTATTTATAATTTATTATTTTTTTACATCCAAAAACAGCTTCATTAAACTCAACTGTTAAATTGACTGAATTATCTATATTGTAACTATATTGTTTTTTCTTTTTTTGTGAGCCAAATCCACCGCCACCAAAAGCAGAACCAAACATTTCCTCAAAAATAGAACCCAAATCATCTCCACTAAATCCACCTCTACTAGAACCACCATGCCCTTGAAGCCCAGCTTTGCCATATCTATTGTAGATAGTTCTTTTTTCATCGTCACTTAGCACTTGATATGCTTCATTTAGTGCTTTGAATTTTTCTTCAGCTTCTTTATCTCCTGGATTTTTATCTGGATGATACTGCATAGCAAGTCTTCTGTATGCTTTTTTTATTATTTGCTTGTCGTCAGTCTTTTCTATTTCTAATATCTCGTAATAATCCATTTCTATCAAAACAATTCTCCATAATTTAAAATTCTTGATTTATCTTATTTTTTGCAAGGCAATATTATAGCAAAAATTTGGTATAATATCCCTTATGAAATATAATTTATCAAAATTTGAAAACTTAGTAGAAACATTTGAATCGCTTCCAACCATAGGCAAAAAGAGTGCTCAAAGACTAGCTTATCATATAGCTATAATTGACCCATTTTTAGGGAAAAAACTTTCATATGCCATAGACAATGCAATAACCCATGTAAAAAAATGTATCCATTGTGGCTTTATTTGTGAAGATGAAGTATGCAATATTTGTCTAGATGATACAAGAGATGGGAAGATACTATGTATTGTCCAAAATCCAAAAGATATTTTTGCTATTGAAGAAACTAGTAATTTTTATGGGCGTTATTTTGTTTTAGAAGAACTTACACTAGATTATATTGATGCACTAAAAAGAACTATAACTATTAATAATACACAAGAAATCATATTTGCTATCACACCATCACTACCAAATGAAGCATTCATATTATTTATTGAAGATAAACTTAGTGCATATAATATCAAATTCACAAAAATAGCCCAAGGAGTCCCTACAGGAGTGAGTTTGGAAAATGTTGATTTATTATCATTAGCAAAATCTATAGAAATAAGAGTAAAAGCTTAATGAATAGTGATAGAATCATTTGTCAAAAATGTAAACATTATTTCGTAACATGGGAACCAAACAAACCCCATGGATGTAGGGCTTATGGATTTAAATCCAAACATATACCATCAATGATTGTAAAACAAAGTAGTGGATTTAATTGCACACTTTATGAATTAAAAAGTAAATAAAAGGTATCATAACGATATTTGCTATTATTAAGGTTTCATATGATAAAAATTATCAAAGATAAAGTCGGATTAATTGAAAATGGTAAGAGTGAGATAGTTAAATTATGGCTTGAAGATAAAGATGTATTAAAAGTACTAGATACTCATCACATAAATCAAAGCTTTTTTATCAAAAACTATGCTATAGAAATCTTAAATTATTATATTGGTGTAATTTTAGAGACCAAACAAATCGGTGATTGTCCTGTTATTTCAAAATTAATAAGTTATTTAAGAGGTAAAAATATCACACCTGCTGAATTATTTCTCCTATGCAATGGATTTAAAAAAGCTATAATAGAATATTTTTATCAAATTGACTGTAGCGAAAAAGATGTACTAGGAGCTATAGAGTCTATTTTTGATCAAAATTTTGTGGGAGTATTACAAAAATATACACAAAATATAAATGATGTAGAAACAATGCTTGATAAATCTTTAAATATTGTTGATAAAAATATTATTATGTCTAGTACTGATACCAAAGGAATTATACTTTATGCTTCTGAAGCATTTTGTAATATCAGTGGTTACACAAAAAAAGAACTATTAGGTAGCCCTCATAACATAGTAAGACACCCAGATATGCCAAGTTCTATTTTTGAGAACATGTGGAAGACTATAACAAGTGGAAAAGTCTGGCATGGTGAAATAAAAAACCGCAAAAAAGATGGTGATTATTATTGGGTTGATGCTACGATAGAGCCTAGATTTGATTTACATAACCATATTGTAGGATATGATGCTATCAGACAAGATATTACCTCAAAGAAACTAGTAGTTGAGCAACAATCTGTTTTGATAGAACAGTCAAAAAGTGCCGCTATGGGTGAAATGATATCCATGATAGCTCACCAATGGAGACAACCTCTCCAAGCTGTTTCTATATTAGTACAAAAGCTTTCTGTTACAAAAATGATTGAAGGTGATATAACGGATGAGTTGCTAGATCAAGTAGTAGATGATGTTGCAAAACAACTTGATTATATGTCCAAAACGATAGATGACTTTAGAGATTTCTTCAGACCAGATAAAGCAAAAGAACCAATAAAAGTATCTCTTTTGATTGATAAAGCTAGAGACTTTTTACATTATATGCTCAAAACTGATAGTATTGCATTTGAGCTTTTATCAAGTGAAGATATCACTATCTCCACACATATAAATGAAGTAATACAAGTTTTAATAAATATAATCAAAAATGCAAGAGATGCAATGATTACCAATAATACAGAAAATAGAAAAATTTCTGTTAAATATTATTTAGATAACAAAAATTGTGTTATTGAAATTGAAGATAATGCTGGAGGAATTCCAGACAAAATAAAGAGTAAAATTTTTGACCCTTATTTTTCAACAAAAACAAACAAAAATGGAACAGGACTTGGGCTATATATGTGTAAAACCATAATAGAACAACATTCACAAGGTACCATTAGTGTTAATAATGCAAATAATGGTGCAAAATTCAAAATAACACTGCCACTGTAGTAGTTTTTAATAATATTTAAAAAAGGAGAACAACTTGTTATACGATGAGTTAAAATTAATTACAAAAAAATTAGGATTTAATAATATAGAGGAATTTGGAACATACATTGGTGTTACTTCAGCTGAAGTTTTAAGATGGCAAGATAGTGATGAAGTTCCTTATACAGTAGCATTAATAACACATCTTTTAAAAGGTGAAAAAAAACTTCCATTTGACCCAAATTTGGATAATCTAATAGAAGAGTGCTTGCCTTTGGCAAAACTTTTGGAAGAAGCGTCAAGCTTTCCTCACAAATTAGAAGAGATGTTTGTATTACAAAAAACACTTAATGATTCTACAAATGGTAAGAACTGGGAACTTGGAATTAATAAATTTGATAAAGAGATAAATTGGCTTAGATGTATCCACATGGAAGTAGCAGAACTTATAGAATCTACTCCTTGGAAACACTGGAAAAATATTTCTTCAAATCCTGATTTAGACAATATTCATATAGAATTAGTTGATGTTTGGCATTTTTTGATGAGTTTTTTACTCCAAGAGACAAATGTACCAAAAGCCGTATCACTTGTAAATACTCACTGTATTTATGAAGCTGTAAGTGAAATTGATATTAAACTTGTAGTAAAAGAAGCTGAAAAGCTATCATATATTGCTCTTGCAATTGATACTGGGAACATGCCTATTTTTAGTGGCATTGAAAGATTTATAGACCAATTCTTTAGATGTTGTAAACTAAGTGGACTAAGCTTCTCATGGCTACAAAAGCTTTATATTGGTAAAAATTGTTTAAATCAATTTAGACAAGATAATGGATACAAAGAAGGTGTTTACAAAAAGATTTGGGATGGCAAAGAAGATAATGTTGTATTAATAGAAATCTTAAATTCTCTTGAAGATGCAAACTTTAAAGTAGTTTATGATAGATTATCAAGTGCTTATAAGGCATAATTGCATTTATGAAAAATCAACTTAGTATTGAACAACTAAAGCACATGCTTCAAGAACGAAAAGCTGAGCAAGATGATTTTTTACTTGTAGATGTAAGAGAACTAGATGAATATAACGATAGGCACATTGAAGGAACAGACTATTTAGTTCCGATGAGTGACTTTGAAAAAAATCTTAAAATTTTAGAACAGTTTAAAGATAAAAAAATTGTTCTTTATTGTAGAGCTTCAAGAAGAAGTTTGATTGCTCAAAAAAAGATGTATGAATTAGGTTTTAATAATGTTTACAATATGTTAACAGGTATTATTGGTTATTGATTAGAAAAGGAGTTAAAATGAAAGTATTATTAATTAAAGAAGTAAAAAGTTTAGGTAAAGTTGGAGAGATAAAAGAAGTAAAAGATGGATATGGACAAAATTTTCTAATTGCAAAAGGTTTTGCAAAAAGAGCAACTCCTGAAGTGATAGAACAATGGAAAATAGATCAAGCAAATATTGCAAAACAACTTCAAGCTGAAATAGACGAAGCAAAAGCATTATGCAAAAAACTAGAAAGTTTAACAGTAAAAATTACTCACAAAGTTGGTGCAAATGGTGCATTATTTGGAAGTGTAACAAAAGATGAAATTGCTGAAGAATTACATAAACAACACAATATTGAAATAGATAAAAAAGAATTTAATATCAAAAATGTAATCAAAACAACAGGACTTCATGAAGTAGATGTCAAACTAGGTCATGCAATACATGGTACTTTAAAAGTTGAGATAGTAGGAGCTTAATTTGTTTGATGCAACAACCATATTGGCTTATAGAACACCAGAACTTGCAGTAATAGGTGGAGATGGTCAAGTAACATTTGGAAATACTGTACTCAAAAACAATGCAGTCAAAATCAGAAGATTGTACAAAGATGAAATCTTAGCTGGTTTTGCTGGAAGTACGGCAGATGCTTTTAATCTTTTTGAAATGTTTGAAGGCTTTTTAGAAACAAAAAAAGGTGACTTACTCAAATCAGTAGTAGAATTTAGCAAAGCTTGGAGAAAAGATAAAGTTCTAAGAAGACTAGAAGCTATGATGATAGTACTAAACCGTGACCATATTTTTATATTAAGTGGAAATGGTGATGTAGTAGAACCAGAAGATGGCAAAATTGCAGCTATTGGAAGTGGTGGAAACTACGCACTAAGCAGTGCAAAAGCCTTAGATAAACACTCTGGGCTACCACCAGAAGAACTTGTAAAAGAATCTTTGATGATAGCTGGAGAACTTTGCATTTATACAAATCAAAATATCAGATTATTGACAATATAAAAAAATGTTGAATTATGAATGTTGAATTTTGAATTACTTATTAATCTATTTCAATTCAACATTCAAAATTTACAATTCAAAATTATAAAAAGGCGGAGCTTTTTAAATGAATATGACACCAAGAGAAATTGTAAAATATTTAGATGACTATATTATAGGGCAACATGATGCCAAAAAAACTATTGCTTTAGCTCTAAGAAGCAGATATAGAAGAATGAGCTTAGATAATGAATTGCAAGAAGAAATAACACCTAAAAATATACTTATGATTGGTAGTACTGGTGTTGGAAAAACTGAAATAGCAAGAAGACTTGCTAAGATGATGAACCTTCCATTTGTCAAAGTAGAAGCTAGCAAATATACAGAAGTAGGCTTTGTTGGTCGTGATGTGGAGTCTATGATTAGAGATTTGGTATATGAGTCTATCAATTTAGTTACAAAAGAATACGAAGAAAAAATCGAAGACCAAATCACAAATGAAGTAAATAGAATCATTATAGAAACCTTAGTTCCACCACTTCCAACTGGTGCAACAGAACACGCAAAAGAATCTTTTATCAATACCTTTAATAAAATGGAAGCAAAACTTCTTAGTGGTGAAATAGATGATAGAAAAATCACTATTGAAGTATCAAAAAGAGCAAGTGTTGAGATAATAGATAGCAATCTTCCTCTTGATATGAGTGCAGTTCAAGATTCACTCAATAAAATGTTAGGTGGACTAAACAAAGACAAAATCAAAAAAGAAGTTACTATAAAAGATGCAAAAGTAATACTTAGAGCAGAAGCTAGTGAAAAACTTCTTGATAAAGAGTCTTTGAAAATTGAAGCCTTAAAAAGAGCCCAACATGGTGGTATTATTTTTATTGATGAAATAGATAAAATTGCATCAAGCAAAGATGGAAGAAGTCAAGACCCAAGTAAAGAGGGGGTACAAAGAGATTTACTCCCTATTGTCGAAGGAAGTAGTGTAAATACAAAATTTGGTCAAGTAAAAACAGACCATATATTATTTATAGCAGCTGGAGCTTTTCATGTGAGTAAACCAAGTGATTTACTTCCTGAACTTCAAGGAAGATTTCCTCTAAGAGTGGAGCTTACTCCTCTTGATGAAGAAGCACTTTACATGATTTTGACCAATACAAAAAACTCTCTACTTAGACAATACCAAGCATTATTAGGTGTTGAGGGAGTAGAACTTGAATTCAACGATGAATCAATAAGAGCATTTGCTAAATTTAGTCTAAATGCCAATGAAAAAGCTGAAGATATAGGTGCAAGAAGACTGCATACAGTACTTGAAAAAGTATTAGAAGATATTAGTTTTGATGCAGATATGCACAAAGGTGAAAAAATAGTAGTTACAAAAGAGCTAGTAGAAGAAAAATTAGGCACTATTATCCAAAGTGAGGATATGACGAGGTATATTCTTTGATTTAGGTGTTAAGGTTGTAGGTGGTAGGGAAGAGAGTTTGCTGACCTACCCTCTACCACCTACAAACTACAAACTAATTTAAGCATTTACTAGTTATAATAAAGAAAAATTATGGGAGCATAATATGAATATAGTTACATTTGGTGAATTTGAAGAAAAATATATCGACCCTAAGCATAAAGTTACTCATTTTCACAGTGGTTGTGAAGATCAGTCTGCGGATGTTGCAGTTATTGATATTAATACAATTTTTGATTTTGAAGAAAATAAAACTAAAGCATGTAAAGATAAATATATCTCATTAGCTATTATTGATGACGAAAGTGATTATGATGCGTTTAAAAACTTTGGTATAGATGCTTGGATTCAAAGAGATGAATTAAGTGAGTTTAATAGTTTACTTAATTTAATTGAAAAAAAGTTTTTATCATAATTATAGATACTCATTGTCATCTAGATCACGAAGCATATTACAGTGATTTAGATGAAGTAATTAATGACTCTATTGGTGTTGGTGTAGACTGTTTTATAATACCTGGTGCTTCTATTACGGATTTACCTAGGGCAGTAGAGATATCTGAAAAATATAAAAAGGTTTATTTTAGTGTAGGTGTTCATCCTTATGATATAAACTCTTTTGATATTGAAATCTTAAAAAAATATATAAATCACCCAAAATGTATCGCTGTTGGAGAATGTGGACTTGATTATTATAGACTCCCAGATGATGAAACTGCAAAAATCTTAGAAAAACAACTACAAGCTGAAATATTTATCAAACAAATTAATCTTGCAAATGAATATAAAAAACCTTTAATAATACATATTAGAGATGCAAGTTGTGATTCATTGGATATTTTGAATAAATATGCGTCTAGTGAATTTGGTGGTGTGCTTCATTGTTATAATGCTGATCATCAACTCCTTTCTTTAGCAAAAAAGAATTTTTATTTTGGTATTGGTGGTGTAGTAACATTTAAAAATGCACGAAAATTAATAGAAGTTTTACCACAAATTCCACATGACAAACTCTTAATAGAAACAGATGCCCCATATCTCACTCCACATCCTCACAGAGGTGAGAGAAATGAGCCAAAATTTACAAGTTTTATTGTTTCTAAAGTCGCTGAAATTTTAAATTTAGACGAAAATATAGTCAAACAAATGACTACAAAAAATGCAAAAAAGCTTTTTAAGCTATAAAAAGGTATAATTAAAGCCAAATTATATTTACACAGAGGTAGTTTTGAGGTTTTTATTTTTATTATCATTTTCTATATCATTTTTATTTGGAACGCTTGTTAGTTTTAGCTATGACGAAAGGGATGATTTACAAATTTTGAATGAATTAGATATTGAAATTGAATTTATCAAAGATTCAGAATTACAAGAACTATATAACAAACATTCATCAGATAATAAAAGTTACTATATCGATAAGTTTAACCAATCAATATCAATAATTCCAACTCTAAAAGAAATCTTAAAAAAAGAAAATGTACCTTCTACAATGCTATTTCTTGGTATGGCTGAATCCAACTTTGACCTAAGTGCCAAATCAAATATGAAAGCAAAAGGTCTTTGGCAGTTTATCCCTGATACTGCAAAAAGATATGGACTTCAAAACGATCAATATTTAGATGAAAGATTGGATTTGGAAAAATCCACTATTGCAGCAGCAAAATATTTAAAAAACTTACACAATATTTTTGGCAAATGGTATCTCACAGCAATTGCATATAATTGTGGTGAAGGTAGACTTATAGAAGGAATTGTAAGAGTTAGTTTAGATTTACACTGTAAAGATAACCCAGATTTTTGTAAAACAAACCAATACAAAGAATACAGAAAAGTAATTGCCCAATATCAAAGTAAAAGAACTGGTTTTAGTGAATTAAATAGAATATATAAAGAAATTAAAGAACTCAATATTCCTTTTACCCTAAGTGATTTATCAACAGTTCAAGGAAAAGAATCAAGACAATATATCCCTTTAGAGAGTAGAAACCATATTAAAAAAATTATCTCATTTGCTATCATGATGAATAAAAATTTTGTTTTAACACAAGAAAACACTCATTTATTAAATAGAGGTGTACACAAAGTTATAGTTCCAGTTAATGCAAAAGGTGGTATTCATTTAAGAAGTATCGCGGAGATTACAAATATTGACTATGATGAATTGGTATTCTTAAACTCACATTTAAAAGAACAAATTATACCTCCACATAAAAAAAACTATCAAATATACATACCATATCAAGCACTTAGTTCTTACCAACAAAATATTGATAATGTTCCACAAATAGAATATCAAGTTCATATAGTTTCAAGTGGTGATAATCTTGGAAAAATTAGTAAAAAATATGGCATTAGCTATAATATAATCAAGGACTATAATCAACTTTCATCTGATATGTTAAAGCTAAAACAAAAATTAATTATACCTATCCCAAAAAAACAAGTTAGAAAAAGTCAAAATATTATAATTACACAATCTAATGGTAAGAAATTTGAATACATAGTTCAAAAAGGTGATACACTAGGAACTATTGCCAAAAATCAGAAAATTGATTTAAACAAATTAATTAGTGATAATAAATTAAAATCAACAACAATTTTTGAAGGAGATAAACTTGTTATTAGCTATTAAAATACTTATTGTTGTTTTTGTAATATTTGCATTTGGTGGATGTTTTTCAAAAAAAACATACTCTCAAGGATATTATAACAATACAATATCTAATAATGTGAAATATAATTCAAAAGAAGAAATTAAGAACTCTCCAGCAATGCACAAAGCTACGATGAGATCTTATCAAGTATTTGGTAAATGGTATCATCCAACAACAGCTAGCGTTGGAGATACACAAAAAGGTGTTGCTTCATGGTATGGACCTAATTTCCATGGTAAAAAAACAAGTAATGGCGAAATATACAATATGCACGCGGTAACAGCAGCACATAAAACATTACCAATGAATACAATTGTAAGAGTAGATAATCTTGATAATGGTAAATCAGTAATTGTTAGAGTAAATGATAGAGGTCCTTTTGTTGGTGATAGGATTATTGACTTATCTTATACCGCTGCTGGTGCTATAGATATGCAAAAAAAAGGGTTAGCTAATGTTACTCTTACTATTTTAGGCTTCCATGGAAAAGTAGCTTCTACTCAAGCTGAAAAAAGTGAAAAAGCAACAGTTAGTAGTTATTATGTTCAAGTAGGTGCTTTTAGAAACTATAGTGGTGCAAAAATCACTCAAGATAAATTTAAAATGATGCTAGATGGCAATTATAATGTTATAATAAAAGAAGGTAATTTTGAAGATAAACCAATTCATAGAGTTTGGATTAGTGGATTTAGAAGTATTGATGAGGCAAATGATTTTAAATCAGCAAATAGTTTAGATGGAGCTATGATAATAGCTGAATAATATGTTAGATATATTGCACATACGAGGATAAGTAATGAAAGAGATACACAGAGTAACAAAAGAAACAAGTATCAAATGTAAAATTGATTTAGAAAATAAAACTTCATCAATCAATACAAATATAGGTTTTTTTGATCATATGATTGAAGCACTAGCAAAACATAGTGGTATTGGTATTGAACTTACTTGCATAGGGGATACTCATATTGATGACCACCATAGTGTTGAAGATTGTGGAATTGTTCTTGGGCAAGCTTTAAAAGCAGAAATTTTCCCAATACAAGCAGTTGAAAGATATGGCAATGCAACTGTAGTTATGGATGAATCTAGTGCAACAGTAGCCCTTGATCTTAGTAATCGCCCATTTTTACATTATGATGTTGGAGTAATTGGCAAAGTTGGTGAATTTGATACAGAACTAGTAGAAGAGTTTTTTCATGCACTTGTGATGAATGCTGGAATAACTGCACATATAGTACTAGATCGTGGTAAAAACAAACATCATATTATTGAAGCAGTCTTTAAATCTTTTGCTGTGGCATTAAGACGGGCTTTAGTAAAAAATGAAGCTTTAGGGATACCTAGTACTAAAGGTGTTTTATGATAAAACTCCTTGTTATTGATGTTGATGGTACTTTAACTGATGGGAAAATAATATATTCTTATACAAAAGATAATAATGAAACCCTTAAAGAATCAAAAGAATTTGATGTAAAAGATGGACTTGCAATTTCTGTTTGGAATAAACATCTAGGGTTTAAAACTGCTATAATAACAGGTCGAAAATCAAAAGTTGTTGAACTTCGTGCACATGAGCTGGGCATTACATATCTACATCAAGGTGTTGATAATAAACTTGAAGTTTTAGAAGAAATTATGCAAAAAGAAAATATCAAATTTTCAGAAGTTGCTGCTATTGGTGATGATTTGAATGATTATAAAATGCTAAAAAGTGTTGGACTTTCATTTTGTCCACAAGATGCAAATGAGTATATAAAAGAAATTGTTGATATAGTTTGCTCGAAAAATGGTGGTCAAGGTGCAGTTAGAGAGATGATTGATTATATTTGCAAAAATTATGATTTAGAAGAAAAGTTTTTATCAGCATGGCTATAAAATATTTTATTTTTATTACTTTTATAATATCACTTTTTACTTTATTTATTGGAGTTGGGACAAAACAAAAGATACAAGAATCTGAAGAAAAACCTATAATGATTTTTGACAACTCTGTATTATTTACTATAAATTCTCAAGAAATTCAAAGAATTGTGGACTCAAAGAAAACTTTGATTTATAAGAAAAAAGAAGAATCATTTGATTCTAAGGTTGTTTTTAAAACTACTGAAAACAATATTTATGATACACTCATTTCTGACTATACACTAAAAGTTGGCAATAAGATATCATTTTTAGGAAATGTGGTATTTGAAAGATCTGACTTTATGAAATTAACTTCAGAAGAAGTTTTTTATGACCTTTCAAAAAAAATAGCACACAATACAAAAGACTTTGTAGCTAGTTATTACAACAATAAATTAACTGGAAACAGTTTTTATACAAAAGATATATATTATATGAAATCAAAAGATGTTACTTTTGAAATAGAATTAAAGGATTGATATGAAATACGCTTTGACATTTGTTTTATTATTTAGTTTTGTGTTTGCACAAGATAACCTAATCATTGATGCTAATAATTTTGAGGCAGATGATCAAAAGGGAATAGCAATTTTTACAGGTAATGTAAAAGTAACTAAGATTAAAGACAAATTAAACAGTGACAAGTTGGTAGTAGAGATGACTACAAACTCTCAAAATGAAAAAACACCAAAAAAATATACAGCAACTGGTAATGTAGATTTTACAGTATATTCTCAAGAAAAGATATATTTAGGTAAAGGTACAAAAGTTATCTATGAACCATTACAAAATAAATATACAATTTTAGGAAATGGTTACTTAGAAGAGCAAATTGATGGTAGAATTTTATATGGCGAAGAGATTTATTTGGATGAAATTACAGGTAGTGCTCAAGTTGTAGGAAATGAAACTAAACCAGTTAGATTTATAATGAAAATACAAGAGTAACAATATGAAAATAGTAGAAGCAATATTTATAAAATCAGCAACCTCACTTAAAGATTCTATTTCTCCAGATATTGCAGAAGTTGCATTTTTGGGTAGAAGTAATGTGGGGAAAAGCTCACTTTTAAATAGCCTAACCAATAAAAAATCTTTAGCAAAATCATCATCAACGCCAGGTAAAACTAAACTTATCAATTTCTTTGATGTAAGATTCAAAGATGCTTTGGGTGAAAGTTTCAATGGAAGATTTGTTGACCTTCCAGGATTTGGTTATGCAAAAGTAGCAAAAAGTCTCAAAGAAGATTGGGAAAAAAACTTAACAGACTTTTTACAACAAAGAGATAGTTTAAGAATTTTCGTTCATTTGATTGACTCAAGACATCCTGAGCTTGATATTGATAAAAGTGTTGATGAATTTTTACAATATATCAAAAGAAAAGACCAAATTATAATCAATGCCTTTACAAAAACAGATAAATTAACACAAAGTGATTTATCAAAACTAAAATTCAAATATCCAGATGGTATTTTTATTACTAATCTCAAACAAAAAGGGATTGATGACCTTACAAACAAAATAGCTTCTTATTTATTTGGTGTATAATATGGAAAATATAAAATACTCTAAACCTCTTGTTTATGATATTGAAGCAATGCAAAATCTTGTATCTCCTGAAGTTGAAAAAGGGCTAATTTTATATAGAACTCCAAGTGAAATGGCTACGACAATTAGATCATACATCGTAGCAAAAGACCAAGGACAAATCATAGGCTTTGTAGCACTTCACATCCACTCAGTAACATTAGCTGAAGTAAGAAGTCTAATAGTAAAAGAAGAGTACAGAAAGGTTGGAATTGGGCAGAATCTAGTCAAACGAGCATTAGATGAAGCAAGTGCACTCGGATTAAAAGAGGTTTTAACATTAACTTACCATAAGTCTCTTTTTGAAAAAATAGGATTCCATGAAATTCCAAAAGAATCAATACCAGAACAAAAAATATGGGCTGATTGTATTAGATGTAAACATTTCCCAATATGCGACGAAGTATCCTTAATAATCAAGCTATAGTATTTATAACTTCACTTTTAGTGATTATTATAAATATAGTTTTTAGTGTACACTTTATTGCTATAACCTTAGCTGGCGTAATATTTTATCTCACACAATTATGTTTTAAAGAGAAACTATACTATTCACTATTATCTGTTATCTTAGCTTTTTTGGTAATTGAAACAACTCAAGGATTGAAGCCTTTTTCACTTTTTTTAATTTCATTTGTTTTATATAGTATTATTTTACCACTTGCAAGAAGATTATTTTCATTTGATAGTATAAGAATTTTTGTTGAAGTATTTATATTTTATATTTTTGTATTGCTAATTTATTATATTTCAACAGGTGAATTATTTTTAAATTTTTGGTTTATTGTTATAAACATATGTATTGATATTTTAATACTAGGGATATTGTTATGAGAATTAAATTTCTTTTGTATTTTGTTGCATTTATAATGTTATTGATTCTTATTAGAGTTTATAATATTTCAATAAAATCAAATACCTATTATGATGAACTAGCTAAACAAAATCATATTAAAAAAATTTTTAAAGCCCCTACTAGAGGAATTATTAGAGATAGAAACGGTATTCCTCTTGCCATCAATAATGTTGGATTTGCACTTAGTATCAAACCTCATATGAATTCACCTCTACAAAAACAAGAACTAGAGAAAATAGCAAAATTAATTAATCACAATTTCCCAAAATATTTAGTTGAAGATATTTTAGATATATATCAACGCAACAATTCACCATATAGACATGAATTTATAGATGTTGTAGAATTTATTCCTTATGAAGATTTTTTCCATAAATTTACGATTTTTAACTCAATTAATGAGATACAAATAAGTGATGCAACAAAAAGATTTTATCCATATAAAGAAGTAGGTGCTCATGTTATTGGATATGTAGGAAAAGCAAATAGAGTTGATTATACAAATGATGAAATAACAAAATATACAAATATTTTAGGGAAAACTGGTCTTGAACAACAATATAATCATATTTTGCAAGGAACACTTGGCTATAAAGAAGTTAAAGTAAATGCACTTAACCAAGAAGTTGAAATCATCAATATTGTAGAACCATCAAATAATAATGATATTACAACTACTATAGATATACATTTACAACAATACATACACGATATTTTTAGAGGTCTTGGTGGTGTAGTCATTGTTCAAGATGTTAATAATGGAGAAATATTAGCTGCTGCTAGTTTTCCAGAATATGATAATAATATTTTTGTATCAGGAATTTCTCATGAACAATGGAAAGAGATGAAAAATGATTTCAATAATCCTTTTACAAACAAAATCATTAATGGTTTATATCCACCAGGGTCTGTTATCAAAATGGGAATTGCTCTATCTTTTTTAGAAAATGGTCTTAGTAGAAATTTCAGTGTATATTGTAGTGGCGAAATACAAGTTGGAAATAGAAGATTTAGATGCTGGAAACCAGATGGTCATGGAACAACTGATTATGTAAAAGCCATAAGTGAAAGTTGTGATGTGTTTTTTTATGAAGGTAGTCTAAAAATTGGAATTAGTAAAATAGCAAATACTATGAAAAAATTGGGATTTGGTGAAAAAACAGGTGTTGATTTGCCAAATGAATTTATAGGTATAAATCCGAGCAAAGAATGGAAATCTCTTAAGTACAATAAACCATGGTATATTGGTGAAACTATCAATACATCTATCGGGCAAGGATATTTTTTAGTAACTCCTTTGCAAGTGTCAAAATTTATATCTTATTTGGCATCAGGTACTTTGTATACTCCTCATTTTGTTAAAAATGAAAACCAAACAGCACAAAAGTTAGATTATCAAGACAGGGATTTGGAACTCATGAGAAAAGGTATGTATGAAGTTGCCAACACATCAATGGGTACAGCATCAAGACATCTTACTACCAAAGTCCAACTAGCTGCCAAAACTGGTACTGCTCAAGTTGTTGGTATTCCTCAAGATCAGAAAAAACGGATGAAAGAAGATCAACTTGAATATTATGAAAGATCACATGCGTGGCTCAGTGCCTATGGCCCATATAAAAATCCACAATATAGTGTTACAGTACTAAGAGAACATGGTGGATATGGTGCTAGTGTAACAGGATATGAAGTAAGTAAAATTTTTGATAAATTAGTAGAATTAGGATATATTAAAGAATAAAAGAAGGTAACATTAAATGCTACCTTTTTTTATAACCATCAATTAAATAGTTCTGAAATAGTGCCAGTTTCAGTATTTACACTTAATTGTGCCATTGTATGATTATCTTCATTAAATATCATTGGTGAACCTAAATTAATAGTTGAATTTTGTATTGATTTTTTATTTAAAACAACAACAAAATATACTGAATAATTAGTATTATCAGTAATATCCAAAAGTACTTTGATACCTGAAGGTATCACAAAATCTGACCCACCTATAAAAGTATTTATCAATGTAAGTTGTACACAATCAGTTCCACAACCTTTTAGAATAGAAGTAATACCATCATTTTGTTCCAAAGTAACTTTCTCTATATTCTCAAACCCTAAAATTGGATTTTTAACTTCATAAGAAACAACGCTCATACTAACTCCTTTTATTTATAATTCTATATTATATCCAAATTATATCTAAGTTGCCAATAAATATCAAGTATTTTTTTATAAAAGTTACAGTTTCTAGCAAAGCAGAATTTTTAGAGTAAAACTTTTTTTAATACAACTCTCTCATCGAAAACTTTGGGCTAGGTTCCCTATTATTAGCTGCCATCCATCTATTACAATAAAAAATATAATTTTTATTGGCAATGATATCATAACAGGTGGAAGCATCATCATACCAAGACTCATCAAAATAGAAGCAACAATAATATCTATAACCAAAAATGGTAAAAATATCAAAAATCCTATTTCAAAAGCAGTTCTAAGCTCACTCACGATAAAAGCAGGCATCAAAATTGTCATCTGAACATCATCTATTGTTGCGGGATTGTCTTCTTTTTTAATACGATAAAAAAGAGCTAAATCTGACTCTCTAGTATTTTTCATCATAAATTCTTTAAAAGGCTTAATCCCTTTTTCTATAGCTTCTTCATAACCTATTTGTTCTTCCATATATGGTTTTACAGCTTCTGAATATGAAACTTTTGCGTAAGGTTCCATAATAAATACTGTCATAATAAGTGCCAAAGATATAATAATTTGTGATGGTGGAGTTTGTTGTAAACCCATAGCTTGTCTTAACAATGAAAAAACTATTATAAGTCTTGTAAAACTTGTAACCATCAAAAGAAGTGAAGGGGCAAGTACCATCAAAGCTAAAATAATAGCTATATTTATAGTTTTTACAAATTGTGCTGGCTCTTCCATAGATGCAACAGAAAGATTTATCATAGGAAGATTATCAGCTGAAAATAAACTTACAACACAAAACGATAATATAATAAAAAATCTCACTACATGTAACCTTTAAATCAACTTTTATATAAGTAGTTGTATTATACCTGATACTAAATTAAAAAAGGATATTCAAATGATTAAATCATTTCTAAACAAAAAACATATTATAAGTTCTGTTGTAGCTACAATGTTGCTAAGTGGTTGTTTTGGTGGCACTAGTGAAGAAAAAGAAGTTAAAAATACTAAAACAATTACAGAAAATGTTCAAGATATTAAAGATAGTTCAAAAGAGATAGCTTCACAAGTAGTTCAAAATACAAAATCTCAAACTTCTCAAATAGTTGAAAAAGTGCAAGACAAGGCTTCAGATGTAGCAGATAATGTAAAAGAAACAACTAGTAAAGTAGTTGAAAAAGCAAAAGATACTGCTTCTGATGTAGCTACTAATGTGAAAGAGACAACTGTTATAGTAGTTGAAAAAACAACAGAAAAGATTGAAGAAGTTTTACCATCAAGTACACCAGCTATTGATACAACTAAATTATATTCAAAATGTATAGCATGTCATGGTACAAATGGTGAAAAAATTGCTCTTGGCAAAAGTAAAATTATTAAAGATATGTCACAAGATGACTTTATTGCTGCATTACAAGGTTACCAAAATGGTACTTATGGTGGAAGTATGAAAGGTGTAATGGGTGGGCAAGTTAAAGGGCTAAGTGAAGATGAAATCAAAGCACTTGCTTCACATATTATAAAATAAAGCTATTAGCATTACATACAATTTTGTCTTTAAATATATAAATTATATTAATTGACAAAATTTTTCCTTTATTTCATTGACATTTTATATAAAATAATATACAATTAAGCACTAATAACAAAATTAAAAAGGATATCATATGGCTCACGAAGGTTTTCACGAAGATCCAAATCAATTATCAAATTTTGCAAAGGATTACCATAGAATTATACAAAGTACTATGGAAGAATTAGAAGCAGTTGACTGGTATAATCAAAGAGCAGAATGTGCAACTGACCCAGAAGCAAAAGCTATCATGGAACACAATCGTGATGAAGAGATAGAACATGCTTGTATGGGATTAGAATGGCTTAGAAGAAATTCTCCTGTTTGGGATGAGATGCTTAGACAGTTTTTATTTTCAGACCAACCAATAGTTGGAAAAGAAGCTGAGATGACTGGTAAAGAAACCAATGTATCTCAAAATAGTACCGTGAAAAAATCTGGTATTAGTATCGCTAGAAATAGATAAATAAAAGGATAAGTTATGGAATTTTTAAATAAAACATTAGCTCCATTTGGAGTTTTAGTATGGGATACAATAGAAAGTGAATTAAGTGATGCATTAAGCAAAAGACTAACTCTTAGAAGTGCTGTTGATTTCAATGATACTTATAGTTTTGATACAGATGCAATCTCAACAGGTACATTAAAAAAAGTTAGTTCAAAAGGTAATGTTAGTATTTGTACTAGAGAACCAATTAAAATGGTAGAAATAAAACAAAATTTCACTGTTTCAAAAGAGGTAATCGAAGATATAAAAAGAGGTAAAGTTGATTTTGACAACACTCCTTTTACATCTGTTGCAAATAGCTTTGCAAAAATCGAAAATGATATAATCTTAACAGGTATGGCTAATGCAAATATTGAAGGGATGATTTCTAAAGAAACTCATACAATTAATGCCTCATCTCCAAAAGATATTATGGTTGGTGTAGCAAAAGCTATGGGTATTTTTAATACAAATTTTATCGATGGTCCATTTGTACTAGTTATATCAAGTACTACAATGGCAAAACTTATGGTAGAGAGCTTTGATGGGAAAAGTCTTAAATCAAAAATTGAAGAGATTATAGGCAAAGGTTCAATTATCATAAGTAATGATATTGGTGATGATAAAGCATTAGTTATCTCTCAAAGAAGTGGTGATTTTGAGTTTTATAGTGGACTTGATGTAAGTGTTGGTTATGAAACTGAAACAAAAGATGGTGTAGAGTTATTTTTGATTCAAAGTTGCGCTTTTAGAGTTATTACTCCTGAGGCTGTTGTTTTAATCAACATTAAATAATTATTTGTTAAGTTTCCGGATTGCGGTGCAAGCACATCGCAATCTCGGTGCAAAGCCTAAAAACGACAAGCAGCTCTCAAAGAGAGTGCAAGCACAGGTCGTTTTTTAAGGTTCTCCCGCCCTTCGTCGGTGCTAAAGCACATCGACTTCGGGTGCAAAGCCTAAAATCGTGAAGCAGTTCACGATTTTTTTACGGCTTTTTACATCATGCCTGGCATTCCGCCCATTCCGCCCATGTCTGGCATAGATGGAGATGATTTTGGTTCTTTGATATCACTTACTGTTGCTTCTGTTGTAAGAAGTAAACTAGCAACACTTACAGCATTTTGCATAGCAATTCTTTCTACTTTTGCAGGGTCTACGATACCAGCAACAAACATATCTACATATTCACCAGTAGCAGCATTGAATCCTATGTTTGGATTTGTAGATTTAGAAATTTCATTTACTACAACTCCTCCATCAAATCCAGCATTAAGGGCAATTTGTTTCATTGGTGCCGTTACAGCTCTGATTATTATGTCAGCTCCGATTTGCTCATCACCTTTTAGGTCATGACTAACTTTTAGTGCAGCTTTGATAAGTGCAGCTCCTCCACCGATTACGATACCTTCTTCAACAGCAGCTCTTGTAGCACTTAGTGCATCATCAACTCTATCTTTTTTCTCTTTCATTTCAGTTTCAGTTGAAGCCCCTACTTTAATAACAGCAACCCCACCACTTAGTTTTGCAAGTCTTTCTTGTAGTTTTTCTTTATCATAATCACTTGTAGTATTAGCAATTTCACCTTTTATTTGTCCTACTCTAGCTTCTACTCTAGCTTTGTCACCAGAACCATTTACAATAGTAGTAGTGTCTTTATCTATTATTACTTTTGATGCTGTTCCAAGTACATCAACCCCTGCACCTTCTAGTGTCATACCAAGCTCTTCACTAACAACTGTACCACCAGTCAATACTGCGATATCTTCAAGCATAGCTTTTCTTCTATCACCAAATCCTGGAGCTTTAACAGCAGCAATATTTAAACTACCTCTTAATCTATTTACTACTAGCGTTGCAAGAGCTTCACCCTCTACATCTTCAGCTATGATTAAAAGTGGTCTTCCACTTCTGTTTACTGCTTCAAGAATTGGAAGCATATCTTTTAAGTTTGATATTTTCTTATCAAATAGTAAAATAAATGGATTTTCAAGCTCTGTTAGCATTTTTTCTGGATTTGTTACGAAATATGGAGATAAATAACCTCTATCAAATTGCATACCTTCAACCACAGTTAGCTCGTCATTAATCCCTTTTGCTTCTTCAACAGTTATAACACCATCTTTTCCAACTTTTTCCATAGCTTCAGCAATCATTTCACCAATCGATACATCACTATTAGCTGAAATTGTAGCAACTTGAGCAATTTGCTCTTTGCTTTCTACTTTTTTAGATAAGTTTTTAAGCTCAGCTACTATTGATTCGCACGCTTTATCCATACCTCTTTTTATTTCTATTGGATTAGCCCCAGCTGTAACATTTCTTAATCCCTCTTTGAAGATAGAATATGCCAAAACTGTAGCAGTTGTTGTTCCATCACCTGCTTGATCAGCAGTTTTTGAAGCAACTTCTTTTACAAGCTGTGCACCCATATTTTCGATAGGATCTGAAAGTTCGATTTCTCTCGCAACACTTACACCATCTTTTGTAATAGATGGACTACCAAAACTTTTTTGTAACAATACATTTCTTCCTCTAGGTCCCATTGTTACTTTTACAGCATCTGCTAGTTTTTCAACACCTGCAAATAATCTATTTCTTGCATTATCACTAAATATAATTTCTTTTGCCATATTAATTTCTCCTTAGTTTGTTTATTTTCATTTAGTTTGAAGTACACTTATTTAGTATACTTTCAGGAGACTGGATAAATCGCTAAAGCGATGTATGCCATATTAATTTCTCCTTAGTTTGTTTATTTTCATTTAGTTTGAAGTACACTTATTTAGTGTACTTTCAGGAGACTGGATAAATCGCTAAAGCGATATATGCCATTTTAATCCCCTTAATATTTTTATAGTCTTGAGTTTTTAATTAAATATTCATATAAAAAATAGTTGTTATAATACCAACTATACACTACAAACTATCAACTATTTTAGTACGCCTAAAACATCTTTTTGATCAAGTACCAAATATGTAATTCCATCAATACTGATTTCAGTACCACCATATTTACCAAACATAACAACATCACCAACAGCAATATTTTCAACTTTTGAGCTTATTGCTACTGTTTCACCTTTTGATGGTTTTTCTTTTGCGTTATCAGGTATGATTATACCACTTGCAGTTTTTTTCTCTTCTTCGACTCTTTTTACTAAAATTCTTTCACCTAATGGTTGAAAATTCATTTTATCGCTCCTCAGTAATTTTGATTTTTAAATTAGCACTCAAATAAAATGAGTGCCAAAATTATAATAGATTTTTGTTTTTTTGTCAAGAGGTATGAGTGAAATAGACTCAATTTTTATTGCATAATTTTGGTTTATACTTGATGTCTATATAAAAACTCTTTTAATAGTGCAGTTAAATTTATTTGTAATTTTTCTTCAAAATCAGAAATTTCATTTTGACAAATATTTGCTAATTCATCAGCTTTTTGAATTGCAACTTCAAGACCAAGTAGGTTTACAAATGAATTTTTAAATGTATCATTATTTGTAGTTTTTCCAGCTGTTTCATCATCTTGCACAATATCTAATATATCATCTTGTATTTGAAACAAAAGTCCTATTTTAATACCAAAATCATACAACTTATTAACTAATTCGTGCTTCGAACTTGAGATTATAGCACCCATTTTTAGGCTAGCTGCTATGAGTTTCCCAGTTTTATGGATATGCAAAAACTCTAGTTCTGCTAATGAAATCTTTTGTTTTTCAAAAAAACAATCAATCGCCTGACCTATTATCATCCCATCTATTCCGCCATCGCTTGATAAAACTTTGATAAGTTCTATTTTTGTATCACTACAAAGTGGTGAATTAGCCAATAAATAAAAAGCATGAGTATTAAGTGCATCCCCTACCAAAATAGCAGTCACTTCATCAAAAGACTTATGTAGTGTTGGATGCCCTCTTCTCAAATCTGCATTATCCATGGCAGGTAAATCATCATGTATTAAAGAATAAGTATGTAAAAGTTCTATGCCAAGAGCTACTGGCATTGCATTTTTGAGCATAGTTGGATTTAGTGCATTTACTACACTCAAAAGGAGCATTGGGCGAAATCTTTTTCCACCTGCAAGAAGCATATCTTGTAAAGCTAATTCAAAAGTTGGATGAAATGATTTTGAAGTTGGAAGATTTACTCTTAGATATTCTTCAAAATCATTTAATATTATTTGCATAATTTATTATTTAGAAGCAAATGGGTTTAAACCACCCATCATGTTCATAGCCATCATTTTTCTATTATTATCAGCTTGATGTAAGCAGTCATTGATTGCACTTATAAGAAGTATTTGAAGTGAATCTTTATCTTCAAGTAAGCTATCATCTAGTTGCAAATCTATTACTTCGTTGTTTCCATTGATTGAAATTTCAACCATTCCTCCACCACTTTTTGAAGTAAATATTTTTCCTTCATTATCTACTTTTGCTTTTTCAGCCATAGCCTGAGCCTGACTCATAATCTCATTTAGATTAATTTTACTTAAATCAATTCCATCAAACATCATTAACCTTTATATATAATCAACAACTTCAGTGATGTTGTTACCTTCATCCACATGAACAACAATAGGTTTATAGTTTTCAAGTTCACTCTCACTATATGTTCCATATGCTACAACTATTATTTTATCACCTATTTGTACTTTTCGAGCAGCTGCACCATTTAAGCACATATCTCTTTGTCCTCTTGGACCTTTGATAACATATGTAGAAAATCTTTCACCATTATTTACATCTAAAATCTCTACTTTTTGTCCCACTCTTAATTTTGACGCTTCAATTAGTTCTTCATCTATTGTGATAGATCCAACATAATTTAAGTTAGCATCTGTTACTGTAGCTCTATGTATTTTGCTATATAACATGTCAAAAGTCATATATACCTCTTTATTATTGTTTTAATTTGATAGGTTCGCCCCAAAATTGCTCTGGGATCAAAAATTCATTCACTGGATTTCCTCCAATGATATGTTCATCTAATATTTTATCAATTTTTTCCTTAGTTAATCCCACATACATAAAATGTCCTGGTTCAACCAACATAACAGGTCCCATTTGACATCTTCCAAGACAGCTAGTTCTAATAGGTTGAACTGCTCCCATTATACCTCTTTGCATAAGTCCTTGAGCCATATGACCAAAAAGTTCTTGAGTTTCTCCGTTTACACAGCTTGGCTTTGGCATCCCTGGAGGTGAGCTTTGTTCACATTTAAAAATGTAAAATGTTGGTTGTGGAAATTGTGGCATCATAATTCAATCCTTTGTTTCATAATCAATTAAGATAATTTTTGTCCGAATTGTAATCAAAAAGAGATTAAATTTTGCTAAAATATAGTATTAAGTAGTAAAAAAAAGGATTTATAAAAGTTTATAAGAGCTACGAAAAGTTACATTTTAGGTGGTAGTTTGTAGAGGGTAGTTTATAGTGATTAGGTAGTAGAGGGTAGGTGGTAGAGAAGATAATGAAGAAATAATTTTTTGTCACAACCTACAACCTACAACCTACAACCTACAACCTACAACCTACAACCTACAACCTACAACCTACAACCTACAACCTACACCAAACCTTGCTCTATCATAGCATCGGCAACTTTTCTAAATCCTGCAATATTAGCACCAAGTACTAAGTTTGTTGGTTCACCGAATTCTGCTGCAGTTGTACTAGCACTTACATATATATTTTTCATAATTTGAGCTAGTTTTGCATCAACTTCTTCAAAAGTCCAGCTACACATAGAAGCATTTTGTTGCATTTCAAGTTGACTTGTAGCAACACCACCAGCATTTGCAGCTTTACCTGGTCCATAACAAATTTTTGCATCTATAAATAAATCTACAGCTTCAGGAGTTGAAGGCATATTTGCGCCTTCACTTACACAAATACAACCATTTGCAAGTAAATTTTGAGCATCTTTTTCATTTAGTTCATTTTGTGTTGCACTAGGAAATGCAGCAAAACACGGTATTGAATAAACACCATTTGTGCCTTCAGCATATTCTGAAACTGGAGTATATTGTGCCATTGGTTTATATGTAGTATATTCACTCAATCTTACTCTTTTTTGCTCTTTTAACTCTTTTAGTAATTCTAAATCAATACCATTTTCATCATAAATCATACCAGTTGAATCACTACAAGTTACAGGAATAGCACCCAAATGATATAGTTTTTCAATAGTATAAATAGATACATTTCCACTTCCAGAAACTACACATTTTTTACCTTCAAGAGTTTCACCTCTATCTTCAAGCATATATTTTGCAAAATATACAGCACCATATCCAGTAGCTTCAGTTCTAGCTAATGAACCACCCCATTTAAGTGATTTTCCAGTTAATACACCTTCATATCTGTTTGCTAGTTTTTTATACATACCAAACATATATCCAATTTCTCTTCCACCTACTCCAATATCACCAGCTGGAACATCAGTATTTGGACCAATATGTCTAAATAACTCACTCATAAATGCTTGACAAAATCTCATAATTTCATTATCAGATCTACCTTTTGGATTGAAATCACTTCCACCTTTTCCACCACCAATTTGAAGACCAGTTAGTGCATTTTTGAAAACTTGTTCAAATCCTAAGAACTTAATAACACCAGCATTTACACTTGGATGAAATCTTAAACCGCCTTTATATGGTCCAAGAGCTGAGTTAAACTCTATTCTAAAACCTTTATTAACTTGAATAACACCATTATCGTCTACCCAGTTTACACGAAACAATATTTGTCTCTCAGGTTCAACTATTCTTTCTATAATTTTGTGTTGTCTATATTTTGGATATTTATCGAGGGCTGGTCTAATTGACTCTAAAACCTCTTTTGCAGCTTGATAAAACTCAGTTTGAGCGGGACTTGTTCTGATTAGATAATCAAATACTTCTTTTACATACGGCATATATACTCCTAGTTACAAATTTGCAAAATTGTAACATATTTTTTACAAACGGAGTATATATTAAGTAACTATTAAACAAAAATATCAATTGACTTACAAAATTGTAATATCTATAATATCTCTTTTACAATATCGTAATCTTTAAAAGGTAGTTTCTTATCATAAATGATTTGATATTCCTCATCACCTTTACCTAAGATTAAAATAACTGTATCTTTTTTATACAATTGTAATGCTTTTTGAATAGCTAACTTTCTATTGATTTCTACAATTACATTAGATTTATCACTAATACCACTCAAAATGTCTTCAATAATCATATCAGGGTCTTCAAATCGGGGATTGTCAGATGTTACAATTATGTTTTTGCAATATCTTTGTGCAACATTTCCCATCAAGGGTCTTTTTGCTTTATCTCTATCTCCACCAGCACCAAAAACAACTGTTATATCTTTTGATGCAAAGCTTTTGAAAACCTCTTCCATACCATCAGGAGTATGAGCAAAATCAATAATTACAAGTGGGTCAGAAGAGACAATTTCCATTCTTCCACTAACTCCTCCAAAATTCTCAACTTCTTCACAAATTTCATTCAAATCTCTTTTTGTTACTAGATGAACTCCAGCAACTGCAGCTGTTAGATTATAAACATTAAAAAGTCCCATCATAGGTGAAGAAAAAGCAACTTTATTTTGAAAATTATCAATCATTACATGAATACCATTTTGTAAACTATACGCACTCACTTTATAAGTTGCTGGATTTTCAAGTCCATACGCAAAACAGTTTTTTATATTGTATTTTATATGTTTGTCATCTTTATTTATAAGTTTCATAGACTCATCACTGAAAAAACTATTTTTTACATTGATATACTCTTCTATAGTTTTATGATAATCCAGATGGTCTCTTGTGATATTTGTATGGATTTTTAGAGCAAAGTCTAGCCCTGCTATTCTGTTTTGGGCTATAGCATGAGAGCTTACTTCCATCACAAAATACTCACATCCACATTCAAGTGCTTTTTGAATATGTGAATAAATATCAAGTTGCATAGGTGTAGTTAATGAATAATTTTCCATTTTCTCATCATTTATAAAAAACCCTCTAGTTCCTTGTAATGCCACTTTATATCCAAGGTCTAGCAATATTGAGTAAATTGCCGCTGTTGTGGTAGTTTTACCATTTGTTCCAGTAACCCCTATGATTTTGATAGAGCTAAAACTATCTTGAAAATAACTTCCAAGTGCTATATCATCAATAAACTCTACACATCCATGGGCTTTGGCATCATCAATATATTTCTTGTTTAAACTATTACATACAAAAATTGTTTGAGCATTTGATTCTTTTGAACTATCTGTAAATTTTTGATTATTGGTGGTTGTTATTAGCATTAGTTTTCTCTTCTAGTTTTTTGTATAATTCTTGAATCTTTGTATCATAAGAGAAATATTGGTTAAAACCATCTAAATAACTATATGCTGAACTTTTGAAATCATTATCTATAAGTTTTGTGATAAAATCAAAAAAGTCATCTTTTGATGTAATTGCAACTTTTGTACTAAACATAATATCTTCAAAAGCTTCTTTAAATGACCCACGAGATTTTACAAGCTCTAAAAAATCTTTATAATCTATAGCATCCAATGAATCAACAGCTATTGATGAAATTTCATTTAAGAGCTTTGTAATTTCTTCTATATCACCATCATACGCTTTTATCATACCTTTTACATATTCTATTGCATTATCAATATTGTCCAATTTTGCAACCGTAAAATAGTCATAAAACATATTTGATTTTTCTTCATTTTCTGTTGCTATATCACATAATAAAATATATAGATTAAACTCTTCATTATTTGGATATTTTTTTGATAATTCACCAAAATATTGCATAGCTTTTAAATATTTGCTATTTGCATAATGTTCATGAGCAACTTCTAAAGTTTTTAAATCACTACTAGTTAAAATCATATTGTTCCTCTTCTCCTATAGCTACATTTACTATAGAAAGCTCTTGGTGTATCCATGTTTGTAATTCTTTTTCAACTATAAACTTCAATGTACTTCCACTTGCAGCACATCCTACACATGCTCCTTGAAGCTGTACGAAAACTTTGGAGTCTTTTATACCCAAAAGTTTAATAGCACCACCATCACGAGCTAGCATAGGTGCAATCTTTTCATTTATTATATTCAATACTGGCTGTTTTAAATCTTCATCACTAAATGGTATCATTATTTAAACCTTTTTACAAAATAAATTCCAATAGCAATCAATACACATATTACTGCTACTGTTTGAAATATAAAAGATATTGAAACTGGTTCACTAAACATCTTTTGATAGCCTTTTTACAGCATCATCACATCTAGCACAAATCCCGCCATCATCTACAGCTTTAAATTTCCAACATCTTGGACATTTGTGTTCAGTAGATTTATATATTTCAAATACTTTTCCATCAAAATCAAATTTTGCTAAAACTTCACTTTGTTTTTGATTAATTACTTTACTTACTATAAACCAATCTTCAGCTTCTACACTTGGCAATGCTAAAATATCTTCACTATTTGTGTATATTACTACTTCCAAAGTATTACCAATAATTTTTTCTTTTTTTAGTCCATCAATTATTTCAAAGAACTTTGTTCTTGATTTGGTTAGATGTTCTTCATTAAGTGTTGATGATAATGATGGTAATACATATTTTTCATAATCAAATATATCTTCACATTTACCTTTTATAATAGATGGTGCATAATCTAGTAATTCATCACTTGTATATGTCAAAATTGGTGCAATTGTACTAATCAATGCTTTTGTAATCATAGCCATAGCAGTTTGACTTGATAATCTATGTAAATCTTCCACACTATCACAATACAATCTATCTTTACAAACATCCAGATAAATACCACTCAAATCTGCAACTAAAAAGTTATTGAGACGATTTAGTCCACGAGAAAAATCATAATTTGCAAAACTCTCATCTATTTCATCAAATACTTTTTTTGCTTTAGACAAAATCCAAATATCCAAAACTCCAAGTTTACTAACATCAACCAATTCTTCCAAATCACTAATATTTGCAAATAAAAATCTTGTTGTATTTCTAATTTTTCTATATAGCTCAGACATTTGATTTAGGATATTATCGCTGATTTTCAAGTCACTTTGATAGTCACTCATTGCAACCCAAAGTCTTAAAATCTCACTACCATATTTCTTGAGTACTGCATCAGGAACTACAACATTTCCCTTTGACTTAGACATCTTCTCACCTTTTTCATCTACTGTAAAACCATGAGTTAATACAGCTTTATAAGGTGCTATTTCTCTAGCTGCTGTTGATGTAAGGAGTGAGCTTTGGAACCATCCACGATGTTGGTCACTTCCTTCTAAATACATATCAGCTGGATAACTTTTTGCATCATAGTTTCTGCTTTGAAGTACAGCAAACTGTGTACTTCCACTATCAAACCAAACATCCAATATATCCATAGTTTTTTCTAAATTATCTGGATTTAGTCCGCTTCCTGGATAAAGCAACTCTTCAATACTCAAATCATACCAAGCATCACACCCTTTTTGTTCAAATATCATTGCAACAAAATTTAAAACTTTCTCATCATATATGATTTCATCTGTTGTTTTATCTCTAAAAAATGCGATTGGTACACCCCAGTCTCTTTGTCTACTGATACACCAATCAGGTCTATTTTCTAGCATAGTTCCAAGTCTATTTCTACCCCAACTTGGATAAAATTTCACATTTTCTATCTCTTTTAGAGCATTTTCTCTTAAAGTTCCACCTTTTTTGCCATATGTTTGGTCAACTGCAATAAACCATTGTTTAGTAGCTCTAAAAATAACTGGTTTATGAGTTCTCCAACAATGAGGATAAGAGTGTTTTATATCAGTTCTTTTTAAAAGAGCATCACCTAAAAGCTCCAAAATTCTCTCATTTGCATTGAATACATTTACCCCTACAAATTCATCTGCATTTGGAATGAGTTCCAATCTAACTACAGTTTCATCATAACAACCATTTGAACCAACAGGCATAATTACATCAAGGTCATATACAAGCCCTACTTTATAGTCATCTTCACCATGTCCTGGTGCTGTATGAACGGCTCCTGTACCACTATCTGTTGTGACATGTTCACCTAATACTATTCTTGAATCTCTACCATTTAGTGGGTTAATTGCAAGGCTGTTTTCTAAAGATTTAGGATCAATATCACCTTTGATATCACCTTTTAGTACTTCTTGAGTTTTCAATGTATCAAAAAGTTTTTTTGCCACGATAAAACCATCAGTTGTAACTACATATTCAACTTCAGGGTTTAAAGATATACCAGTATTTGCTGGAAGTGTCCAAGGTGTAGTAGTCCATATAATTATACTTTCATTACTATCTTTGAGCTTAAATGCTACGAATATAGAAGGGGATATTTTATCTTCATATTCTACTTCAGCCTCAGCCAAAGCGGTCCCAGCAGCCCATGACCAATATACTGGTTTGCTTCTTTGTACCAATAAGCCTTGTTTTGCAACATTACATAATTCTCTATATATATTGGCTTCAAATCTAAAATCCATTGTAAGATAAGGATTTTGCCAATCAGCTATAACACCTAAAGATATAAACTCATCCCTTTGGATAGAAACAAAACTACCAGCATGAGCACGGCATAACTCTCTGATTTTTGATTTTGGTAACTCTTTTTTCTTTTGTCCACCAATTTTTTCTTCCACTTTTTGCTCTATTGGAAGACCATGACAATCCCAACCTGGAGTAAAGCTTATTGCTTTGCCATCAAAATAATGATACTTTACAATGATATCTTTTAGTATTTTATTTAAAGCATGTCCTATATGAATATGTCCATTTGCATAAGGAGGACCATCATGCAATGTAAAACTATTTTTTGCATTTTCTCTATTTTTCTTCATCTTATTATATATAGATGTTTCTTGCCATTTAGCATATCTTATAGGTTCATTTTGAGGAAGATTCCCTCTCATTGGAAACTCTGTTTTGGGTAGTAGTATCGTCTCTTTATAATCTAACATAGTATATAATACCTTTTTTACGAAATTTTGAAGATTATTGTATCAAAATTCTTATTAGCAAAAGGTTAAACTATGTTTAAAGAAAAATTTACTAAAAATGATATGTTGAAATTACAAAATATTTTAAGAAAACTAAACCATACTATAACAACTGCAGAAAGTTGTACAGGAGGATTGATAGCTTCTAGAATAACATCTATTAGTGGAAGTAGTGATATATTTCATGCTGGCATCATCACATATGCAAACCATATTAAAGAATCAGAACTCAATGTCCAAAAAGAAACAATGATAAAATATGGAGTAGTAAGTAAAGAAGTAGTAAAAGAGATGTTAGATGGTGTATTAAAAAAATTTGATGCAAACTATGCAATTGCAGTAAGTGGAGTTGCAGGACCAGGGGGAGGTACTGTAAACAAACCAGTTGGAACTGTAGTAATAGGTGTTGCTAATAATATAAACTTTGTAGATGTTAAGATATATCATCTCAAAGGTAGTCGAATACAAATCCAAAAACAAGCAACAAATATCGCTTTGAATCAAATTTTAAAATTTCTAAAAAATTGTCTTGACAAATAAGAAAAAAATGAGTATAATTCCACTCCAATTTGATTGAATCTCAAAGCCAAAAGCTATAAATACTTAGCCTTTAGCTTTGGGCTTTACAAATTTTAATGACTTGTTAGCTCAGCTGGTAGAGCATCTCACTTTTAATGAGGGGGTCGATGGTTCGAATCCATCACAGGTCACCATTTCTTCGGTCGATTA
>JALNYH010000039.1 GCA_023229945.1 Arcobacteraceae bacterium | reverse complement strand
ATTTTTTTTGTGAAAATACAATGATGCAAGTTTCTTATAGTATCGATGATGAGAAAACTAGAAAACGAGAATTGAATGCTTTGGCGGCGTTTGATGAAAAGTACGACAAAGTGCTGGTTACAAATGAAACGGATACTACGTTAGAGGGTGTCGAAGTTATGAGTTACGTCTCGTTTGAGTTAAATACCCTTTCTTTTTTTCAATAAATAGAACGTGCCTATTTTAGGGCATCGGCGAGAATAGGTAAAAAAAAGGGTAAAATTGCAAAAATAGTTGATAAACCCGATAAAATAGGTTTTTGCAAAGATTATTTTGTTGTACACTGCCGCACAGGCAGCTTAGAAATTTCTGCTCTTGTGTCTCCTTTGTCTAATTCTGTACACTGCCGCACAGGCAGCTTAGAAATCTTGTAACTCGTAACGAATGTATCCCAAACGGTACACTGCCGCACAGGCAGCTTAGAAATGAACAAAATGTTGATTCTATTGTGTCTGCTCGTACACTGCCGCACAGGCAGCTTAGAAAAGAAATATCCGTTTCACATTCAAAAAATAAATGTACACTGCCGCACAGGCAGCTTAGAAAGATGAAAAATTCAAAGAGGTTAAAAAGCTTTTGTACACTGCCGCACAGGCAGCTTAGAAAATAACCTTAGATGAGAGGGACAAGCCCGTTAATGTACACTGCCGCACAGGCAGCTTAGAAAAAGTGCAACAACTTTTGAAAACATGCCGCTTTGTACACTGCCGCACAGGCAGCTTAGAAATCCTAGAAGCTGCGATCGATGATAACACGCAAGTACACTGCCGCACAGGCAGCTTAGAAACTATGGTGTCGCTCTCGGATGCACGAAATCGCGTACACTGCCGCACAGGCAGCTTAGAAATATTCGCTATTAATATCTTCCCACAACCAAACGTACACTGCCGCACAGGCAGCTTAGAAACATGTGTTATCCTTGTATGTAAAATTCGATAAGTACACTGCCGCACAGGCAGCTTAGAAATTTGCGGATTTTGCCCGTATTGCGGTTGGTAGGTACACTGCCGCACAGGCAGCTTAGAAAGCTTGCCCATAGTTCCCCTATGTATTTTGCTTGTACACTGCCGCACAGGCAGCTTAGAAAGCTAAAAGAAACCGCCAAAAACGATTTCTTTTGTACACTGCCGCACAGGCAGCTTAGAAATCGCTCTCGTATTTAAGCGCAACCGCATCCCCGTACACTGCCGCACAGGCAGCTTAGAAAAATTCGAGCGCGACATGAGAAAAAGAAATCGTTGTACACTGCCGCACAGGCAGCTTAGAAAAGATGAGAGGTATTTTGACGTTAGCCCAAGATGTACACTGCCGCACAGGCAGCTTAGAAAGCCATAAGTTCACGCTCATACGCTCTTTTGTTGTACACTGCCGCACAGGCAGCTTAGAAAAAAAAAGTGCGGGGGAGTGAAGATGCAAAATAGTACACTGCCGCACAGGCAGCTTAGAAAATACTAAACCCTGTTTTTCCCATAGGTCCTAAGTACACTGCCGCACAGGCAGCTTAGAAAGCTAAAAGAAACCGCCAAAAACGATTTCTTTTGTACACTGCCGCACAGGCAGCTTAGAAAGTACAAAGTCATCCGATAGTGCTCACCTTCGCTGTACACTGCCGCACAGGCAGCTTAGAAAGCACACCATGCAGGCTGCATCTGGAACCTGCAGTACACTGCCGCACAGGCAGCTTAGAAATCTAGCTTCACAGTGAAGCCTTTTTCCGTGACGTACACTGCCGCACAGGCAGCTTAGAAAAAAACATCACCGCCCCGCTCAAACCGCCCACCGTACACTGCCGCACAGGCAGCTTAGAAAGCGAGAGGGTCTGACGGCTGACTACCGTACAAAGTACACTGCCGCACAGGCAGCTTAGAAAGATGAAAAATGAAGTTTTTGAAGAATTACTAAGTACACTGCCGCACAGGCAGCTTAGAAAGTAAAATTTAATTGTTTCAATCTCTAATAAAAGTACACTGCCGCACAGGCAGCTTAGAAAAATAGAAACCGAACTCTGAAATATTGCGGTTGGTACACTGCCGCACAGGCAGCTTAGAAAACGAAAAGTGAAAAAGGAGAGTAGATGAAGACGTACACTGCCGCACAGGCAGCTTAGAAATCAATAACTCTAGGAGTTTCACAAAGACACGCGTACACTGCCGCACAGGCAGCTTAGAAATACTATGAAGCCATCAGCTTTATTTAAAGACAGTACACTGCCGCACAGGCAGCTTAGAAAATCGTTCTTTTCAAATCTTGAGATGGGCGAACGTACACTGCCGCACAGGCAGCTTAGAAAATTCTCTCTCTTTCATTAGTGTTATTGCTTCAGTACACTGCCGCACAGGCAGCTTAGAAACCGTAGAAACTGAAGATAAAAAAACGAATAAAGTACACTGCCGCACAGGCAGCTTAGAAAACGCCAGATTTTCCGAACCGTGAAGATTTGGAAGTACACTGCCGCACAGGCAGCTTAGAAAAGAAATTGCCGAACAATTCATTTCATCTGAGCGTACACTGCCGCACAGGCAGCTTAGAAAAGTCATGACCACAGTCGTTAGAAATGATACTTGTACACTGCCGCACAGGCAGCTTAGAAAACCACCAAAAGAAGTATTTGATGAAATAAAAAGTACACTGCCGCACAGGCAGCTTAGAAATTCTGGAGGGGTACAAGGGAGTTTACAAGAACGTACACTGCCGCACAGGCAGCTTAGAAAAAAGTCCAGAACCCGTCAGGCAGCAAGGAAGTGTACACTGCCGCACAGGCAGCTTAGAAATTGCATGCACCTCCAAAGCTGTGAAGAGGTTAGTACACTGCCGCACAGGCAGCTTAGAAAAAACGAAGAAGAGGGAGAAGATAATAATATCAGTACACTGCCGCACAGGCAGCTTAGAAAGTAAGCATACCCGCGAGCATTAAAACGAAATTGTACACTGCCGCACAGGCAGCTTAGAAAGTTCCAATTATTCTGAGAATCTAAACATCCATGTACACTGCCGCACAGGCAGCTTAGAAATTGGTATTATGGCAATTTTAGATACGATAGTTGTACACTGCCGCACAGGCAGCTTAGAAACTGATGTTGAAAATATAGAAAAAAATTTAAATGTACACTGCCGCACAGGCAGCTTAGAAAACTACCTGAGGGCGGAACGGCTCTTATGCTGCGTACACTGCCGCACAGGCAGCTTAGAAAAAAAAGTGAAATTGAAGCGGCAAAAAGTGAGCGTACACTGCCGCACAGGCAGCTTAGAAACTAAAAATTCGGCAAGCTCCGTGACTTTTATTTGTACACTGCCGCACAGGCAGCTTAGAAATATAATCAATACAGTAACAATGCTATCCTTATGTACACTGCCGCACAGGCAGCTTAGAAACATAAGCTCCATAACTTCTAGCTGCTCGTTGTGTACACTGCCGCACAGGCAGCTTAGAAAGTCAGACCCTCTCGGGACTCGCGATTTTTAACGTACACTGCCGCACAGGCAGCTTAGAAAATATCAAAGAGATGTTCACGACAAGATAGTAAGTACACTGCCGCACAGGCAGCTTAGAAAGAACTAGCGGAGTTTTTGAAAAAGGTGGAATTGTACACTGCCGCACAGGCAGCTTAGAAAAAAACTCGGCGGATTATGAGGACTTCTTAAGAGTACACTGCCGCACAGGCAGCTTAGAAAACTGTGAAGCTTGAGAATGTTTTTCACCAGCTGTACACTGCCGCACAGGCAGCTTAGAAACCCGTAAAAGGCTTCATCTCTTGCAGTATCGAGTACACTGCCGCACAGGCAGCTTAGAAATACACAAAACTCACTGGAAATATTCACAATCGGTACACTGCCGCACAGGCAGCTTAGAAATATGTAAATGTGTTAGGCTTTACGGCTCCAACGTACACTGCCGCACAGGCAGCTTAGAAAGCAATGGATGAGGCGGAAATCGTTAGCTTTTTGTACACTGCCGCACAGGCAGCTTAGAAATTAAACAGTAAAATCATTCTAACCCGCCAAATGTACACTGCCGCACAGGCAGCTTAGAAAGCACCAAAGAGCGATAAGCCGCTTGCTATGAAGTACACTGCCGCACAGGCAGCTTAGAAAGTCTAAATGCTTGACGGTGTTTACGGGTTTATGTACACTGCCGCACAGGCAGCTTAGAAAATCAGCTTGTAGAAGAAAATGCGGTGCTTTACGTACACTGCCGCACAGGCAGCTTAGAAAACTGGGATAAATCTACAAGCCGCTGAGGTTATGTACACTGCCGCACAGGCAGCTTAGAAAAAATCTATTTCTATCTCGACATTGTCTGTTTTGTACACTGCCGCACAGGCAGCTTAGAAAAAGCGAGCTACTACACGATAGACGAATTTGGCGTACACTGCCGCACAGGCAGCTTAGAAAAATAACCGCCGCGAGATACACACCCATCGCCTGTACACTGCCGCACAGGCAGCTTAGAAATTAATGTCACGGCTATAATAGCTCCTTTGTTCGTACACTGCCGCACAGGCAGCTTAGAAAGAGATTATCCAAAGTACACTTAAAGCTATTTTTGTACACTGCCGCACAGGCAGCTTAGAAACTAAGAGCTGGGCAAGTTGAAGAGGCGATACGGTACACTGCCGCACAGGCAGCTTAGAAAAAACAAAGGAGCTATTACAGCCGTAATGTTAAGTACACTGCCGCACAGGCAGCTTAGAAACATGGAAGAACGCGACGACACCGCGGGAAATGGTACACTGCCGCACAGGCAGCTTAGAAAAAGAGTTGCCCGAAGGATCATTAACTATTGATGTACACTGCCGCACAGGCAGCTTAGAAAATAATTTGAGTGTTTCTCAATGGGGTCAAAGAGTACACTGCCGCACAGGCAGCTTAGAAAGCTACGAATATAAATCGCCTCCAGACGTTTATGTACACTGCCGCACAGGCAGCTTAGAAAGTAATCGTTTCGGTGAGAGTACTCCAAAAACTGTACACTGCCGCACAGGCAGCTTAGAAAAGAATATTCCATATCAAAAAAGTAGTACAAAAGTACACTGCCGCACAGGCAGCTTAGAAATTGCAAGCTAAGGGTATTTGAGTAGAGGAGGGGTACACTGCCGCACAGGCAGCTTAGAAATTTGATCGCTGCACAGATTACTATCAAGCTGGGTACACTGCCGCACAGGCAGCTTAGAAATTTTTAATATCTGCAACCGATCAAAAATTCAAGTACACTGCCGCACAGGCAGCTTAGAAAAAACTAGAACAGTATCTTTTCGATCAAAATAAGTACACTGCCGCACAGGCAGCTTAGAAAAAACAAAGGAGCTATTACAGCCGTAATGTTAATGTACACTGCCGCACAGGCAGCTTAGAAAACCTAAAAAATATTTTTTATCTTTGTTCAGTTGTACACTGCCGCACAGGCAGCTTAGAAATTGTGGCATTGCGATTGGTCTCATTGCGATTTGTACACTGCCGCACAGGCAGCTTAGAAACAAAGTTTTAAAATTAAAATCGTGTTTCTCCAGTACACTGCCGCACAGGCAGCTTAGAAACATCTGATGAGTTTATTGATGTTTTTACACTTGTACACTGCCGCACAGGCAGCTTAGAAATCTAAAATTTAATACTGTGATTGATTGTAAAAGTACACTGCCGCACAGGCAGCTTAGAAAAAACAAAAGCAGTAAACGAAAATGAAAAATTAAGTACACTGCCGCACAGGCAGCTTAGAAATCCAGGAACTGACCCCGAAGAAGAAGACGACAGTACACTGCCGCACAGGCAGCTTAGAAATATTTGGGATATATGCGCTCGGATCTTTCACAGTACACTGCCGCACAGGCAGCTTAGAAATAACCCTTTTTTTAACGTTCGGGAGTGACTCCGTACACTGCCGCACAGGCAGCTTAGAAAGAGAAAATCCTGATGATGAGGGAACTACTACACGTACACTGCCGCACAGGCAGCTTAGAAATGCCCATCGGGATTAGAAATTATATTCACTCTGTACACTGCCGCACAGGCAGCTTAGAAATCATCAAAGCGATGAGTGCGAAGATCGTCCTCGTACACTGCCGCACAGGCAGCTTAGAAAGCCGTAGCTTTGTTGAGTGCTGCTAAGTTCATTGTACACTGCCGCACAGGCAGCTTAGAAAGTCATCATATCGACAGCAGCGTCTCCGCCTTGGTACACTGCCGCACAGGCAGCTTAGAAATATATGACGTCTTCTATGAGCGCGACCCGTGTCGTACACTGCCGCACAGGCAGCTTAGAAAACGCTTTGAAACCGTAAGCACAACGAACGTCAGTACACTGCCGCACAGGCAGCTTAGAAACAAACCTAAAACAAACTTAGCAGGGTCAAAAGGTACACTGCCGCACAGGCAGCTTAGAAATCCTCTATAGTTATTTTGTAATGCGTAAAGTTGTACACTGCCGCACAGGCAGCTTAGAAACAAAAGCTTTTCCCATCCAGACTTACACGGTTGTACACTGCCGCACAGGCAGCTTAGAAACTCTATAAACATCCAAAGAATGCAGGCTGGCAGTACACTGCCGCACAGGCAGCTTAGAAACATGAATTTTCCTGAATATTTGCGTTGTTGTTGGTACACTGCCGCACAGGCAGCTTAGAAATTTCGTCGATGGCGATCGTCACGTCGTATTTCGTACACTGCCGCACAGGCAGCTTAGAAAGAGCCAGAGCTAGATACGACGCTAGATAAGCTAGTACACTGCCGCACAGGCAGCTTAGAAAGATGAGCAGAGGAAGCCTTGCAGAACGGCAGAGTACACTGCCGCACAGGCAGCTTAGAAAAAAGATGTTATGATGGACACGCCCGCTGATACGTACACTGCCGCACAGGCAGCTTAGAAAAAACCGAAGACCATAGGGATCTCGGTCGCAAGGTACACTGCCGCACAGGCAGCTTAGAAAAAATAAATATAAGGTTTGATCTGCATTAATTGGTACACTGCCGCACAGGCAGCTTAGAAAATGCAGGCTATGCAAGACAAAGTAGCGACTACGTACACTGCCGCACAGGCAGCTTAGAAATGTTTTTGTTTTAAAGTTAATCATTTCTTACTGTACACTGCCGCACAGGCAGCTTAGAAATTTTACAGCTGATGAAGTACACTTAATTCTTTGTACACTGCCGCACAGGCAGCTTAGAAATCGTTAAAAAACCTCACCAAATGTCTGATTTAGTACACTGCCGCACAGGCAGCTTAGAAATCATAATTCGATGTTTGATATACCAACATTGTGTACACTGCCGCACAGGCAGCTTAGAAATAATGATCGTTTTTATTTTGATACAGAATTGCGTACACTGCCGCACAGGCAGCTTAGAAAGCATCCACACGGGCAACACTGCAGAAGACACGGTACACTGCCGCACAGGCAGCTTAGAAAATGAATGGGTCGAATACTTTATGGTGCTTCTCGTACACTGCCGCACAGGCAGCTTAGAAAATTCCCATAACCTCCAACGAGCCCTATTATTTGTACACTGCCGCACAGGCAGCTTAGAAAAAACGAAAAGCTTGTTTTAGATTTTCAATCGTGTACACTGCCGCACAGGCAGCTTAGAAAAACACGCGATATTTTTGCTCTAGGAAGCTAACGTACACTGCCGCACAGGCAGCTTAGAAACCTCTAAAATTCTATTTTGCTTCAAAATTGCGGTACACTGCCGCACAGGCAGCTTAGAAAAAAATCATAAGACGTAACTTTTTATTGTTGTATGTACACTGCCGCACAGGCAGCTTAGAAATTAAAAGTCTTCTCTTCTAAGTAGTGAATTATCGTACACTGCCGCACAGGCAGCTTAGAAAAAGATATATCGTGAGGGCAAGCTGCCTATTGATGTACACTGCCGCACAGGCAGCTTAGAAAACAAATAGAACTACCTTCGCAAATAGAATACAGTACACTGCCGCACAGGCAGCTTAGAAATCCAATGCGCTATTTCAAACCATCCCCATTAGGTACACTGCCGCACAGGCAGCTTAGAAAAAACTGCCCCTCAACTTTCTTTATAGCTATTAGTACACTGCCGCACAGGCAGCTTAGAAAAAATGGCTATGCGTTTGGAGATGGCTCTATAAGTACACTGCCGCACAGGCAGCTTAGAAAACAAAAACTAAACATACATAGTTTGACTTTTAGTACACTGCCGCACAGGCAGCTTAGAAATTCTAAAGAGCAACAAGATGCTGATAAACAAAGTACACTGCCGCACAGGCAGCTTAGAAACTCGTTTGATCCGGGCGTAACGTTTATGGGAAGTACACTGCAGCACAGGCAGCTTAGAAATGGGGAGCAAATACATTTAGCAGGGCTAACGCGTACACTGCCGCACAGGCAGCTTAGAAAATAGATCCGCCACTAAAATAACCTTGCAATGTGTACACTGCCGCACAGGCAGCTTAGAAATCTAAGCCCGAAGATGAGATCACTGCTGAGTTGTACACTGCCGCACAGGCAGCTTAGAAATTATC
>JALNYH010000038.1 GCA_023229945.1 Arcobacteraceae bacterium | reverse complement strand
CTTCATTTATCCTCTTAGCTCCACCACCTCCACTTGCTAAATCAAGTGAATTTTCATCTTTTCTTGTGCCAACTCCTTCTTTATATATCATTATACTTTTGTGTTCTATTCCTTGAGAATTAGTCCATATATCATCTCTATACATGTCACTTAGCTTTGCTATATTTGATAAACTATTAGTTTTAGTATCATTTATTTTATTATTACCTGTTCCATCAAAAAAAACACCAATATGTAATACTTTACAAGCCATAATTATCCTTTAGTTCTTAGTCATTTAATCTTGGTACTTTTCTATCTGGGTAGGGAAGATGTCCTAGTGCATCTTTCAATAGCCAATCTGTAAACCTAACACCTGTCATATCGTTATCTTTATTGTATACCGTAAAATCTATATAATCAACGGCAGCACCTGCATATCCTCTAACTCTACTTTCAGGTAAAGATATAAAATCAACAATATATTGCCATTTTGGGTCACTATCAAAGTATAGTCCTATTCTGGCACATAGTTCTATATATTGTTGAAATCCTCCATAATCCATAGAATCTGTATGTCCATATTTCTTTGCTTTTGCAGCACATAGTCTCATCCATCTATGTCTTACTTTTCTTGGGGTATCCCCCCAAAAGCCTGGGTATTGTTTTTCCATTTCTGCTTCTTTTTTATTAAAGAAGTTTTGGATTAATACTGCCTCTAAAAATTCATAATCTTTGTTATTTAAAACATATTTTTGCATTGCTTCTATCCTTTCTTCATATTTCATCTTCATAATTTGTTCTAGATGAGTCAATCTACTTTGAGTTTGACTATCTATTTCCAAGAAATCTTTATCTTCTATACTTTGCCAACTTTTATCTTTGCTTTCTGGCAAACATTCAAATTTTAGATAATCCATACAATATCTATCTTGTTTGTATAGTTCTATATTGTGAGATGGTAGTTTTGCAACATCTATTGTTTTTTCACATCCTCCTATTACAAAAGATATACTTAGAAGTAGTATTAAATTGAGTATTTTTTTCATTTTAGTCCTTTATGGCATTATTTGATAATATAAAATGTTATTATAGTATTTATTATATATGATTTAACTTAAAAAGTATATAGCTATTTTATATTTTTTTTGTTACAATGAAAAAAACTTTAAACAAGGGTAGAAAGTGATAGCAAATATTTTTATGGGAAGTACTGAAATATCTAGGGATGTACTGGATGATAGAGTAAGTCCATACTCAAATATGGTAGTGTCTAGATATCCAAAATGTACAAAAGAAGATACAATAAACGCACTTCAAATAGCTCAAAAAGCTTCTATTGTGTGTAAAAACTCTACACTCTCTCAAAGAATTGCTTGGCTTGAAGATGTGGCATCTAGACTAAGTGAAAATCTCGAAGATATAGCCAAAACTATTACCGATGAAGTGGGTAAGCCTATATATTTTAGCCGTATAGAGGTATCTCGTGCAGTTGAAACTATCAAACTATCTACTCAAGTAATTGCAGGTATTAGTGGGCATACTATTCCTACAGATATAGCTTCTAGTGGCAAAAAAACTATTGCGTTTTATAAAAGAGTGCCTGTGGGTGTGGTAGCGTGTATTACACCATTTAATTTCCCACTAAATCTAATCATCCACAAAATTGCCCCAGCTTTGATAAGTGGAAATGCGGTAGTACTCAAGCCAACTCCTGAAGCTCCAATGACAGCATATAAAATATGTAAGCTTTTTATCGACTCCCCTTATGCCATCAAAGATGCGTTAAGCCTTGTATATGGTGATGTAGAGGTGGGAAGTACTTTGGTAAGTAGTGATATTCCAAGAGTTCTTAGCTTTACGGGAAGCGTACCTGTAGGTAAAATCATCACAAAAAATGCAGGAATAAAAAAAGTAAGTCTAGAACTTGGCGGAAATGCAGCTACTTTTATAGAAAAAAGTGCCGATTTGGAACTTGCTGCATCAAGATGTGCTTATGGTGCATTTTATAATAGTGGTCAAGTGTGTATAAGCTTACAAAGAATATATGTACAAGATGCAGTTTATGATGAGTTTGCAAAACTTTTGGTACAAGAAACCAACAAACTTCGTATTGGAGACCCTTATGAGAGTGATACTTTTATAGGACCTTTGATAAATGAAGATGCCCTAATTAGAGCAAAAGGATGGGTAGAATCTGCTATAAGTGAAGGTGCTGTGGCACTAACGGGTAATAAAATAGAGGGTAATCTTTTCTATCCAACTATTATGAGTGAAGTAACAGATGAGATGAATATAGTTTGTGAGGAAGCTTTTGCTCCGATTGTAAGCCTTATAAAAGTCAAAAGCTATGAAGAGGCAATGAGCAAAATAAATAACTCTCCTTATGGATTGCAATATTCTATTTTTACTAATGATTTGAAACTAAGTACAAGATTTATAGATGAGGCTGATTGTGGTGGTGTGGTAATAAATGACATCCCAACACTTAGATTTGATGTACAGCCTTATGGCGGGGTTAAGCTAAGTGGTATTGGCAAGGAAGGTCCACAGTTTGCCATAGAAGAATTTACTGAAATAAAATCTGTAGTTATTTGTTAAAACTATTGACGATTATAATTTTTGCAACACTTTTTCAAAATATATATAGTTTGATTATGATAAAATAAAGTTATGATTAGTTATAAAAATATATCCCAAATAAAATGGAATTACCAAACTACTATTGCATCAAATTTGATGGAATTTGCAACTAGCAAATTTTTGAATTTGGAAGGTTGTAATGAACAAATCGCAAAATCTACCGATGATAATTTGAGGCTTTTGTATATCCATATCCCTTTTTGTGTGAGTTTGTGTCCTTATTGTTCGTTTCATAAATTTTTATTTGATGAAACTACCGCTACAAAATATTTTGAGCTTTTGAGATGTGAGATGAAGATGGTTTATGATTTGGGTTATAAGTTTGATTCCATATATTTTGGGGGTGGGACTACTACTATTTTGCCTGCGGAACTTGGAAAAACTATAGATTATGCAAAGTCACTTTTTGATATAAAAGAGATTTCATGTGAAAGTACCCCTATGGCTTTGGAGTCGCTGATAAGCCATAATCTCCACACAAAAATAGATAGGCTTTCAGTTGGTATCCAAACATTTAATGATGAATATCTCAAACAAATCCAAAGATACAAGAAATTTGGCTCAGCACATGAACAATACGAAAAAGTCAAAAATGCTATGGGTAATTTTAGAACTATCAATATAGATATGATTTACAACTACCCAACCCAAAGTGAAGATGAGTTGAGTGGTGATATAGAGACTATCTTGAAACTCAAGCCAAATCAAGTGACTTTTTATCCTTTGATGTATTCACCAGCACTCAAAAAAACTCTTATCAAACAATGGGGAGAGACTTCAAAACACAAAGAAGCCAAACTTTATAAGCTTATATTAGAAAAAATGAAAGCTCAATATACCCAAAGGTCTTCTTGGGCTTGGTCGCTTCAAAGCAAAGATATAATAGATGAGTATGTGATAGAAAGGGCTGAATATATCGGAATTGGAAGTGGGGCATTTAGTTTTGTGGGGGATAAACTCTATGCAAATACTTTTTCTTTGAGGGTTTATGAAGATATGATAACCAAAGGAAAACTTCCGATAACCCACAGTACTACATTTCCAAAAAGAGCTATCAAGCAATACCGCATGATGGTGGAGCTTTTTGGCCTAAGGAAATCAGATGAACATTTGTATTTTGAAGAGTTACTTTTGAAGTTTTACGGGGCATTTGAGAACGATGAAGTAAGTGCAAAGGGTGCTTTTTTATTTTCTGTTTTGATGAAAGAGTTTTATAACGGGATGGATAATGTAAGAGCGACTATGAGAAGTAAGCTACAAGAAAGTGACGGCTTACTCTAGCTCTAGGCTCATAAGATACATATCCTCTCCATCTATTGTAGAAACTTTCAAACTACCGCATTTTGGACATTTGAATTCCATTTCATCTAGGGTTGTAGTTTCATTACATTCATTGCACTTGATAATAACTGGTTGGGAATTGATAATAAATTCACAATCACCACAAATAGTCTCTTCTTTGAAAGTATCAAAAGCACTTTTGAGTAAATCAGGCTCGACACCGCTAAGTACACCTATTTTGACCACGACTTTCGTCACTTTTGAAGCATCATTTTGCTTTGCGTGATTTTCACAACTTTCAAGAAGTGATTGAACTATACTGTATTCGTGCATTTAAAACTCCCTTTTTAAATTAATAACTAATAGCTAATAATTAATAATTGTGGTATCACTTCGTGATAAATATAATGTTGCAAAGCAACACGATAGTTATTAGTAATTCATTAACAAATTCTAGGCAATATCTCCCCGCTTGGCATATCAAGTGGTTTTTTGGTGCCGTAATTTGAATTTAAGATTACCTTTTTTTTCATAGCATTAGTGGCTTTTCCTATGATTGAGGCATTTGTACATATTTCAAATTTTCTTAACATTTCCAAGGCTTTTTGGGCATCGTTAGGACTCACTGCCAATACAAAAGTACCTTCATTTGCCAAAATCATCGGATCAAATCCCAAAATTTCGCAAATACCTTTTACCTCATCGCTGATAGGGATAGCGTTTTCTTCCACTTCTATACATATATCACTAGAGTTTGCCAATTCATTCAGCACCGCTGCAACTCCGCCTCTTGTGGCATCTCTTAGGGCTTTTGGCTTTATCCCGCTATCTATCAAAGCCTTGATTAGCGGATACAAAGAAGCACAGTCGCTTTTGATATCTGAACTTAGTTCTATCCCTTCTCGTGCTGCAAATATACAAGCCCCGTGTCTTGCTATATCACGGCTTACTATGATAATATCTCCCTCATCTATATTTTGACAGCTTATCCCCTCACACTCAATTTTGCCAATACCAGAAGTGTTGATAAAAAGCTTATCTACTGAGCCTTTTGGGACTACTTTGGTATCTCCGCTTACAATAATTGCACCATTTATCTCTAGCTCTTTTCTCATGGATTCCGTGATAATCTCAAGAAGTTCTACATCAAATCCCTCTTCAATAATAAATCCTACACTCAAATATTTAGGCTTCGCCCCCATCATAGCTAGGTCATTGCAAGTACCGCAAATACTAAGCTTTCCTATATCTCCACCTGCAAAAAACAGCGGACTTACAGTAAAGCTATCCGTTGAAAACACTATCCCACCTTCAAGCACCGCCCCATCTTCACTTTTTGCCAAAATATCATTAGCAAATGCTTTGAAAAACACCTCTTGAATTAGTTGATTATTCTCTTTTCCACCGTTTCCGTTTGCTAGTTGTATTGTTTTATTCATTATTATTTAATCCTATTTTATATAAAAATATTCAATTCTTGTTCTAAGTATATAATGTTGTACCATAATAAATTGAATTCTCTGAATAAATCTTTTATTAGATCCTGAGTTAAGCTCAGGATGACTAGAATACAAGCTCAGGATGACAAAGTACCATCACTTGAAACTCAGGATGACCATGATTCCGTCACTCCGAACTTGATTCGGAGTCTATTGTAGGAATTGAGTTATTCAAAGACTTCAATTAACTTATCCCATATTTATAATATGCCGCACAAGCTCCCTCACTGCTTACCATACAGCTACCCACAGGGGTGACTGGGGTGCAGGCTTTGGCGAAAAGTTTACATTCATTTGGTAATGCTTTTCCTTTTAGTATTTCACCGCAAAGGCATAGTTTATGGTCTTCGCAAATGTTATGTGGCAATATATCTTTATATATAACCTCTGCGTCCAAAAATGCAAATTCATCTTTTAGTTTTAGCCCACTGCCTTTTATGTCACCAAGTCCACGAAACTCAAACTTGTCTCTTATTTCAAGATATTTATCATTTAATTTTTGGGCGTTTATATTGCCCTCATGATTTACACATCGGCTGTATTGAATCTCTACTTCGCTTCGCCCTTCATTGATTTGTTTTACTAGCATCAAAACAGACTGCATCACATCTACAGGCTCAAAACCGCTTACTACTACGGGCTTTTTGTAAATATTTGCAAACTCATCATATATCTTTGAGCCACTTATGACACTTACATGGCTCGGTCCTATAAAAGCATCTATATTGTTTGTCTCATCATCAAGCAATGCTCTCATAGCAGGGGGAACTAGTACATGGTTTATATGGAAAAATAGATTTTTGATATTTTGGTTTATGGTTGAGTGCAAAAGTGCCGATGTCATAGGGGTAGTTGTCTCAAAACCAATGGCTATATATATCACTTTTTTATCTGTATTTTCATTCGCTATTTTCAAAGCATCCATAGGACTATAAACAAATCTTACATCAGCACCCTTTGCTCTTGCATCTTGAAGCGTTCCATGACTTCCAAGAACTTTTATCATATCTCCAAGGGTTACTATGATAGTATCTTTCATATTAGCTAGAGTTATGGCGTGGTCTATCCTGTTTTTTGGCATTACGCACACAGGACACCCAGGACCATGGATAAATTTGATATTTTTGGGTAAAAGTTGATTTAGTCCATATTTCATGATAGCATGTGTGTGACCACCGCATACTTCCATGATTTTCAAATCTTTTGATAGATTAGAAGCCTCTTTGGCTATTTGGTTTGCTAAAAGTTTGATAGTATCACTATTTCTAAAACCCTCATAAAGGTCTTTTAACTCCAAGCTAGCCATTTGGACAGTTATCCCCATCTTTTATCGCTTGTTGTCTCTCTTCTTCGTCCATCATTGAAAGTATCTCACGATATGTTTCAAGGGAAAGCAAAGCATCCTCTTCATCTATCTTGTTCATCACAAAACCTATATGAATCAGTACAAAATCCCCTATTTTCACATCATCTTCCGCCATCAAATCTAAGCTTGCTTCACGACTCACACCAAAAGTATCAACAGTTGCTGTATTTTTGACTTTATCTATTTTTGTTACACGAGATGGTATAGAAAGGCACATTATCTACATCCTATTTTAAAACTTATCCAATCAGCTACTTTTTTGACTGTGTCCATATCTTTGATGTTTACTTCTATGATATCTACATTTGGTTTTAATCTTCTTGCTTCTTTTTTCTCTGCTTCCATATCATACTCAAAGTGTGGCAAAAGGTCTGTTTTGGTGATAAGTACCAAATCAGCACATCTAAACATTACTGGATATTTTGCTATTTTATCACTTCCTTCTGGTACACTTACAAGCACTATATTTAGATGTGTCCCCACATCATAACTAGCTGGGCATACAAGATTGCCTACATTTTCTACAAAACATACATCAATAGGGTCAAGTGGCAAATGATGAAGGGCTTTATGCACCATAAAAGCATCAAGATGACATGCACTTCCTGTTTGTATCTGATATGCGTCAATTCCAACACTTTTGAGTCTATCTGCATCTTTTGAAGTTTCCAAATCACCCTCTATTACAGCGTATTTGAAGCTTGCTACCTCTTGAAGCTTTTGTAAAAGGGTTGTTTTACCGCTTCCTGGGCTACTCATAAGATTGATTGCTAGGACTTTATGCTCATCAAAATGCTCACGATTGTGTTTTGCTTGTGTATCGTTTTTGTCAAGTATTTTTGTGATAACAGCTACTGTTTTTTTATCATTTAATTGTGGGTTAGCGTGAACTGTATCAAGTCTTTCATCGTGATGATGGTGATGGTCATCGTGGTCATGGTCATGATGGTGTCCATGGTGGTGGTCTGTTATGCTACATCCGCAGTCTTTGCACATTTTTGTTCCTTTTTGGTTTACTGGTTATTAGTAATTAGTAATTTGTAATTAGTATATTGATATATTAGTGTATTTACTATTAAAGTCTCATAACTCATATACTAAGTCACTATCTGAATCAATTTTTATTAGATCCTGAGTCAAGCTCAGGATGACTGAAATACAAACTCAGGATGACTGAAATACAAACTCATGATGACTTGTGTATCGTCACTCCAAACTTGATTCGGAGTCTATCCTATGAATTACCAATCTCCACAAAATAGCACTTTTGATCAAATATCTTATCTAATGTTGTATCTTTTTTATCTAATACAAAATCTTCCAAATAAATACTCCCAATATGAGTAATACCTACTCCTTCATACCACTTAGGGTAGCCACCAGCTGAAAATCCAGCCAAAATCACTGCTTTTGTATTGGTAGTAAATTTGAGTATTGCATCTATTGTAGAGCCTATCAAAGAAGCTCCTGTAATGACCACTATATCAGCTTGACTTACTGCTTCATATTCAAAAATATCATTATATATTCCAATATGTTTATTGTTGCTTTCTCTACAAAAAACTGTCACATTTTTGCCAAGTTGTTTTAATCTTGTGACTACTGGAGATAAGTTTCCAATAAAAACTATTTTATCATCTTTTTTGCTTAGAGTTACTATTTTTGAAGATAGTTCTGTTCTCAAATTTTCTCCAAATACTGGCTTATTAAGACTCAACAAAAACTGTCCTATTGCATTGATAGCTGAAAGTGCAAAGGCTCTTTTTGAAATATCATAAGTTTTGCCACCATTTAGTAGTTGCTCTAAGCTTTCGTATTCTGATGCAAACAAATCACCCTCATTTCTTGGGGTAATAGTCACACCTATAAAAACTTGGTCTTTATATAAGATTTTAGTATGAGTTAGTAAATCACCCATACTAAAACTTAAAAGTTTTAAATCATTTTCTTTTGCACATCTTAGTGCTTCATCCAATAACCTAAGAAATATCACTTTACAAATACTGCTTTTAGATTTGATTTGTGATATCCATAAGCTATAGCTATTCCCATCAAATGAAGAATAAGTGTAGAGATACTAAAACCTAGCATATAAGCCAAAAATGACCCCTCACTAAACTCT
>JALNYH010000023.1 GCA_023229945.1 Arcobacteraceae bacterium | reverse complement strand
AGTCTTATAAAACTCACTACACTACCAAAATAAGCATCTCTTGATTTAAGAGCCACTTTTAAAGCTAAAATAAAACTAACACTTAGATTAATAAACCCTATCATTAAGATGAAACACAAAACTGTAATAAACTCAACTATTCCTATACTAATATGAGAAGAACTAAGTCCCAAATAAGCTGTAGATAAAGTAACATGCCTTACATCAAGCGGTAATTCAAAAATATATCCCAAAAATGGTGTAAACCCTAACAATACTCCAAGTAAAAAATTCCCAGCTAATGCACCATGATTATCGTGTAAATAATCAGAAATCTTTACTCTAATATTTTTTGAAGTGATTTTCTTTAACCATGGATGATGTAAATATCTATTTCTTAAATCAAGGTAATTAGCTCTATTATCATAATATCCTGCTATCAAACCAGAACAAAAAAGCCAAATACCTGCAATTGCAGCATACAAAAGTGATGGGTAAGGATCAAAACTACCAAGATGATATTGAGCTTCTTCTACACTCATCAATGTTGTATTGTTTGATATATAAAAATACCCTATTAAAAATGCAATCCCCAAAGCCCAAGTCACATTACCAACAACTGCAGCAAATTGAGACCTACTTACTTGTATCATAAGCTCTACCAACTTAGCCTGATTAGCTTTATTTCCAGAACCTTTCTCTACGGCATTTGCAAATGTAGAAGCTGTCATTGCAGGTTGTTTTGTAGCTACTGTAAAGCCTAATAAATGGATAATAACAAATCCAATCCCATAATCTAAGCTAATCAAAATCGTCTCTAGAAACATAGATAAATCTAGCTTTACAATATAAATCTTAACCAAAGCCATAAACGCTATAGCAATACCAGCTCCACTTGCACTAAGAAGCATTTTAATATATTCAGATTTATTACTAGTAACATAATGTTCACCATGTTCACTAGCATTATTAGTAATACTTCTTGCTAAAATCTTAATATTTTTATTCCAAATTTCTGATATTGAGTTTCTTGTACTATTTTTTTCAACAGCTTTTTTAAAAAGCTCTACTAAAGATATATAACACTCTTGTGAATCAAATATTTTGATAAGTTCAAGCAAATCTTCAAGTCTTTCGATAATTTGCTCTAGCCTTTCAAATTCGTAAGTTAAAGTTACAGAAATACCAAGATTTACTGACTTTTTCTTTAATGACAATACTAATTCTTTACATTGATCTATGAGTACATGAATATGTTGAAAATCTAAATCACTATTTTCAATACTTATGACTTCACTTTGAGCTGTTCTTACAAAATTTACAATATCTCTTTGAAGTGCAATAAATGCTGAATCTTTATCAAGCAAAGAGTTATCAAGTCTGATGAAATTTTCATCAAATTCTTCTGAAGCAATCCAAATAGAGAGTATTTCTATGGAATACAACAATTCATCAAAAAGATGATTCTTGCTTTTTTGGCTATACTCATCATTCTTAAATAAAACACCAAATAATCTAACCCATATATCACTTGCTATCTCATTAATCCACAATTCATCTTTTTCTTGAAATACTTGAGAAAACAAATATTTAAAATCTCCATCTTTTGGTGGACTTGGGAAAAATTTATTATAAAACCTATTACCTGTTTCTTGTCTAAATCCATCTTTTGATAAAATACCAATAGTTGAAATATTGGTAGAAATTCTTGATTTTATAACCCATTTATTAAAACCAACTGTTATTTGTGTAGAAAAATCATTATTTGATTGAATATACTCTATTAAAAAATTGATTTTTTCAATAGAATCTATGGATGTTTGGTTTTTGGAAGGTCTTATAAAATCTATAAAATATTTTAGTTGTTCTAAAGTACTGATTTCTTGATGGAAGTTTGCAATAACTTCTTTTTCAAATTTATTTAACATTACTCTTCCTTAATATAGAACTTATCTAATTTTAGTGTTTCCTATATTATATCCTATTTAATGTCACTACTTGTTTCTATTGATTTTTTATTAAACAATTGATATTGATATTCTTCAACTCTTATTTGTAAAGCATCTAGTTTTTGATGTAGATATTCATTTTCTATTCTATACTCTTCTATCTTCTGCTCTAATGAAATAATTTCCAATTCAGTTTTATAATCTAGTGTACCTTGATCTATCGTTGTTTGAGATTTTAATTCTTTATTATGTAATTGTTTTTTAAAAAAATCACTTTTTAATGATATAATTTGCTTTTTCATAGAATTCTTTTCTTCTTCATCTTCAGTACGAAGTGAACAAAAAGATCTGAATTTAAATATTTTTTTATCTTTATCAAAAATTGGGAATATTGTAGAGTGTACATAAAAAGGTTTTTTGTTTTTTGTTATCTTTTTTAATCTGCCACTAAATGTTTGACCATTTTGTAAACTAGTCCATATTTTATCATAAATTGATTGATTAATATGCTGATGTCTTAAATAATCAAATCTCTTACCTAATACCTCATGTAATTTATATTCACTAATCAAACAAAAAATATCATTAGCATATGTTATATTACCATTTATATCATATTCGCATATTAAATTCTGAGAATCCAAAATAGACATTATCTGATTTAATTCATTTCTTTGTCTTATAATTTCTTTTGTTTTATCACTTTCTTCTAAAATCCGAGAAATTATTTTTAATGTTGTATTGATTTGAATAGGTTTTAAAATATAATTTGCAATATTTAGCTTGATTACTTTTAGAATTGTTTTAGAGTCATCAAATCCTGTATTTACTAGTATTGGTATATCCCAATTTGTTTCTCTAATATTCGATATTAAATCAACACCATTCATAATAGGCATATTAATATCAGTTAATACCACATCTATTTTATCGGAATTTGTTTTAAAGATTTCAAAAGCTTCTTGACCATTAGTAGCAATAAAAACTTTATCAAAAAAAACCTGTAAAAGCTCACTTGTCTCTTGTCTTGCTAAGTCTTCATCTTCCACATAAAGGATTACTGCTTTGGAGAGAAGATCTTTATTAATATTAAAACTATCATGATTCATACAAAATCCATATAAGAAGTATTTTTGTTATTCTACAAGAATACAACTTATAAACAGCCCTATTTTGGACGAAAAGCTTTTATTATTTTTTCATTTACTTCTAAAAATGGCCCATTCATCAAATCAATACAATACGGAACTGCTGGAAATACTGCATCAAGACACTCTTTGATTGATTTTGGTTTGCCTGGAAGATTTATTATCAAAGAGCTTCCTCTTAGTCCTGCTGTTTGACGAGATAAAATAGCTGTTGGTACATATTTAAGACTCACTTGTCTCATAAGCTCACCAAAACCTGGCATCATCCTATCACAGACAGCTTCAGTGGCTTCAGGAGTCACATCACGCAATGCAGGTCCTGTTCCGCCTGTTGTTACTACTAGTGAGCATTTTTGATTATCTATCATATCTATGAGTGTTTCTTCTATCAAATTCTTTTCATCAGGTATCACCCTATAATCACTCACCCAAGGAGAAATAAGATATGAATCTAAAACTTCAATAATAGCTTTTCCAGAGATATCTTCATATATTCCAGCACTTGCACGGTCACTTACAGTAATAATTCCTATCTTTGCTATCATTATCTTATCCTTAATTTTTTGTAATTAGATATCTTATATATTTTTGATGGCTCTAAATAATTAAAACTATCTTCTACGATTATATCAGCTTTACCCCTTGCAAATTCTTCATTAAATGTACTACCACTTATATTTGCACTTGTAGAATACATTGTTTTAAATTTTGAGATAAAGTTATGATGAGATGAATTTTTATCTACCACTCTAAATGAGTTGCCATTGGGATATATAAATGTAGTTTTGATGCTATTTCTTACAAGTTTTTTATATTTTGAAGGGACTCTTGCAAGAGTTTTGAGAGTATGAAAGCTATCAACTTCTTGAAGTATTTTTTTTGATTTATCTCTTTGTTTTGAAGAGTAGAGCCTATCCAAATCATTGGATAAGAACCCTACTGTTGTGTCGGTTTGAACAAGAAATAGTGATGAGTGATAAGTGTTAAGTTTTAAGTCTTTTTGTATTTCACTATCCACTATCCACTACCACCTATTTACTAATTTATTCTGCCAAAAACTCTTGAATAGATTTAACACTAATTCCATCTTTACTTCTAAGAGCTTTAATTGCTTCTACCGATGCTTTAGCCCCTGCAACTGTTGTAAAATAAGGAACATTCATTCTAAGAACTGTTTTTCTTATTTCTATACCATCATTTTTGGTAAGAGCTTTATTATCACTTGTGTTTATAGCCATTACAATTTCACCATTTGTTAAGTGATCTGTAATATTTGGTCTTCCTTCACTTATTTTTAATACTTGCTCACACTCTATTCCAGAAGCAACTAAAGTATTATATGTGCCCCCAGTCGCTACTATAGAAAAACCTTCTTCTATAAGTCCACGAGCTATTTCTGGAGCAAATTCTTTATCTAAATCAGCCAACGAAATAAATACTTTTCCACCTTTTACTGGTAAGAAGTTTTTAGCTGCACTTTGAGACTTTGCAAACGCCATAGCAAAACTACAACTAATTCCCATAACCTCACCTGTACTTTTCATCTCAGGTCCAAGAAGCAAGTCAGCTCCTGTAAGTTTATTAAATGGAAATACAGCTTCTTTTACAGCAACATGAGATTTTAATTTTGGTTTTAGTACATTATTAGATTCTGTTACTATATTTTTATCATACACTTTTAAAGCATCTCTTAAACTCTCTCCCCACATAACTCTTGTAGCAACTTTTGCTAGTGGCATACCAGTAGCTTTACTCACAAATGGAACTGTTCTTGATGCTCTTGGATTTACCTCTATTAGATAAATTTTCCCTTTGTGGATAGCATACTGTACATTCATAAGTCCTATTACACCCAAATTTAATGCCATATCTTTAGTTTTTGTCTCTAGTTCTTCTATAAGTGCTGCTGGGATTGATACAGGAGGAAGTGAACAAGCACTATCTCCTGAGTGAATACCTGCTTCTTCGATATGTTGCATAATTCCACCAATATAAACTTCTTTGCCATCACATATACAATCTACATCAAGCTCTATAGCACGATCTAAGAATTTATCAACCAAAACTGGAGAATCATTTGAAACTGATACTGCTTCATCCATATATTGTTTTAGTTCGTCTTCATTATAAACTATTCTCATAGCTCTACCACCAAGAACAAATGAAGGTCTTACAAGTACTGGATAACCAATTTTTGTAGCTATTGCTATAGCTTCTTCTTTATTTACGGCAGTTCCATTTTCAGGCTGTAAAAGTCCTAATTTATCTACAAAAGCTGAGAACAACTTTCTATCTTCAGCAAGTTCTATCACACGAGCTGGAGTTCCTATGATTTTAGCCCCTATCGCATCAAGACCTTTTGCAAGTTTTAGTGGAGTTTGACCACCAAAGTGAACAATTATACCATCTGGTTGTTCTACTTCTATTACACTTCTTACATGTTCAAAATCTATTGGTTCAAAATATAATATATCACTTGTATCATAGTCTGTACTTACAGTTTCAGGGTTACAATTGTACATGATTGTCTCAACATTCATTTCAGCTAATGCAAACGAAGCATGAACACAACAATAATCAAACTCTATACCTTGCCCTATTCTATTTGGTCCACCACCTAGTATCATAACTTTTGGTCTAGTTTTTGTTTTTGGAATTTGAGGCAATGGTGTAACATTTGTAGTTGAATACAAATATGGAGTAAGAGCTTTAAACTCAGCACTACAAGTATCTACTTCATTATATTCAAAATTAATTCCTAAAGATTTTCTTGCATTATAAACATCATTCTCACTACATCCAATAAGATTTGAAAGTCTTTTATCACTAAAACCAGCTGATTTTAAGATTCTTAACATTTTCTCATTTTTTAATGTCTCTAATTTAACATTCAAAACTTCTTGTTCAAGATTATAAATACCTCTAAATTGAGATATAAACCAAGGGTCAATTTTGCTCAAATCAAATATATCTTGATTAGTTAGACCTAGTCTCATACCTTGCATTAAATATCTTATTCTATCTTCATTTGGTCTTCTGATTTCAGCTTTTACAAATTCTAAATCACCACCAATTTCATCAAATCCACTTAGCCCTGTTTCAAGTGAACAAAGAGCTTTTTGCATAGATTCTTTAAAAGTTCTACCCATTGCCATAACTTCACCAACTGATTTCATAGATGTTGTTAAAGTACTATTTGCTTTTGGGAATTTTTCAAAAGTAAATCTTGGTATTTTAGTAACCACATAGTCAATAACTGGCTCAAATGATGCAGCAGTTCCAGTGATGTCATTTGTAATTTCATCTAGTGTAAATCCAACTGCTAAAAGCGTAGCAACTTTAGCTATAGGATATCCTGTAGCTTTAGATGCAAGAGCAGAACTTCTACTTACCCTTGGATTCATCTCAATTACTATCATTCTTCCTGTTTTTGGGTCAATTGAGAACTGAACATTACTTCCACCAGTATCAACTCCAATTTCTCTCAAAATTGCAAAAGATGCATTTCTCATATGTTGATATTCTTTGTCTGTAAGAGTAAGAGCAGGAGCTATTGTAATACTATCACCTGTATGCACACCCATTGGGTCAAGGTTTTCAATAGAACAAACTATGATACAGTTATCATTTTTATCTCTGATAACTTCCATTTCGTATTCTTTCCAACCAAGCATAGATTCCATAATTTCTATTTCATTTATTGGTGATGCTTCAAGTCCAGCCTCAGCTAAAGATTTGAATTCTTCCATATTATAAGCTACACCACTTCCTCCACCAGCAAGGGTAAAAGAAGCTCTACTTATCAAAGGAAAACCAAACTCTTTTGCTACTTTCATAGCTTCTTCTAAGTTATAAGCATTTGCACTTTTAGGTAAATCCATACCTATCTTTTTCATAGCTTCATTGAAAAGATGTCTATCTTCACCCTTTTTGATAGCTTGAGGATTAGCCCCTAAGAATTGAATTCCTTCTAGCATACCTTTATCATACATTGATGTCGCCACATTAAGTGCAGTTTGTCCACCCATTGTAGGCAAGATTGCATCAATATTTTCTTGTTTTATAATTTTAGCAACAACATCTTCAGTAATTGGTTCGATATAAGTTTTGTCAGCGAATTCCGGATCTGTCATAATAGTAGCTGGATTTGAATTGATTAACACTACCCTATATCCAAGCTCTTTTAAAGTTTTTGTAGCTTGAGTACCACTATAATCAAACTCACATGCTTGACCTATGATAATAGGACCTGAACCGATAAGTAAAATTGACTTAATATCTTCTCTTTTTGGCATATATAATTCCTCATAATTTTGTTTACAAATTTTGTGATTATACCAAATAAGCACTTAAGAATCATTGAAGATAAAGCTAATTAACCTTTCTTTCCACATAAGATTTTAAAGAGTTATATTTATCTGTAACATAGTCCCATATATTTCCTTTATGGTCTTCTTCCACCTCTTGAGCAGTTGCAGCAACTGAAACTGCAGTTCCTGCAAGCATAAGTTCTGCCACACAACCACTTAAGGTTATAACTAAAGTTAAATTCAATAATATAATTTTAATATATTTCATAAGTCCTCACAAACTAAATTTTTGTATTGAAAAATCACCATCTGAATCAAAATAACAATAATATAATTTATCACTCACTACAGAAAACCCACATAAATATCTTAAAGCAATATTCGCCTGTAATGATGCTATTTGCATAACTATTGGTGCAGCTATTCCTTCTGGAGTTTTATTAGAAATTTGAAATATGCTATCAAATGATATATCTTTGAATAAACAAACATGACCATGAAACTCTTCAACACTTCCATAAAGCCATGGAGTATTAATACTTTTAGCAAAATTATCAATTTTGGCACGAGTTGGAAGGTTATCAGTGGCATCTATGATTAAATCGTAGTTTGTAGTTTGTAGTTTGTAGTTTGTAGTAATGAAAGTATCAAAGTCACAGTCATGAGAATTTACACTTACATACGGGTTTCTTGACAGTATTAGCTCTTTTAAGATTTCACATTTTTTTCTTCCAACATCTGTCGTTTGAAAAGCTATTTGTCTATGGATATTGTGTAAGCTTACTTCATCAAAATCAACCAAATCTATCTGCCCTATTCCACTACTTCCAAGTGCAATACCTAAACTACATCCAAGTCCGCCACAACCTATTATTAAAACTTTTTTATTTAGTAAAGATTTTTGTGTTTCTTCACCGAAAAGCTGGATTTGTCTATGAAAAAACTTATTATATTCTTCATTTATAATTTGCATCTTTGCTTCCAATCTGGCATAAATTTAGTAATATACTCATAAAAGTCCTTACTATGATTTGGATGACTCAAATGTGCAAGTTCATGTAAAACTACATACTCAACAAACTCTATTGGCTTTTTTATAAGCTCACTGTTGAGATTTATATTTTTTCTTGTGCAATTACAACTTCCCCATCTTGAAGACATCTTTCTTATTCTAACATAATTTACATTTTGATTTACAATTTTTTGATATTTATTTACCAAATTATATAATAATTTTTTTGATTCTTCTAAATAAAATTTATCAATAATCTTCTTTTTTAATTCAAAGTCATCACTTTTTATAAATAACTGTATATTTTTATCAAATAAGACAAAATTTTTTTTATCTGCTATAACTTCAAGTGTATATTTTTGACCAAGATACAGTAGTTCTTCACCACTATCTAAAGTTGATATTTTTTGTGGCATTTTTTTAGATATGAAATCTAGTTTTTGTTCTATCCACTCTCTTCTTTCTTCTATGAGGGTATTGATATAATTTTGTGTTACATATTTTGGTACGCTGATTCTCACTTCACAAGTAGGAAGTATTCTAATATAGCTATTTTTTATCTTTTTTTTGTGGATAGTTATATTCAAAATTACTCTTTATTAAGTACCTCAAACTCTAATTTAGCTTGTTCTATCATTTTTGAAGCTTCTTGAAGTTCTTGAAGTCCTAGTTTATAAATCTCAACACTTTTTGTCAAAGGAAGGTCTGGATTTGTTAATTCTTTTAATAACTCTTTAGATTTTTCTATTTTCTCTTCAAAAGAAACAATTTTCTCATTTTCACTATTTTTCATTTTTGCCTTCCAATATATCCACAATATAATCTGCAAATTTTTCAACTTCTGTCAAAAATGCGTCATGCCCATAATCGCTATCAACCATTTTATAACTACAAATATCACCTTTACCTATTTTGCACATAGTTGTATAAATTTCTTCCATTTCACTAGGGAAAAATAGCATATCACCACTAAAAGAGAGTAAATGTAGTTTCGATTTGATTCTACTCAGTGCATCTTCTAAACTATCATAATTTCTTGTAGCATCAAAGATATTAATAGTTTTTACAATATATAAATAACTAAGAGGATCAAATCTTTGTGGGAAACTATAGCCATTATACTCCAAATATCTCTCCACCTCAAATCTTCCAAAAAGTTCATAAAGTCCATCTGTTTGAACATAATTTCTTCCAAACTTTTCTTCCATAGAAGCAGGTGCTAAATAAGATATATGACCAGCCATTCTTCCAAGAGCAAGCCCTGCTAGTCCATTTGCTTTTATATCTTCTGGTTCGTAGTCACCATTTTTGAAATCTTGGTCATTTTTGATAGCTTCTATTGTGATTTTGTTAAATGCAATTGCCCAAGGTCTTGTATATGCTGTTGTTGCCATAGGGATAATAATATCTGCAAATCTAGGATATTCAATAGCATAACAAAGAGCTTGCATGCCACCCATACTTCCACCAATAATAGCTTTTACATGATAAATGCCCAAAGAATCAAGAAGTATTTTTTGAGCTTTTACAATATCGCTAATCGTTAGAACTGGGAATTTATATCTATATGGTTTGTCGCTTGGATAATTTGCACTCATAGGCCCAGTACTACCAAAACAACTTCCAAGATTGTTTGTACATATTACAAAATATTTATTAGTATCTATTGGTTTATTAGGTCCTATAAAGTTATCCCACCACCCTGGCTTTGCTTCATTTGCATATCTTCCAGCACAATGATGGTTACCACTTAGTGCGTGAGTGATGAGGATAACATTACTTTTATCCTCATTCAACTCCCCATAAGTTTCGTACATTATTTCATATGGCTCTAATATACGCCCACTCTCAAGATATAATGGATTGGTAAATCTAGCTTTTTTTGTCTCTATCTTCAAACTTATCAGCCTCTTTTTTTAAAAAGAAACTAAGAGACTAAGAAACTTAGAAACTAAGCAAGAAAATTATTCAGTCTCTCAGTCTCTCAGTCTCTCAGTCTCTCAGTCTCTCAGTCTCTCAGTCTCTCAGTCTCTCAGTCTCTCAGTCTCTCAGTCTCTCAGTCTCTCAGTCTCTCAGTCTCTCAAATATGGTAATTCGGTGCTTCGTTTGTAATAGTTACATCGTGTACATGACTCTCTTTAAGACCTGCACTAGTAATCTCTACAAACTCTGCATTTGCTTGGAATGTTGGGATATCTTTGCTTCCTAGATAACCCATAGAAGAGCGTAATCCTCCAATAAACTGATGAACTATATCTTTGATATGTCCACGATATGGAACCATTCCTTCTATTCCTTCAGGTACTAGCTTATCAGCTGCTGTTCCTTCTTGAAAATATCTATCAGTGCTTCCTTTTGTCATAGCTCCAATACTTCCCATACCACGGTAAGTTTTGAATTTTCTTCCATGAGCTAGTATCACTTCTCCTGGACTTTCATCAGTACCAGCTAAAGCACTTCCCATCATTACACAACTAGCACCTACTGCTAGTGCTTTTGCAACATCTCCACTATATTTGATACCACCATCAGCTATTATAGGAACACCATAAGCTTTTGCAGCTTCAGCACACTCATCAATTGCACTAATTTGAGGAACACCAACACCAGCTACAATTCTAGTAGTACAAATAGACCCAGGTCCAATTCCTACTTTAACACCATCAGCACCAGCTTTGATTAAGTCTATAGTAGCCTCTGCAGTAGCCACATTTCCAGCAATTACATCAATATCAAGTTCTTGTTTGATTTTTGTAACAGTATCAAGAATACCACGACTATGTCCATGAGCCGAATCAAGTACAAGTACATCTACCCCCGCATCAACCAATGCTTTAGCACGATCTAGTTGCCCTACTCCAATAGCAGCTCCAACTCTTAATCTTCCAAAACTATCTTTGTTTGCATTTGGGTGTTCTATTTTTTTATTAATATCTTTTATTGTGATCAAACCTTTTAGTTTGTTATTATCATCAACTATAGGTAATTTCTCTATTTTATTTTTATGCATAACTTCTGCTGCAGCTTCAAGTGTTGTTCCACTTTTTGCAGTAATTAAAGGCATTTTAGTCATTGTATCACGAGCTGTTAATGTAAAATCTTTTACAAATCTCATATCTCTGTTTGTTAGTATTCCCAATAGATTATTTTCATTATCAATCACAGGAACACCTGAAATTTTATATTCATTCATTAGATTTTGTGCATCTTGAAGTGTTTGATCTGGATGAATCGATACCGGGTCTATTATAATTCCACTTTCACTTTTTTTCACTTTTTTTACTTGTAATACTTGAGAAGCTATATCCATATTTTTATGAATAATCCCAATCCCACCAAGTCTTGCCATTGCAACAGCTGCACGATATTCCGTAACAGTATCCATTGCAGCACTTACAAATGGAACATTTAATTCTATATTTTTAGTTAATTTTGTTTTTAGACATACTTCTTTTGGTAAAACTTCAGATTTCGCTGGTACCAATAGTACATCATCAAAGGTTAATGCTTTTTTTCTTATTCTCATTTGTTATCCTTTATAATTCATAATTTTTTCTAAGCTTAATGCACCATCAAATAATGTTTGTTCATCATAAGATTTCCCAATTAATTGCAATCCTATAGGCATACCTTCACTATCTTTTCCAACTGGTACACTAATAGCAGGAAGTCCTGCAAGATTTACTGAAATTGTGTAAATATCACTCAAATACATCTCCAAAGGAGTTTTGAAACTTCCAAACTTAGGTGCAGTTGTAGGTGCTACTGGAGAAAGTATCAAATCTGCATTTTTTAGTATTGCATCATAGTTATCTTTTATCAAATGTCTTACTTTTTGAGCTTTTATATAATAAGCGTCATAGTAACCACTACTAAGTACAAAAGACCCAAGCATAATTCTTCTTTGAACTTCGCTTCCAAAGCCTTGGGATTTTGTCTTGAGATATATATCTTTCAAACCACCATCACCTTTTCTGTTACCATATCTTATACCATCAAGTCTTGCTAAGTTTGCACTAGCTTCTGCTGTTGCTATAATATAATAAGATGAGACTATCATTTTTGTATCAAGCATATTTTCATATACTATTTTATGTCCTGCTTCTTTTAAAGCGTCAATTGTTTTTGCAAATCCAGCTTTTATCTCATCACTTGCTTCATCAATAAAATTCTGAATTACAGCAATTGTGAGTTTTTTATCACTATTTAGATTTGGATAAACTGGTGTGTAGTCAATATTTGCACTTGTAGAATCCATACTATCATAACCACTTATAGCATCGTACAAAATCGCTGCATCAGTTACATTTTGAGTAATTGGTCCAACTTGGTCAAGTGATGAGCTATAAGCACTCACACCATATCTACTAACTCTTCCATAAGTAGGCTTCATTCCAACACATCCACAGTAAGCTGCTGGTTGTCTTATACTTCCACCAGTATCAGTTCCCAAAGCCGCAATTGCAAGACCACCAGCTACTGCTGCTGCACTTCCACCACTACTTCCACCAGGAACTCTTGTAGAGTTTACTGGATTTAAAGTTTTGCCATAAAAACTACTCTCAGTTGAGCTTCCCATAGCAAACTCATCCATATTTGTAATACCAAATGGACTAAAACCATTGTTGTCTAGATTTTTAATAACTGTTGCATCATAAGGGGCAATATAGCCTTGAAGAATAGAGCTACTACAAGTCATTGGAAAGTTTTTTATATTTATATTATCTTTTATAGCAATCGGCACACCACACCCTCGAGTATATAACTCTTTGTTGGTAAGTTGTTCTATATACGCACCTATGTTTTTGTGTGATTGAATCTTAGCAGTTAACTCATCTTTTAGATTTTTTAGTTCATCTTGTGAAAATTTTAATGCCTCTTTTAGTGTAACCACTTTTACGCTCCTGAGTCTTAATAATTCTGGATTATATCCAATTTGAACTTAAAAAAATGGTTTTATAAGCGTTAGTTGAAGCTAAAATATTGCATTATGCCATTGTACAATTGTAAGTCTATAGCCATCAGTTACCATTTTGACTTCATGTGAAAAGTATGGATTGCTAGGAAAGATGAGCATATCACCAGCTTTTGGCTTGAGCATAATATTATTTCCATCTTTGTCATAAAGATAATTAAAAACTAATTCTCCCCCACTAAAACTATATTCATCACATATTGTATCCATATAATTAGTAGCAAATAAAACTGTAGTAATCTTTCTTTGAGGTGCAACCAAATCAAATCCAACAGTTTTTTTATTACTATCAATAATTTCATTTGAATCGTCACTATGTTTGATATAAAAACACCCTTTTGTATATTCTAAAACCTGTGTTTTAGTCGCTAAATTTAGTGATAATGAAAAAAAATCTTCAATTAATTTTTGATTATCAATAAATTTATTTTGATATATTTCTTCATGTGTATTATTAAGGTTATAAATATTTGTTTTTCGTATTGATGGCACTATTGTAGGATTAACTACACTATCTAGTATCTTAGTTTTTACCATAGCTTTTTCATAATCAGAGCTATTTTTAATATCATTGACAATATCTTGAGCTTCTTGAGTTGTTAAAAAGTTTTCAATCACTAAAAAAGGATAATCTTTATATTGATTTGGAAGAAACTTGGATTCTATTAACATATCTTCTAAAGAACTATCACAATATACAAAATTACTTATTTGATTCATTATCATTTGAAGTGGTTACCTTTTTTATCCAAGTGTATATAATATATTCATTATTTATGGCACAAAAAAAGGGTTGATATCCAAAGATATCAACCCTTTAAAACTTTAAATTTTCGTTATTATACGAAAGAGATAAATGCCATTTGTGTAGCATCGCCTCTTCTGATTCTTGTTTTAATGATAGATGTGTATCCACCATTTCTTTCAACATATCTAGGTGCTACTTCATTTATTAGTTTTTTAGTTGCTTCTTTACTTTGTAATGAAGCAAAAATTGTTCTATGTGAATTGAAATCAGCAGTTCTAGCTTTTGTAACTAGTCTTTCTACATAACTTTTAAGCTCTTTCGCTTTTGGTACTGTAGTTTCAATTTTTTCATGCTCTATCAAAGAAATTGCTAAGTTTTTTAGCAAAGCACTTCTGTGTGATGAAGTACGATTTAGTTTTCTATAACCATGCTTATGTCTCATATTTGTCCTTTATTATTTACGCTTTTAACTGCTCTAGTTTTCTTCTTAAAGCTGATGCTATAGTCTCTGGAAGTGTGTAATCTACTGGAAAACCTAAGCTTTCTAGTTTTTCACTTATCTCATCATAAGATTTTTTACCTAAGTTTTTGATATTTTTCACTTCAGCTTCGCTCATAAGTACTAACTCACCAAGAAATTTAATACCAGATCTATCTAAACTATTAAAACTTCTTGCACTCATATTTAAGTCTTCAATTTTTTGTACCAATGATTTAATCTCAACTGGCTCTTCGTTTGTATCACTTAAAGACACTTCACTTAAATCGAATACTTTATTAAAAACTCCCATTTGAGCATACATTACACTCACTGCTTCTTTGAAAGCATCAACTGGAGAAATTTCACCATCAGTTTCGATAGTAAAAACTATTTTTTCATAGTTAGGATTATCTTCAACTAGCATCTTTTCTATATCATATATAACTCTTTTTACAGGAGAGAAAAATGCATCAAGTGGAATATAATCAGCTGGAACTAAATCTCTGATTTCTTCACTTGGAACATATCCAATACCTCTTTGTAAAATAATTGAAAATGAAAGATTACAATCGCTATTAATTGTAGCCAAATGTGTATCTTCATTAACAACTTCTACAAAAGAATTATTTAAATCAATTGCTCTAATTTCTTTTGCACCATCAAATGAGTACTCTACTTCAATTTGAGACTCTGTTGTGCCTTTTACTTTAAAGCCAATATTTTTAAGATTTATAATAAATACAGCAACATCTTCAAGCATACCTCTTAATGAGTCAAACTCATGTTTAACACCAGCTATTCTTACAGCTATTGGTGAAAAACCTTTTGTACTACTCATCAAAATTCTTCTTAAAGGGTGAGCTAAAGTTACAGCATATCCACTTTCAAATGGACTAGCTATAATTTTAGATACTCTATCACTTACTCTTTCAATCTCAACATCAGTTGGTAAAAACGGTGTGTCTGTAATTTTTCTCATATTCTAGTCCTTATTACTTAGAATATAACTCAACTACAAGTCTCTCTTCTACTGGTATTACAACTTCTTCTCTTTGTGGTAATCTTGTAAATATTCCAAACAGTTTTTCTTTTTCTACATCAACCCAATCAACCATACCAGTTTGATTTGTAAGCTCGATTGCTCTTACTACTTGTGGATTATTTTTAGATTTTTCTCTAATCTCTACTTTTTGTCCTGCTCTTACTGTGTAAGAAGGAATATCAACTTTTTGACCATCAACTAAGATATGTCCGTGTGTTGTTAATTGTCTTGCAAATCTTCTTGTTGTTGCAAAGCCCATTCTATAAACTACATTATCAAGTCTTTGCTCAAGCATAACTATTAAGTTTTCCCCAGTATTACCAGTTCTTCTTGCAGCTTCTTTGAAATATCTAGCGAATTGTTTTTCAGAAATTCCATAAAGATATTTAGCTTTTTGCTTTTCTTTTAATTGTAAACCATACTCAGAAATTTTTGATCTTCTTTGACCATGTTGTCCTGGAGGGTATGGTCTTTTTTCTAATGCACTTTTACCTGCTAATCTTCTCTCACCTTTAAGGCCTAGATCAGCGTTCAATCTTCTTTCTATTTTTTCTACTGGTCCTCTATATCTTGCCATATCCTACTCCTTACACTCTTCTTCTTTTTGGAGGTCTACAACCATTGTGAGGTAGTGGTGTAACATCTTTAAACCATCTTACACTAACACCTTCAATTGAACCTACAGATTTCACAGCAGTATCTCTACCACTACCAGGACCTTGAACTTTGATACCAATATATTTGATACCATGTTCCATTGCTTTTTTCATAGCATCTTCAACAGCTTGTTGAGCCGCGAAAGGAGTTGATTTTTTGCTACCTTTGAAACCTAAGCTTCCAGCACTACTCCAAGCAATAACATTTCCAGCATTGTCACTTACTGATACAACTGTATTATTAAATGTAGCTGCGATATGAACTATACCATCAGCAATATTTTTTCTTACTATTTTTTTTCTAACTACGTTTTTTTTCTTTGCCATTATAAAACCTTATTACTTAGATGCAGAACCGACGGTTTTCTTTTTACCTTTTCTAGTTCTAGCGTTTGTTTTTGTGCTTTGACCACGAACTGGTAAACCTTTTCTATGTCTTAGACCTCTATAGCTTCCTAAATCCATCAACGATTTGATATCCATAGCAACTTTTTTTCTAAGGTCACCCTCTACCATATAGTTTTTTTGAATTTCTTGTCTGATAGCTGCTGCTTCATCTTCACTTAACTCAAAAACTCTCTTATCGTAAGAAATCCCTGTTGCATCAAGAATTAATCTTGAAGTATGTAAACCTATGCCGTAAATATACGTTAATGCATATTCCATTCTTTTTTTGTTTGGTAAATCAGCACCTGCGATACGAGCCATTCTTTATCCTTGTCTTTGTTTGTGTTTTGGTGTTTCACAGATAACTCTTACCACACCTTTTCTTTTGATGACTTTACATTTGTCACACATTTTTTTAACCGAAGCTCTTACTTTCATAGCTTTCCTTTGCCGTTAAATTCTCTGTTCTCTAATAGGTGGTCTCTCACCAACTTTTTATAAAAAAAACTTGCAATAAGTTAAATATTTTACAAAAACTTCCTCTATGATTAGAAAACAGTGGGGCATTTTACCTAAATTTAACTTAAATTAAGCTAAATGTTGTAGTGTTTGTTTAATTAATACTTATTGTTGAGGAGAACTTACTTCCACAAAAGAGTACTGAGCAGGTTTATAGATAGTTATATCAAATAATATTTGATTGTTTTGTAGTGTATATCCAGAAATATTTTGATCATTTATAAATAAAAGTTCTTTCATTCCTACAAGTGTAGAAAAGTTTACCCAATTGTATTCTATATCACTTCCTAATAGTGTAGATATCGCTTTTAATTTAGAATGTACCTTCCCTATTGAATTTGCTATTAGTAAAGATTTTCTATCTTCAAATTGACTAAGTGACAAGATAAGAGGGTTATAGTTTAATTGAGTTGACAATATAACTTGAGGATTTATTTCATAAACTCTTAATTGTGATAATACTATTGCTGTTTGTAAAACAGTCGAATTAATAAATAAAGTACTATTTTCTAATTTTGTATTTGTAGAAAATATATTTTTATAATTTATAGTTGGATTTGTTACATCATATTTTGATGATACTGCTAGTCCATTTTTTCTCAGAAATTGATTAAAAATTATAGAAATTTTATCTGTATTATAAATTTCACTCAAATTGCCATTTGAAAAATTCAATAACTGTTTAAATTGTTCTTCATAGTCAATTGAGCCATATATTACATTTGAGCCAGCAAACGATGGTGCATTTTTTTTGTGTAGTGTAGGAATATATACTTTTATACTATTATTTGGTATATACAATACAGAATTATCATTAGCAAAAAGTGCAATTACTTTTGTAAATCCTAGATATTTCAATTCATTAAAAGCTTGTTCTATATTGTCTTGAGTTTCATGTAATGTATCATATACTTTAATCTCAAAATCAATCTCTTTAAGCATTGAATATGCAATAATTGTATTTACAGCATCATTACCATATCTTCCTACTACTTTAGATGCAAAAACTACTGCTATTTTTTCTTTTTTAATTATTATTTCTTTTGGCAATGGCATCATAATAGAAGGTTCTTTTATTTCTAATGTTTTTTCATCACCTTCTTGTATAATACTAATATTTCTATCATCTTCTGTTATCATAGTAGGAGTTGAAGGTGGAGTTGATATTCTAGTTTCTATCTTTTTACTACATCCAAAAAATACAAACATAACCAAAAAAACTAATATTAAATTTTTCTTCATACACAATTCTCCATAAATTCATTTACTTTCAACATACTAACTAATACTTCTTTTTTTAGTGTTGGATTTTTTAAAATATGGGTATGTTCATATGTTGCTAAAATCTTTAATCCACCAAATTCAAAAATATTCCCTTTAACTTCTTCAAAATCACTTTTGCCAATAAAACTTTCATAAACATTTTCACCAAAGATAATCACTATCTTTGGTTTTATCAATTTTAATTGATGATTAAGGTATTGTGTACATTTATCTATACTATCAGACAAATTACTATCACCTACACTTGGCTTACATTTCAAAACAGATGTTATAAAAACATCTTCTAAATTTCTTTTTAAAACATTTGTAACTATATTTTCTATCATTTGTCCAGCTCGACCTGAATAAAATCTTCCCTCTTTATCTTCTAAGTCCGTTGGTGCGAAAGTAAGTAGTACAATCCCACTTGAACTTGCTCCATTTCCAAATAATATATTTGTTCGAGTTTTTGAAAGGTTGCATAAATTGCAATTTTGTACAACTTGATTTAAATCACTCATAGAATTTGGTAAAGCTACAACTTTTTTTTCATGTTGGATTACAACATTTTCATTATAATTGTAGCCAAAAGATTTCAGATAATAAAGTGTTTTTAATATTTTAATGCTTTTCGTTTTGATCATAAATGCAATTGTACTACAATTTAACTTGTGACAATCTCTCAATTCTATTTTCTGTAGTTGGATGTGTACTAAAAAGCTGTTTGAAGTTTATATTGTGTCCTGCAAAAGGGTTTATAATAAACATATGTGCTGTTTCTTGAGTAGCATTTCTCAAATCCCCTCTTCTTGCATAACTATCAAGCTTTTGTAGTGCATTTTGAAGATGTACTGGTGTACCTACAAGTCTAGCTGCAGCAGCATCTGCTGCGTATTCTCTACTTCTGCTCACTGTCATTTGTATAATCATAGCTGCTAATGGTAAAACAATAGCTAGCAATATCATAACAGCTGGGTGCATTCCTCGTCCTGAATTGTTGCCAAATAATGCACCAAATTTCATCATATTTGCAATAGCAGCTATTGCACCTGCAATTGTAGCAGCTATTGTTCCAGTTAATATATCATAATGTTTGATGTGTGCTAATTCATGGGCAATTACTGATTTGATTTCATCTTGATTTAGTAAATCAAGTAAACCTTGAGTAACTGCAACCACACCATTTTCTGGGTTTCTTCCTGTTGCAAAAGCATTTGGCATATTTTGTGGGATGATATAAACTTTTGGCATAGGAATATTTGCTTTTTGAGATAATTCTCGAACTATTTGATAAATAAAATGTCTGCTATCACTAAGCTCCACTGCTTGATAGTGTTTAAGAACATGTTTATCAGAATAAAAATAAGCATAAAAATTCATACCACCTACAAGTAAAAGTGCTATAAGTGTACCATTAGCTCCACCAAAATAGCCACCAAGACTCACAAGAAGTACACTAAGTAATACTAAAAGTGCTGTTGTTTTCATTACTTCCATAGTAACTCCTCGTTATTGTTTCGTAAATCGTGAGTCGTAAGTCGTCAATAAAATACGATTTATGACTTCGATTTCAAGATTTAGACAATTCTAAACTTTTGTAAAATGTTATTGAATTTTTCTTGTAAAACAACTTATATTTACTATTTTAGTTTTTTGTTAAACTATTTTTTAGTCTTGATACTTCTGCACCTATATCATCTTGTCTCATAAAATGCTCACCAATCAAAAATGCGTCAGTTCCAATTTCACTCAGGTGTTTGATGATTTCGGTATCTGTTACACCACTTTCTGCTACTATTATTTTACCATTTGGAATCATTGGTATAAGCTTTTCACAAAGCTTCATATCCATTTCAAAAGTCTCTAAATTTCTATGATTTATCCCTATAATATGAGCTCCTGCTGACATTGCTTTTTTTAAGTCTTCAAGGTCATGAATCTCTACTAATACATCAAGTCCTACATGTAAGGCATATTCATACAGTTCTTTTAGCTCTTTTGTAGATAATGCTTTTGCAATTAAAAGTATAAAATCAGCTCCATAAACCAAAGCTTCTACTATTTGGTATTTGTCAACTATAAAATCTTTTCTAAGTAAAGGCGTAGGAACATATCTTCTTATTTGTGTAAGATAATCCAAATTACCTTGAAAATAGTGAGGTTCTGTCAAAACTGAAATTGCGTCAGCTCCATTTTTACTATAAATATCAGCTATCAATAATGGATCAAAATCTTCTCTTATTACACCCTTACTCGGACTTGCTTTTTTTACTTCTGCTATTATTTTGATAGGGTCATCTTTTGTGCTAGTGAGAACTTTTCTTACATCTCTTGGTGGATAAGGATTGAAAGCTAAGCTTCTTCCCAACCAATCTAGACTATATTCAACTTTTCTTCTTTCTAAATCTTCTTTTGTTTTTTTTATAATCTCATCTAAAATCACTTTAAATTACTCCTTACAATCTTTTATAGTTTCCCAATGTAGCTTTATTTCTGGTTCGTCTAGTCCTATTTTATTTACTATATCAAACATATATTCGTATGCCATTTTACAATCTTGTAGTTTATAATATCCCCAAGCTAAAGAATCTAAATATGCTATATTTTCAGGATCTTGAGCAATAGCTGATTTTACAAGCTCTATACCTCTTACATAATCAATATCAAAATCTATAAGTAAATACCCTAGATAATTTTGATACATATGATTTGAAGATGTTTCTAAGACCTTTTCTAGTTTTACTTTTACAGATTTAAAAATCTCTTTTTTATTTGTGTTAGATTCGAATTCATAAATAGCCATTTGTGCCAAAACATCTATTTGATTAGTTTGTTTATATAATAAATCAAAATAATATAAAACTTGTTCTTGATTATTTATCATTTTATATAATTCAATAAGCTTTAAACTTTTATATCCATCTTCTGGTAGAGATTCTACAAATTTTAATGCCAAATTTACATCTTTTAATTTAAACATTTCAATAATGATATTTAATGTTTTTAAAGCATCCTCTTTTTTACCTAAAGATAACATCAAATTATAGTTTTTTTGTAAAGTGGATATCATACCATCTATATCATTTTGATCCATATAGTATGTATAAATTCGTTCACATATCTCTACATTGCAACCATTGGTTGAAATATAATTATCAAGTAGCTCAATAGCTTTTTTTTGTTGGTTTAAATTTTTATACAAAATATCACTTACAATCATCAACAAGCCAATATTTTGTGGTTGTTCTTCATAGACTATTGTAAAAGAGTCTAAAGCTTTTTGATAATCTTGTTTAATTAAATAAATATTACCAATTAGTATGTAGTTTTGATTAGTTTTATTTTTTATTAATAAGTTTTGTGCTATTTCCAAACTCTTATCAGCTTGATTTGTATTCATCAATGCCAATGCATATATAAAATTCAAACCATCTTGCTTATCTGGATGAGTAGAAATATTTGCTTGTAATAAATCTACAATTTCCATATATTCTTGGTTAAAAAGTGCTATGTCTAAAGCTTTTTGTAGGTATTCAAATTTTTTTGTTGCATTATATAAAGATACAAAAAGATCAAATGCTGACTTATAATCTTTTTGGTTTAGTGCTTCTAGTGCGAATAAAATCAATAAATCTTCTTGTTCAAATATTTTATTATTAAGAGTACTTGCAGAAGTATTATCTATTATTTGATGCTGTTTATCGACACACCCAATAAATAGCAATGATAACAATAAAATAAGAATTATATTTTTATAGCTGGACACTCTTTAACTACCTCTTGTACTTTATCTTTAAAATAATCCCAAAATGGGAATGTTCTACACTGTGTTGGTCGTACTTCATACGCACCACAATTTCTTTGTTCAAAATTGAAAAAAACACATGCAAACTTATTTGGTTGGTATTCTACTTCTTTGATAGAATATTTATAACCCACTTTTATAAGATATTTTTGTGCAAATTCCTCAACACTCATATCAAGAAACTTTGCAAACTCTTCCATCTCTTTTGGTGAAATCCAAATATATCCAGACTCACCTATACAACAATTTCCACTACATTTACTACACTCATGCTCATCAAAGCAAAATGAAAAACCATCTTTTTGTATCATATTTCACACTTTATACTGTGAGTTGAAGCTTTGGCAAACAAATCAAAAACAGCTTGCGTATAATCCCCATTTTCAAACATCACAACAGGAGGCAATATACTTGTGAGTGAATTTGAAGACTTTTTTGCATAAACCAAAATCAAATTTGCACACTTATGACTGAAAGGATGGACAAATTGCAATGCTTCGAGATTGAATTTATTTGCTTTCAATAGTGCCATAATATCATTTATCTGCTTAACATCATAACAAAAAAACAATCTACCTTGAGGTTTGAGGATAGTTGAAGCTTTTTTCAAAAAAGAATCTAAACTAAAATTTGTATTATATCTGGCAATTTTTAAATTCTCATTTTCACTTTTGATTGAATTATGATGATAAAATGGTGGATTTGAGACTATATAATCAAACTTTTTGTCAAAATCCAACTCAAAGAAATTCCCCTCATATAAAAATGATTTGATTTTGTTTATTTGGGCATTTTTGCTAGAAAAAAAACAAAACTCTTTTTGAATTTCCACTTGATTTAAAGATACTTCATTAAACTCTTTTGCCAATAAAAGACCAAGAATTCCACTTCCGCTACCAACATCCAAAAGCTCCCCTTTTGGGTTTTTGAATTTCTCTAGGTTGGATAATATAAAGTTATATAAAAAGTATGTATCACTGTTGTAACAATAGCCATTTATAGGTTGATAAATAATCAAATAAAACTGCCTTTTAATCAAAATTACGATATTATACCAAAAAATTTATTTAGGAAAAGATATGAGAGCATTGGCACTATTTAGTGGCGGACTTGATTCTGCACTTGCTATGAAATTAATAATTGATCAAAACATAGAAGTAATAGCAGTTCATATTGATATGGGATTTGGTGGAACAAATGATAAAAAAGAATATTTACAAAATTTATGTGACCAAATCGGTGCAAAATTAGAAATCCTTGATTTAAGAAAAGAATTTCTTGATGAAGTGCTTTTTACTCCAGTTCACGGATATGGGAAAAACTTCAACCCATGTATTGACTGTCATGGTTTTATGTTTAGATATACTTCAAAACTACTAGAAAAGTATAATGCAAATTTTATGATAAGTGGTGAGGTTTTGGGACAAAGACCAATGAGTCAAAAGAAAGAATCATTAGATATTGTTCAAAAATTAAGTGGTCAAGAAGACTTAGTACTCCGCCCTCTTAGTGCCAAGCTTCTATCTCCAACAAAACCAGAACTTGAAGGCTGGGTAGATAGAGAAAAATTGCTTGATATCAATGGAAGAAACAGACAAACTCAACTTAGAATGGCAAGAAGAATTGGACTCAAAGGATTTGATGAGCCAGCTGGTGGATGTTTGCTTACTATGCCTGATACTAGTGCTAGAATTAGGGATTTTATAGAGCATGATAAAATGGATGTTGATGATATTGATATTGTAAAATTTGGAAGACATTTAAGACTACCAGATGGGGCAAAGCTTGTGATTGGAAGAAATGAAGCGGATAATTTATCTCTAGAAACAGTAAAAAGTCAAAAGTTTTATCGTGCAAAAATTAAAGATGCCATTGGTCCTTTTAATATGCTAAGTCAAAATGCGAGTGAAGCCGACAAAGCCCTTGCTACAAAGCTTATCATAACTTATGGAAAAACTGAAGATGAGAAAATTTATACAGTAGATTTTGGTGAATTTGAAATGCAAGGGGTCAAATTTCAGACAAAAGAAGTTGCTGCAAAATATTTTATTTTACAAAGTTCTTAAAATAGGCAATATTTAAGCAAACTTTTATGAAATCTTGATTATAATTCCAACCTATTTAACCAATAGCTTTTTGAAAAGGGTCTATAGCTCAGTTGGTTAGAGCACTCGGCTCATAACCGAGTGGTCGAAGGTTCGAGTCCTTCTGGACCCACCACTTATAAATCATAATCTAAATTTACAATCTTATCCAACAACTTATCTAATGCTATATTATAAGCTTCTAAAGCACCTTGTGCATTTATTGATTTTGTATTTTCTTCTATTTTAAATCTTTGATTTACCACAATAGTTTTTGTTTTTGCATTTATTACTTTGATTTCTATATTTATGACTACTTTTGATTGATTATCTTGTATATTATGAGTAAATTCATATATGTTTGATTCCAAAACTAAATCATAATTCAATATACTTGAAGTTGTAATAGCACTTTCAAACTTCTCACTTTGAGAAAGTGTAAGTGCAAATATATTTTCCAATTGTTTAGAAACTGGTTCATCCCACTTATGATAAGCATAGCTACTATAAAAACCCTCTTTATCCGTATAAATAAAATCTCTAGTATCAATATAACTAACACCTTTTGGCTTTTTGACCAACAATACCTTTTGTGATTTGGTATTTGCTGATTTTTGTGGTTTTATTTCCAATCTTAGATTTGAATACTCCATTAAAGATGAATTTTTGGAATAACATCCACCAAAAAGAATCAAAGCTACTAAAATTAATATTGTTTTCATTTACTCTCCTGGTCCAAGTTTTTTTGGTGTTGATTTAAACAAAATATCAGATGGACTTTCTTCTAAATTGATTATTAAAGATTTAGTTTCTATCAATAATTCATCCAACTGTGATATTGAATTGGCAAGTGGTTTTAAATTATATTCGATTACTTCATCTATATCAAATGAGCCACTATCCACTTTTTGCTCTAACTTTAGCATCAAATTATCTACAGATTGTGCTGCTTTTGTTACATTATCCATCATAACAGTTGTATCTTCATAAACTACTTGTGATATTGATTGAGACATTATTTCAAGCTCTTTTGCAGTGTTATGAGATTGTTTGATAAGTAATGAAATATTTTCACTCTCTTCTTCTAATACTTGAGAAAGTTTGGCAAGATGCTGTGAAGTTTTAGCACTATTTTCCAATAATATTTGAAGATTTTCCATCCCCTGACCCTTGAAAAAAATATCTATTCTTTGTGCTATTGTTTCAAAAGATTTATCTATCATTGATAGGAAAGAAGCTTTAGCTGGAATAACTCCCATTAAAGATTCTTTATCACTAGTTTTGAGTTTTTCTGATTGGTTTGTACCACCTTCAATTTCAAGATAACTAAGCCCTGTGATACCTTGAGGTTTTAAGATAGCATAATTATCAACTTTTATTGGAGTATCTGATACAATTTTTACTATGATTGTCACCTCTTCACTATTATCTGGATTGATATAAAGCTTATCAACTTCCCCCACATTTACACCTCTAAGCTTTACTGGTGCTTTTAGATTGAGTCCTGAAACTGATTCTTTAATATTTACTTTATAATAGCTGTATTGAATACTTTGAGAATAGTTGGAATACCACAACAAAAAAACTATTCCTGATAGAAATGTAACAAAAACAAAAATGCCCAATAATATATAATTTGCTTTATTTTCCATATTTACTCCAAAAATTGTTCTATTAATTTTAAATTTGTTTTTTTTAAATTTTCCAAACTACCCTCAGCTTGAACTTTGGAATCACCTAAAATAATAAATCTATCAAGTACATTTGCTATTGTATCTTTATCATGTGTAACTATAACTATAGTTATATCTAAGAATTCTCTCAATTGCAAAATAAGTTTATCAAAAGCCCTAGCACTAGATGGGTCAAGTCCAGAAGTTGGCTCATCCAAAAATAGCACTTCAGGATCAAGGACTAAAGCTCTTGCAAGTGCTGCTCTTTTTTTCATACCACCACTTAATTGTGATGGATAAAGATATGCTGATTCTTTTGATAATCCAACCATTTGAAGCTTCAAAAAAGCCAATTCTTCTATAAAAAAATCTGGTAATTTAGTATATTCTTTAAGTGGCAACATAACATTTTCCAATACTGTAATAGAAGTAAACAATGCACCAAATTGGAATAGCACTCCCCATCTCAATCTAAGTTCGTTTTCTTCTTGTGTAGTTAATTTACTTATATTCTTGCCAAGAACTATCATCTCACCTTGTGTTGGTTTTTGTAAGAGTATCATTTCTCTCAAAAGTGTAGTTTTTCCACTTCCACTTCCTCCCAAAAGACCGTAAATTTCACCTTTTTTAATATGAAAACTTACTCCATTATGTATAATTTTATTACCAAATTTTGTTACAATATTTTTAGCTTCAATTATCATATACCAAGCTCCGTAAGGATTATTGAAAAAAGAGCATTAAAAGCTATCACCCAAAAAATTGCATTTACTACGCTAATTGTTGTATATTTTCCTACACTTTCTGTACTAGAAGTTATTGCAAACCCTCTAAAGCACCCAATTAGTGCAATAATTAATCCAAATATAGGTGCTTTTATAATACCAATCATAATATGTCTTAATTCTACAGTTTCTTTAAACCTATCAATAAATTCTTTATAACTAATTCCTAGTTCACTACTAGCAACAATCATTCCCCCATATACTGACACTATATCAGCAACTATCACCAAAAGTGGTAAAGCAATAATAAGTGCAATAATTCTAGGTAAAACTAGAAATTCCCAAGGATTAAATCCCATAGTTTTCATAGCATCTACTTCGTCCGTTATCTTCATTACACCAATTTGAGCAGTAAATGCTGATGCACTTCTTCCAGCTATTACAATGGCCGCTATCATTGGAGCTAACTCTCTAGTAGTTGAAATAGCAACCATTTCTACAATAAATATATTTGCACCAAACTGTTCTAGTTGAACTGCACCTTGATAGGCTATAACTACACCTATTAGTAAAGATGTAATTACAATTATAGGAACTGCATTTAGTCCATTTTGTTCTAAATGATATAAGATTGCTTTAAATCGTACCTTTTTAGGATTTAAAATACTTTGAAATAAAACGGCAAACAATCCTCCAACAAAGGATAAAAAAGAGATTAATACAAGCCAATTTTTAAAGCTATATTGACCAAATTTAAAAAACATACTACTCAATATAAATGGTTTTTGATATTCTTCATCTAATGATTTTAAAACATATTTTTGGCAAAGATTTATTAAGGCGTGTGCTTTGTCATTGATACCATCAAAAGTTACTTGAAAACCATTTTTTTCTACTCTTTTTTTGATTTCAAGAAAAACCATAGCTCCAGCACTATCCAAAGATTTAATATTTGATATTTCAAAAACAATATTTTTATGAGGTACGATAAATATATCTAAGTTTTGCAAAACAATATCAACACTACTCTTTGTCCAATCTCCACTACATCTAACTTCTAAAATAGTGCCTTTATTGGTATCACATTCAAATAAAGCACTATTTTTCATATTTTATCTCTTTTTGGTTTGGGTATCATGCCACTTAAGCTCAACACCCTTACTAGTACTTATAAACCCTTCTATTATCAAAGTTCCATCATGTACCATTTTGTGATGGAGTTTACATAGTGGAATAAGATTTGATCTTTGGTTTTTATGAATATGCCCTATAAAACCCCATTCATCTGCACTTGCTTGTTCTAAGCGGTGATGAACATCTTCAACTGCTTCTCCACATATTGCACAAGAGACTAGATACAAGTTTTTGTTGTATTTGCTTGTTTTTTTATCTTTTAATCTATCTAAGGCACTATTTTCATCGGAGATTTTTTTTCTTATTTCATTGGCAACTTTTAAAAATTCTTCATCAATATGTAATGATTTGGCAAATTCTAAACCATATATACTGCTTCCTTGTCCATGTCTTAACTTTCTATCAAATATCAATTTATCATCACTTTCTTGATAAAATACACTCAAATGAAGTGGCATTACATTTCGCAAAACGGCTATTTCATCTATTTGAGCTAGTTGATGTAGATGTGTGGCAAATATAAAAAGAGATTCAAACTTAGATAGTTTGAGTATAGCACTTGCAACTATACTAACCCCACTCATAGTCTCTGTAGAGTGACTTATCTCATCACCTAAAATAAGTGATTTTTTACCAGCCCGATTAAATATATTTTTAAGTTCCATCATTTCAACAGCAAAAGAAGAAAGCCCTTTTGAGATATTATCAGCTCCACTAATCCTTGTAAAAAGTGACTCATAAATAGAAAACCTCATAGACTTTGCTGGTACAAAAAATCCAGCTTGAGCTAATATTACACTAATCCCTACTGCCTTCATCAAAGAAGATTTTCCTGCACTGTTTATCCCATAAAGCAATATTCCGTTTATGTGGTTGTCCAAAAGATTCAGTGGGCGAGAATTTTGGACTATTACATTTTCTTTTAATTCATCACTTATAAGTGTCAAATCACCCATAACTATATCATTTGGTACATATTCTACCACATCTACTGTTTGTTCTATTATTGGGTGTCGTAGCCCAACTATTTCCAAAAAGTTGTCATTGTTTTTTGTTTTTACTATTTTTGGGCATACAAAGTTATATTTTTTGGATACTTTTATGTTAGAGATTGTTACATCAATTTCAGCTATAAACTCTACCAAATCTTCTAATATCTTAGAGTATTTTTTCTCAAAATCAACTATTTTTTCTTTGAATACAAGCTTATTTAGTTCAATTATTTTAGATATATTTCCAGCGTATTGATCTGTTATTGAAGATGTAAGTTCATTTGTGATTTTTACATTATTTGTTTGTATTTTGGTACTGAAATTTTTAAACAAATAAAGCTTATCATCTATTATGATATGAGTATTATCAAATTCTTCTTTGATTGAATGATATCTATTTTTTGTAAGAGAGATAAAAAATCCTTCTTTATCAAGCCTATTTATCTGCACAAGATTCATATCATCACTACCTAAAAGCTTAACAATAGTGTGTCTTATAATATCCAACTTACAAAAAAGCTCATCATTACAGCCTACAAGATAATCTATTTTTGGATTTATACCAGTTTTTATCATATTTTCATTGACATCTTTGAGCATAAATTTACCAGTAGATGACAAATCAAAAGTAGTATCAATATCACTCAAAAATGAGTTTAATTCAGCTTCACTACAAGGTGCTTGATAAAACTTATAATTTTCCATAAATCTTACTATTTCTTTGATACTAAAAAGTGAGTCATAAAGATAGTTTAGCTCAAAAGGATGAAGTCTATTGAGTTTGATTCTTCTACTCAGCCTTGCTATATCATAAATTTTTGCAAGTTCTTTATCTATCGGGTTATAATAGTCAAAAAGTTCCTTTGAAAGAGATTGTCGTCTGAGTATCTCTTTATACTCTTTGATAGGGTTTGTAAGCCTCTCTTTTAGTAGTCTTTTCCCCATTGCTGTGGAAGTTTGAGTGATTATTTTTTGTAGTGAAATATTATGTGGTGTTTCTATAATATTTAGCTGTTCTAGTGCATTATTTCCAAGATATACATATTTGCCAACATCTAGCTTGGTTGGAGGAAGAAGCTTTTGTATTATTTTGGAGTCGTGTTCTATCACAAAATCTATCAAAAGAGCCAATGACTCACTCGCCATTTGAGAAGTTTCAAGATCTAGATGCTCTATGGGAGTAAGAAGGGATTCTATACCAAAAATATTCTTAAAAAGCTCATTTTGATAGGCAATTTTTGCTCTAAAGTCTCTAATATGATATGTTTTATTGGTGAGTTCAAGATATCTTACAACTTCTATTTGATTGATATTTTTATCCAAAAACGATATCACCACTTCACTTGTTTTGTACATATTCATATAATTAAATGCTTCATCAAGACCAAAGCTTTTATCTTCACTAGTACTATGAATTTCTGCATAGTAGCATTTTCCAGTAGTTACATCTATTGAACTGTATCCTATAGAGTAGATATCTTTGTTTTTATCTATTACCAAAGAAGTTAGGAAATTTTCATCACTTGATTGAACAAAATCAAAGTTTGTCCCTGGAGATATTACCACATCAAGGTATCTTGATACGCTAGGAGGAACTCCCCTTTGTTTGATAATAGCTATTGTGTATTTTTGTTCACTTACAATTCTTGCCAAATGCTTATCAAAGCTAATAGCTGGAACTCCAGCCATAAGTGGATTTTCCGTAGAATTTTCAAGGATATTTTTGTTTTTTCTAGTAAGTTGGATATTTAAAACTTCTGAAATCTCTTTTGCTTTTCCAATCTGTTGCTCATCGTTGTTTACTTCATAGACTTCAAAAAAAGTTCCTACTTCCATCATTACAAGAGCATTTGAGCCATATTTTTGCTCAAAAAGTTTTTGTAATTCAAAATAAGTAATAGTTAATAACTGCTTCTTTTGCAGTATCTCACTTGACTCATTTGCTATCAATTATTTCCTTTGCCCATGTTCTTATGGTTGTTCTTTGTTCTGTTGATAAATCAGCTTCAGAATGAAATCGTATATAATCCCCTAAAGGCATAGCAGCATAAGCAGCTCTAAAAATTTCTTTCATTTTGTTGTGTTTTGTCTCATCATCATAATCTTCCCAAATAGAAAAATTAAGCCCTTTTCTAGCATTTGTAACATTATAGCTTACACTATATGACATAGGTGCAATTGCACTATACCAAGGCCATTTTGTCTCATAAGAGTGACAATCATAACAAGCATTTTGAATAAGTGGCTTGATATGCTCTGGTAAAACTATCTCTTTTGATTTATCAAATTCTGGATTTACTCGTTCAGCCGGAATAAACTGCATTCCTATTAGTATAGCAACTAGTATAATTAAAGTTATCTTCATCAATTCTCCAACATTTCATATAGTCTTTTTAAATCATTTTCCACCTGAGCTAGTGATATATGTCTTGAATATCGCATAAACTCTTTTGTATCCAAATACACCAAAACTGTAGGCACACTAAACACACCAAACTCAGCACTGAGTTGTGGGTTATCATCAGCTTTGATATAAACTCTTTCAATTTTAGGAAAATTCTCTACAAACATTGTATCTATTTTTGGCTTTAAAACACTACAAACAGAGCAATTCTCACCACTAAAATATAGCATTACTCCAAGTTTGTTTTGTATTAGGTTATCAATTTCTTGTTTTGTCATTTGTTAATTTTTCACCTTTTACCTATCATCAAATTCCCTCAGCTATCATAGCCTCAGCAACCCTTTTAAACGCAGCTATATTTGCACCATCTACATAATTCCCATCTACTCCATAGTCTTTGGATGTCAAATAAACTCTTTTACAAATTTGCTTCATTGTAGTTCTTAGGCTTTCATCTACTTTGTCCATATCCCATCTTTGAAGTGCCGCATTTTGACTCATTTCAAAGTTACTCACAGCTACCCCTCCTGCATTTGCTGCTTTAGCTGGAGCGAATGTGATTTTTTGTTTCAAAAACAATTCAATTGCTTCAGGTGAACTTGGCATATTAGCACCTTCTACAACTATTTGACAACCATTATCTATGAGATTTGTTGCGTCATTTATATTAAGCTCATTTTGTGTTGCACAAGGAAATGCCCCATAGCATGGGATACTCCATACCTCATGAGCACCACTTGGATAATCTTCTACTTTTGTATATATGGCACTTGTATGTGTATTGATATATTCTTCCAAAGATGCTCTTTTATTGAACTTCAATTCTTTTAATAACACCACATCAAGCCCTCTACTATCATAAATAGTCCCTCTGCTATCACTACAACTCACAACTATCGCTCCAAAACTTTGGAGTTTTTCTATAGTATAAATAGCCACATTTCCACTACCACTTACACAACATATTTTATCTTTCAAAGGCTCTTTATTTTCTAGTTTTAGTAATTCATCAGTAAAATAAACTACCCCATATCCAGTAGCTTCAGGGCGAAGTAGTGAGCCACCAAACATATATGGTTTACCAGTAATTATCCCTTCATATCTTGAAGTAATCTTTTTATATTCACCAAACAAAAACCCAATCTCTCTAGCCCCTACCCCAATATCACCTGCTGGAATATCAACTCTTGGACCTATGTGTTTGTGAAGTTCCGTCATATACGCCTTGCAAAACTTCATCACCTCAGAGTTGCTTTTGCCTTTTGGATTAAAATCACTTCCACCCTTTGCTCCACCCATCATAAGACCAGTCAAAGAGTTTTTGAAAATTTGTTCAAAACCCAAAAATTTCAATATACTACTATTTACACTAGGATGAAATCTAAGTCCACCTTTATAAGGACCAAGGGCATTATTAAACTGAACTCTATAGCCATTATTGACATTAACTTTATTATTATCATCAAACCAAGTTATTTTGAATTTGAACTCCCTATCAGGAACTACCAAACGCTCTAAAATAGCAAGTTCTTCATAAATTCTATCACTTTGCAATATTGGTTCAAGAGAATCTAAAACTTCAAAAACAGCTTGAAAAAAAATCTCATCAGCCAAAGAACTATTTTTCAATAAACTTTCTTTCACACTTTGTAAATAACCCATATTAGTCCTTAATTGTTAGTTATTCATTATTAATTATTAGTTAATTTGTGTTATTATATCGAATGATAACTTTTAGTCAAGATATAGAATTTATAGAACAAAATCGAGAATGTTCTTACTTTATTGGTAGCGAAATATCAGATATGAAATATCGGCTACTCCATAATTGTACAAAAATGCAGTATTTGGATATGCTCCAAAAGGGTTGGCGTAGATTTGGAAGAATGCATTTTGTCCCAATTTGTGAAACTTGCAATAAATGCACGAGCATGAGAATAGTTGTGGACAAATTTCAGTTCTCAAAATCTCAAAAAAGAGTCTTAAATAAACATAAAAATACAAAGATTTTTATCCAACCACCGAGTGTTTCTTATGAGCATATAGAACTATACAACAAATATCATGCCTATATGAGCGATAAAAAAGATTGGCCATACAATGAAATTGATGTGAGTGAGTATATTAGATCTTATGTTGATGGCAAAAATAGTGGTTTTGCTAAAGAATTATTGTATTTTATAGATGAAAAACTAGTTGGCGTTGCCTTGGTTGATGTTTTGGATGAAGGAATTTCATCTATTTATTGCTATTATGACCATGATTATGAAGAGTATTCAATAGGACAATTTTCTATTTTATTCCAAATCAAAATAGCAAAAGAGATGAACATACCATATGTTTATCTAGGATATTGGATAGAAAATCATTATAGCATGGGCTATAAAGAAAAATACCGCCCTTTTGAAATACTTAAGAACAGACCAAATGACACAGAAGAAGCGATATGGGAGATATATGAAAAATGAAATTTTAGCTCAGCTAGAGCAAGGGTTGTTGAGTCAAGAAAAAATTTGTGATAGAATTATCAAACTTATGATGGAAGAGCAAGATTTCTTACTTGATTCTACTGGTATCAATATTACAGATCTTGAAGATATACGAAGGAAAATAAACCTTTTAATAGAAAAATTAGTTAGTAACTTAAACAATGAATTAAATATAAATATCTTAAAATACGAAATTAATTTTGGAAAACACTCTTTTCAAATAAGTATTCAAAATGAAGAAAATATTTTAGATATCAATATTATAGTGGAAATTGATGGATTTTTGATGGAGATCAATGAATAAAGAAAACTTTTATGTAATAGTGTTATTTGTATTTTTAGGTACAGTTGGATATATTTTTGGGTATATTTTATCATCATTTTTTGATAAAAATGAAACATTAAAAGAAGTGATTCATCTTTTGGGTGCACTTATAGTAGTGACCACTTTTTATTCACCATTAAAAACAAAATTATTTAAAATATTAAAACTAGAGGACGAAAATGATAGCTAAAATAGTTTTATTTTTATTGCTTATATCAGCTCATATTTTAGCATCACAAGATAATGTTGCAGACTGTATAATACTAGAAGATGAGGGTTCTATTGTATGTAAATACTCCACTAAGAAATTGAATATAGAGCAACAAATCACAGTAAAATGGATTAATCCAAATGGTGAAATAGATAGAGAAAGAGAGATAACTATACCACCAAATAACATATCAGTATATGACTTTAGATATACTGATGGTAGAGATTTAGGTATATGGAATTTTATTGTTCTACAGAATAATAGAGCCTGTAAAATAAACTGTGTAAACCCACCAGTTACCCTATAATCACTTTGTGTATTTTTCCATAATTTCGCTGAAAAATATGCAAAGTTGTGGGTAAATCTCACTCCAATTTCTAAGACTAGTTC
>JALNYH010000022.1 GCA_023229945.1 Arcobacteraceae bacterium | reverse complement strand
TTAGTCACACCACTTGCAAGTGATGACATCTTAGCTATGTTTTCAGTATTACTTCTTATATTACTTGTCATTTGTTCAAGTGCTGCTGCTGTTTCTTCCAAAGATGCTGCTGCTTCATTTGAGCTTTGATTTAGTTTATCTACATTTGTTAGGAGTATATTTGAGCTCTCATCAAGAGTAAGTCCATTTGATTTGTTTTCTACCAACATTTGAGTAATAGTATCTTGTAATTTGTTTATATCTTTTATTAAAGTTTCAAATACACCTCCTGATTCTATACCATCTATAAAAAGTTTTTTTGTATAGTTGTGGTGTGTATATTCTTCAAGGACAGAGTTGATTGTCACAAATCTTTCTCTTAAGTTATTGAGTGCTTCATTGATAGTGCTCTTTAGGTGCATTAATGCTGGATTTGTACTGTTTGCTTGTATATGCTGAGAAACCCAACCATTTGCAACTCTATTCATTACCGTTTGTGTATCAGCAATAAATTGATTATCTTCTTCTACATTTTTTTGAATAGCAGTTATATTTTCATTTATTAGTTCAGCCATTGCTCTAAATTCATCGTTTGAGTTTAGTGCAATTAAACTAGTCGTAGTTGTTTTTCTATTTAAATAATTAAAAAACTCTATAAGCCCATTTTGGAATAATGTAATAGCATTATTAATTCCCTTTGTGATAATTGTACCAGTTGTAATCCCCACTATTATGGTTATAATCAATATAAATATAGTTATATTTACCAATAAATGAGAGTTAGACATAGCATTTTTAATCATTTGATTAGTGGTGGATGAACTTAATGTATTGAGTTCATCCATAGTGTCACCCATAGTATTTGAAATCGGAACCATAATAGCAACAGTTTTTCGATATTCATCAAATAGGGATTGTTGTGTTGTAGGATTTGTATTTTTTGCCAATTTGGTGATGAGGTCATCAAGTTTGACATAAACTTCTCTCCAAGCTTTATACTCAATATCTAGTTTATTTGCTAGCTCTTGTCCTTTTTTACTTCTAGGTAAAGCCAAAAAACCACTCCAGTTTTCTTCAACTATTTCCCAACTTTTAATTCTTTGCGAAGCAATATCAGAAAAATTAGAATTTGCAGAGTAGTTGTTTTCAAACGCATAAACATTCAATGTTTGTGCCCTTATTATCATTCTTTCTTTGTTTAAGTTTGTTATATGTATAAGGGAAGGAAGTCTTGTATTGCCAATAGTATCCATATCACTTGACCATGATTTACCATTATATAAGGCAAAGCCACCTAGTATTGATACACCAATTAGTAGTGTACCAATTAGAAATATTAGTTTTTGTTTTATTGACATTTTTAAACCCTTTTTAGTTAAATTAAAATAATGGATAAATAAGTATTAAAGATAGTACTATCATAGTGTAGAAAATTAAAATATTCAAACATGTAATTTTTAATTTAAGACATTCTGTTTTTTTCCATAACATAATTATTTTACACCTTAATTATAAATTATTATAATGTACAATAAACAATAATAAGAGTTAATATTTATATCATCAATTATTTAATGATAATATATTGAACAATATCAAGTTATCCTTATACTAATAATAAATTAAATAATATAATAACCTCAGGGTTATTCATTAAATCTAATATTATCACTATTATTCTAAAACAAAACTTAATCTATAGGTTATATTATGAAAATATTTTCCGAAGTATCTGATGAATTGGTAGAAGAGTGTTATTCCCAAATATCAATTAATGTAAAACGCATTAGAAAAGAACAAAAAAAAACACAAGAAGAAGTTGCATTGGCAATGGGTTTTACTACTGCAACATTTTATACAAATGCAGAAAGTAACAAAAGAGGAAAGCATTTCAACCTCGAACATTTAATTAAAATATCAATAATTTTAAATGTATCAATGTGTAGGTTTTTTGAAAAAACAGTATTTATGTAAGTACTTTATACAGCATTTGATATTTTGTTATAATTTTATGATATTTTAATTTAATAATGTAAAAGTAAAGCTGTAAAAGAAATTTTAAAGCCGTCACTTTTTATTAAGTAACGGTTTTAATTGGACTGAATAAATCTTTTACTGTACCTTATAAAACTTTTTACGCTCTTTTGAAGATGGTATATTTTCTAGTTTTCGGTATTTTGTGATACTTCTTCTCACCATTTCTATATCAAATCGTTGTTTGATTTGGACTAGCATATCGTCATCTGTTAGAGGATTGTCATGGTCTTCAAACTCTATAAGTTTTTTCATAAAGCTTTTGATTTCACTTGATGATGTATCTTCGTCATTTACGGCATTTGTAAAGAAATCTTTTAGTGCATATACGCCTCTACTACACTCGATGTATTTGTTTGATACGGCTCTGCTTATGGTGGACTCAGCAAATCCAAGCTCAGTTGCAATTTCTGCCATTTTTAGAGGTTTTAGCTCACCTCCTACGAAAAATGAGAGCTGTTTTTCTACTATGCTAAGGACTAGTTTATAAAGTGTAGATTTGCGTAAATTTAGCAAATTCACTAGATTTTTTGCCTCTTTTATTTTTTCTTTTATCTCTTCATTTTGACAAGCAAATGGTTCTTTTACTATTATATCAGGATAAAAACTGCTATTTATTCTTATTTTGATGTTATCACCAATTTCTACAAAAAAATCAGGAATTATTCTCTCTTCATTGTCTATATATTCTAGTGCTGGCGGGTTTTTGAAAGTTTTAATGATATCTTTTGCTTTAGAAAATAGATGATGAGTTGAGTATTTGTCTATTTTTTCTATATTTTCTATTAGTTTTTTTGTAAATTTAAGTAGTTCATTGTCCAAATCAATCTCACTCAACTGAAATAAAAATGATTCTTTATAGTCCACAGCTCCTACGCCACTTGGCTCTAAATAAGCAAATCTTTGTCTTATGCTTTCTACAAATTCATTTGTAACATTGTTTTTTATTGCAATTGCTTCTATATTGCCCTCAAAATATCCATATTCGCTCAGATTTTCTATGATATCGTGTGCAATTTTTTGTGATTTTGGTGTAGGAAATAGTGGTGCTTCTATCTGATCAAACAATCTTTCATAAAATGATTCCACGCCTATTGCCATCTCTTCTACAAACTCACCACTTTTATAGTAAGTATCACTATTTTGCATATAATAAGGAGTTCTATCGACAGTTTTATAATAATCTTTTGTTTCTACTGGGGATTTTATTTCTACAAATGGGTTATCGTTTTTATATCCGTTTAGATGAGTTTCAAGTTCTGTAATAGAACTTTGTAGTATTGGAAGCCACATTTTGAGGCTAAGTCCAACTTGTAGTTCTTGTTTATGTGCTAATTTCATCTTAACCCTCCCTGGTATCTATGACAAGCAAGAGAGAGGGTTGATGAAAGTTCTTAGTATCTAATTCTTACAACACCATTAGCTTTTGCTATTTTCATCTGGCAGCTAAGTCTTGAGTTTGGAGTACAAGTACCACTACAAATCTCTTTTAAAACTTTCACTTCTTTGTCTGTAAGAGGAGTCAAAAACTCCATACCTTGCTCTATTTCAACCACACATGTACCACATTCACCATCACGGCAACCAAATGGTAATGCACTTCCACTTGCTTCTACTATTTCTTGTATAGTACTTCCTGGCTTCACATTGATAGCTAAGAAGTCATTTTTAATTTCTACTCTAGTCGTCATATTTCATCCTTTTAATTGTATCAAATCTAATCAACAAATGTTCAATCAAACTGTATAAAAAGTATACCGTTGGTTACCCTTTATAAGGTTTAATTAGAACATCACCTTTTACAAGCATTTGACATGCAAGTCTAACTCTTGGACTGATAGTAAACTGTTGACAATGGCTTGCTTCTTTAGCAGTAATCGCACCAAGTTCTACAAGTTTATCAAGTTCAAAATCCTCCATATAGCTAGTTGGTTCTTTGTTTGATATATGTTCAACAGTTACCAAACAAGTACCACAACTTCCTTCTTGACACTCAAAGCTAATAGGAATCTTTTTTTCTTTTGCAAGTCTAACTATTGGTTCACCAATCTTTGCATCATAAAGACCATCAGTTTCTTTATCAAAATGCATAAATATAACTTTTGCCATACATATTCTCCTTGTTTTATGATTGAGCTTTCTTTGCTCTATAATTTCTAATCCAAGCTAACTCTTCTTGAACTTCATCTTCATAGTCTTCAAGCAAATTTAGTTCAAAATCCCTAGCCCCGACAGCTTCAACTAAATTCCCATCACACATAAGATGAACTTCATAAACCTTGATAGTTTGCAAGAAATCACCAATTTTTCTTATATAGCCAACAGAACCTTTTTTTGCTAATAGTTCACCAATTTTTGCATAAGGGTAAGTGCCATCATTTTTGATATCTACTACCAGTTCTACTTTTTGCCCTACGCGGAATTTAGGCATAATATCATCGTGATGCATTTGTTACTCCTTAATTAAAATTGTTGTTTATTATCTCAAAGACTCTAGGGCTAATCAACACCCACAGCTATTACCAGGGGTTGGAGTACAACTCATACACCCTTGTAACTTGCCATTATCATACATTTTCCAAACATCTGCTGCACTTGGTGCATATCCATTTTTGAAATCCCCATAAACTCTAAGCAAAGAAAATTTCAAAAAGTCAAATAGTTGATTTTCATCTTTGAAGTTTTCAAACCCTTTCTTTATGAGGTTTCCATATTCTCTTAATATATGGAATCTTTTTACATTTACAAGTTTTGAATCATAATTGACATCAAAAAATTCAAAATACTCTTCAGCATCTTTTAGCTGATAAAATTCGTTTATTGTTTTCATTTTATATCCTTTATGAACAAGGTGTGTCAGTTACATGGAAACAGCTTCCATCCATCACATTTTTGATTTTTTTGTCTATTTGTGTTGTAAGAGCATCTTCGTCTTTTTCACCAGTTCTTATTCTCTCAACTCCACCAACATTTAGCCACCATATTTTGCCAGCTCCATGACCCATATCTTGACAATTTGATCTGATACATTCCATCGCTAGTTCTCTTGTTTTTGCATTTGAGACTACTATTTCTACTTTTACTTTTGGATAAAAATCTGCTTTTTGTCCATGTTCACTAAATCCAATATTCCCCATACCATAGACATCTACGATAGTGATACCTTCAATGTTGTGTTTTCTCAAATCTTCAACCACATTTTCCAAGTTTTCTTTGTTAAATACTGATACTACTAAAAACATTTTCGACTCCTTTTAATTAGGTTGTAGTTGTTAGGTTGTAGTTTGTAGAGAAGAAAATCTCTACCATCTACCATCTACCCTCTACAATCTACCATCTAAATCTCTTTCCCAAGACCCTCAATCCAACTCTCAATCCTATCACCAGTTTTGTCATTTTCGTTATGTTCATCTATTGCAAGACCGCAAAATTTATCTCCGATTAGAGCCAATGAACCTTCAAAATCATACTCACTAGCATCTACAAAACCTATAGCTTTAGCACCTTTTGCAGTAAATGACTTATAAAGTTTCCCCAACGCACTACAAAAATGCTCTCCATGCTTCTTGGCATCTCCAGCACCAAAAAATGCTACTTTCTTACCGCTTAGATCCATATCACTCTCATCTAGTTCTAGAAGTATATCAACCCATCCGTACTGAACATCACCTTGACCCCAAGTAGAACTTCCAAGAAAAAGTACATCATATTGTTCAAATTGCTCTAGTTCATCAAAATCTTCTTCTATATTTATAGCATCACTATCATCTATATCAAAAGCCTCTTGCAAAGCATCTGCTACTATTTTTGTAGTTCCACCACAAGTCCCGTAAAATATCCCTATATTTGCCATATTTTATCCTTTAAATGAATTATAAATTTTTATTCCATCAGCCAAAAACTTCTCACCAGCTATCTCTAAATCTTCTATAGTTCTATACCCAAATCTATGAGCATCTTTGAAAAATTTGTCAACTACTACGATTTTGTCAGCTATTACTACCACTCTACCAAAGCCTTCATGACTCATCTCCATCACTACATTGCACATCACGCCAGTTGCTGTTTCAAAAGCCAGAGCTAAAGCTTGGAAAATAAGTCTTATATCTTTTGTTTGCACATCATCTATATCAGCTATGATTGGTATGCTTTTCAAATCTTCTTTTGTTTTGATATATTTCATCGTAAAAAGTTCATCATCACTTTTCATATCCCAAGACCCAAACTGATCCAAAGCTCTAATTTGTCCAACTAATGCTTTTTTGAATAATTCTTTTAAATTTTCCATTATAAACCTTTGCTTTCCACTATTTTTTTGATAAAAGGTGGTGGGTTTGATGCCAACATATTTGTTAGCTTATTTACTTCTTGCTCAATAGATACTATCTCTTTATATTTGATAGGAAAAATCTTGTTATTTATCACTTTTGCAGCAGCAATAGGACCAATATCAAGGAAATAAACTATATCAATACCTTTTAGTGCATTGATAATATTTGCTGTTTTATCTCCCTCTTTCCCTTTTTCTTCTTTTGTGTTTATGATTCCACTTAGTTCATGACCATCTTTTGAAACATCATATACTGAAAACTTATTACATGAGCCAAAATGTGCATCTATATTTTCCATATCATTTGTTGCAAATGCAATTTTGAGACCAGTTATATTTTTTGTACCAGATACTTTTATATTTGTATTCATTTGTGTTCCTTAAAGTGGTTTATGATATTTGCTACTTCAAATAAAAAATAGCAACTACCCTCATACAACAAATCGCTTTTAAGAGCATTGCCAACTTCTTCGTAGTTTGGATAACCTCTTAAAACCAATCCTTTATTAGAGTTTCTTGCAATTTGTATTCCGTGGAAATTAGTAACCAAAATTTCATACTCATTTTTATAGCTTTCCAAATCATAAAAGTCCCCAACTATCACATTTGTAGCTTTTATCTCAGTATTTATAGGTGATTTTTCAGATACTATCGCAACAGATACTTGACCTCCAGCCTCGCTTAAGAGTTCGCATATACTATATACTTCATCATTTTGACCAACTACAGCAAACTTTGTACTCCCAAGTGCAAAATGTGTATCAAGAAGTGCATCTTGAAGCCTTTTTCTCCATTTGATTATCTTTGGATGAGGAGTTGATAGATTTTGAAACTCCAATACCCCTTTATAAAACGCATCAGCATTTATAAGCCCAGACAATGAGTCAAAATGTAAATGTTTTGTATTTGGATTTATATTGGATACAAAACTCTCACCACAATCTTTGACACTAGAACCAATACTAATAACCAAGCTACAATCCCCTAACTTATAAATATCCCCAAGCTCTATCCCACCACTTGTAAGAGCTGATGGTTTTTCGTCTAAATGACCATCCAAAGAGAGGCTAATATCAGGTAATGCAAAAGCCAAAAATCCAAAAAGCTCTAATTCTTCTTTTATTTTTTCTACTTCAAGAGGTTTTAGATTTGCATTTGGGATAATAAGTGCTTTTTGATTGTTTATGGTTGTTTTTGGGATAATAAGCTGTTTTATCATAGCAGATACTGCTTTTGAAAACCCACTTTCAAATCCACCCTCAAAATCAGGTGTATTTACCCAAACGATAGGTTGTTCTTCTCGTACTAACTCACTAACAGCTCTTATATCATCACCTTTTGTTTCTGTTAGCCCTGTAGTATGAAGTCCTATAAGTGAAGGAGTTACTTTTGCGGTTATGTTTTTGAGGCTTTCTAATACTCCCCAGTGTCCGCCATCTATGACTGCTGTGATGTCATTTACCGCTGTGGTTTGCATAGCTATAGGATCGTTGAAATGTCTAGTAAAAAATACCTTCGTAAAACTAGCACACCCCAAAGCCCCATGCATCAAAGGCATACAACCTTTGACACCCAAAAACGCAAGAGTTGCCCCCATAGGTTGAGATAGTTTAGTAGGATTTATCTGAAGTGGTTTTTGCATTTTGCTAACCTCTGTTTTTATATACAAAGGTTAATTGCAATTAGTATTCCACACGAATTGTGAGTTGTAAGTTGTTTTTAGGTTAAACCAAACAATAAATTCAAAAATTGTCTAGTAGTGTGTAGGTTCTAATAAATACTGATAAAACTTCTGTTTTTATATTACTTACTTATATAATACAAGGGTTTTCCCTTGTATTAAAACGACTCCCATTCATCTTTAGATGATTTTGTGTTAGGTTTTATCGTTTGTATTTGTGAGTTATTAGTATTACTTGCTTTCGAAACTTGCATATGAGGTTTTTTAGTAATAGGTTTTGATTGTATTTGCGGAACTTTGATGTGAGATTGTCCTTGATTCATAGGTTTCCCCTTGACATCATTTTTACCTATAAATTCTTTTTCATTTGCTGATGATACTATTAGTTTAGCAATTTCATCTGTTAATACAGCAATATCATGAGTTTGAGATGCAACCATAGCATTTTGTTGTGTTTGTTGGTCTAGTTGGGTTACTGCATCATTGATTTGTTCGATTCCAAGTAATTGTTCTTTTGAAGCACTTTCTATATCTGATATCAAAGTTATAGTATGAGATATGTTTTTATTTAGCTCACCATACCCTTTTATCATATCATTTGCTATAGATTTACCTTCATTTGCTTTAGAAGTTGCTCGTTGAACTATATCTTTTATCTCTTTTGCGGCCTCTGCACTTCTAGCTGCTAGGTTTCTCACTTCTCCTGCAACTACTGCAAACCCTTTTCCAGCTTCTCCAGCAGTTGCTGCTTCCACGGCAGCATTAAGAGAAAGTATATTTGTTTGGAATGCTATTTGGTCAATTACTGCTATTGCATCATTTATCGCAGTTACTTGAGAGTTTATCTCTTCCATTGCAACTGTAGTCTGATTTGCAAGTATTTCACCATTTTTTGCACTAGATGTTACACCACTAGCCAAGCCTGACATCTTAGCTATGTTTTCTGTATTGTTTCTAATATTACTTGTCATTTCCTCAAGTGCTGCAGCTGTTTCTTCAAGATTTGCTGCAGCTTCGTTTGAGCTTTGATTTAGTTTATCTACATTTTTAAGAAGTATATTGCTACCTTCATCCAGTGTCATACCGTTTGATTTGTTTTCTACTAACATATTATTTATAATATCGGCTAGGCTATTTAACCCTGTAGATACTTCTCCTAAATTTCCTGTTATTCTATGTGTAAAATTTAATTTTTGAAAAGAAGATAAAGCATCTGATATTTTATTTAAATCACCATCAACTTTGGAAGCTACAATTTGATATAACTCATTTACTCCATTTTTAAGATCTTCGATTCCTTCATTTTTAGTTGATTCAGTTATTGTTTGTTTCATGATACCTGTTTTTGCTAAGTTAACAGAATTTTTAACAGCATTAATAACTTTTTTGGTATCAGTAATATCTTGAGCAAATTTAACAACTCGAGTTACTTTTCCATTAGTATTCTTTACAGGAGTATATGAAGCTTGAATCCAAATAGAACTACCATCTTTTCTAAATCTTTCAAACTCATCTATTTGAGATATTCCATTAGCTAAATTATTCCAAAACTCAGTATATGCATTTGTGTTCGTATAAGTCTTATCACAAAATATTCTGTGATGATTCCCAACTACTTCATTGAGTCTATAGCCTAAAGCATTTAAGAAATTATCATTTGCATGTAATATTGTACCATTTGGTTCAAATGATATAATTGCAAAGTTGTCTTCCATTGCGCTTAAACGCCCTTTTTCTTCTTCTGTTTTCCCAAAATTAAACATAACAATACCCCCAATTTGTAATTTTTAAGCTATATTTAGAAATTGTACAACAGTGATTATAATAAATATCTTAAGTTTCTTATACTCTATTAATTAAAAGGATAGACTTAAAATAATTGGAAGCTTGGCTTTTAAAAAAGCAAGAGTTGCTCCTATAGGTTGAGATAGTTTAGTAGGATTTATCTGAAGTGGTTTTTGCATTTTGCTAATCTTTGTTTTTTATATTTAAAAGAGAATGTAATAACTATTCCATATAAATTTTGATATTTTTTTGATATTTTTTATTGTACACTTTCATAACTTCTAAAAAGGCATATTTTTATGAATAAAAAATTTATAAAACTTTATGATAAAGTGCACTATTTTATTAATGCTTTATTTGTATTGTCAATAGTTACTTTGATATCTCATATATTTAAAGATGAACTAGGCGTAATAAATATTGCATTGTTACACTTAATACCTGTTTTAATTGTTGCAATGTATGGCTTTTTTAAATCTACTTTTTTTATAACATTACTATGCGTAATAATGTTCAATTTTTTATATGTACCCACTATTCATACTTTTACTGTTCATGATGATTTATATATAGTGAGTTTTCTAATTTTTGCAGTAGTTGGGTATATTGTTACATATTTAGCAAGGAAACTACATCTAAAAACACTAGAAAATGAAACAAAAGAGATTATATTAAATATTGTTTCCCATGATTTAAAAACACCATTGGCTTCAATACTAGGTTCTGTAAATTTATTATTAGAAAGCAAAGATTTACCAACTCAAACACAATTAAATTTACTGAAAGATATAAATAGTTCATCATTGAGAATGAATAGATTAATAACAAATTTATTAGATAGTGCAAGATTGAAAGGTAGTGATATTAAGCTTCAGTTTGATTGGTGTGATTTTGATGATATTGTAGGTGTTGTATTACATGAATTAAGTGTTACAGAATTAAGTGAGTTTTTGGATGTTGAGATTGATGAGGTTGAATTATATTGGGGTGATAATATATTGCTAATACAATTATTGATAAATTTATTGGATAATGCGTTTAAATATTCTGTAAAAAATGAAAAAATCAGGCTAAGCATAGATAGATATGAGGATAAAATAAGAATAAAAACTATCAATAAAGTTACTATACAAAATCGTCCAAAATTAAATAATATATTTGATAAATTTTATAGACTTGAAGATTCAAATGATATACAAGGAAGTGGTATAGGATTATCTATATGTAAAAGTATAGTTGAATTACATGGAGGTACTATAGAAGCATCATATTTCCATGACTCAATGAGGATTGTAGTTTTATTGCCTATTACAAAAAGTGTTGGTGTGATATGATATCTCAAACTATTTTAATTGTTGAAGATGATATCTCAGTTAGAAAATTATTAGAGATTACATTTGATCAATATGGTTATAATTATATCTCTACAGATAACATTACAAATGCAATTATAAATTTCAAAACACATAATATTGGTTTAATAATTCTGGATTTAGGATTGCCAGATGGTGATGGGAAAGAACTTATACCTATTATAAGAGAAGTTTCAAAAGTGCCAATTATTATAGTTTCGGCAAGATATGATGAGAATAATATTATTACAGCTTTGGATAGTGGTGCTGATGATTATATAAAAAAGCCTTTTTCGATAAGTGAACTATTGGCTCGTATAAGAGCTGTTTTTAGGAGAAAAAATACTCAAGAAAATATATTAGACAATATAATATGTTCTGATTTGGAGCTTGACAATGAAAATCATGTGATATATTTTAAAAAAGAGTATTTAAAACTTACCCCAATAGAATATGAATTGTTAAAATATTTTATAATCAATGCAAATAAAACATTGACACATAGACAAATATTAAAAGAAGTTTGGGGAATTGGATATCAAAATGAAATGCAATATCTTAGATCTTATGTCAATATATTAAGAAAAAAGATTGAAGAAAATCGCACAAAGCCATCATATATTAAAACAGAATCTGGAATTGGATATAGATTTTGTTGTGGTAATAAGGAGTTATAAAATATGAATTACAATCATATTAAAATTATATTTTTTGGGTATTTGTTTGTTATAGCAACAGGAACAATTTTGCTTATGTTGCCTTTTTCAAATATTGGTGGTTTGAGTGTAATAAATGCTATATTTACTGCTACTTCAGCGACATGTGTAACTGGGCTTATCGTCACTAGTACATCTGAAAATTTTACTTTTTTTGGACAGTTTATTATAATGATGCTCATTCAAATTGGTGGTTTAGGTTATATGACTATAGTAACATTGTTTTTTTTATTTCTGAAAAATGATTTGAATATAAATGATAAAATAGTATTTAAAACTTCACTAGGACTTAATGATACTAAATCTACAAATACTTTTGTGAAAAAATTAGTTTTAATAGTTTTAATTATAGAGTTTATAGGGGCTGTTGTTTTGAGTATTGCTTTTATGGATAAATATCCTACGACAGATGCTATATGGCTTGGAGTTTTTCATTCTATTTCAGCTTTTAATAATGCAGGTTTTTCACTTTTTACAGATAGTTTAATGGGATATGATAATCACTTGGTAATTTTAGGTACACTTATGATTCTTATAGTTCTTGGTGGATTAGGATATCTAGTATTGAATGAGTTACACTCTCAAAAAAGTGTTTCTTTTTCTAGATATTCTTTGCATACTAGAATAACCTTAATAACCACATTATTTTTACTTATTATAGGAATTATATTGTTTTTAACTATAGAGTGGAGTAATACAAAGATTTTTGCTGATATGAACTTGTATGAAAAGTTATTGAATGGTTTGTTTTTATCTGTAAATTTTAGAACAAGTGGATTTAACAGCGTTGATATTGGAGCATTGCAAGAATCTTCATTGTTTTTTTCAACCATTTTTATGATGATAGGTGGTGGTCAAGGTGGAACTGCTGGTGGTATCAAAGTCACTACTTTTGCTATATTGATAATGGCAGTTATTTATAGATTAAAAGAGAGCAACCAACAACCAAATATTTTCAAACGAACAATAGAACAATCTATTATAAATAAATCTCTAGCAGTATTATTGACTGCTTCATTTTTGGTAATTTTGTGTACTGTTTTATTAGCAGAGACTCAAAAGCTACCTTTTATGCAAATGTTATTTGAAGCTGTTTCAGCATTTGGAACAGTAGGGGTTTCTACTGGCAATGGTGATATCTTAAGTATGTCAGCAAACTTTGATACTTTTGGTAAAAGTGTCATAATAATACTTATGTTGGCAGGAAGACTAGGAATATTTGCCTTTGGCTTCTTACTAATAGGTAAGGCAAAAAATAAACACATACAATACCCAAAAGGAAGGATTTTAATATGAAAACAATAGCAGTTTTAGGACTAGGTAAATTCGGATATTACATAGCACAAAGTCTAGCAAGACTTGAAGATATAAATGTAATAGCCGTAGATAATGATGTACAAAAAGTTCAAGAAATTAGTGAAAATATAGAAAATGCGTTTGTATTAGATACTACAAATGTGAGAGCTTTGGAAGAAGCAGGTATTACAAATCTTGATACGGTTATAGTAAGTATTGGAGAAAATATAGAAGCTAGTATCTTAACAGTTATGGCATTGAAAGATTTGGGGAATAAAAATATTATTGCCAAAGCAATTACCCCTATACATGGTGAAGTATTAGCCAAAATTGGTGCTTTTAAAGTAGTGTACCCTGAAAAAGTAGCAGGTAAAAGGCTAGTAAGAGATTTGATAGGTAATCTAACAGTTGATATGATTGATTTTAGTAATAGTTTTAAAATAATAAAATTTTTGGCTACAAAGTCAATAATAGGAAAGTCTATAAAAGATATAGAGGATATCCATCCTGATATAGATATTATTGCACATAAGACTAAAAGTGTTTGGAATTGTAAAGTGGATAAATCTATTATCATAAAAGAAAATGATATGTTGGGATTCATAGGTGATATGAAAAGTATAGAGAAGTTTTATAACTTTTTGTAAACCAATCAAAAATAAGTCTCTTTTAAAATAGTATATGGCACTATTGTGTTATATAGATTTAGGAGTCAAAATGTTAGATGTTGTAAAAGATTTACATTACGAAGATTTGAGAAATGAACTCCATCCTTCTTATTTCTTTGAATCAGATGAATACAAAATGTTTATTATAAGGTTACCCAAGATTGTAGATGACAAACTAACCGCTTATAATACAGGATTTACAATAGACCAAAACAATATATATATTTATGACAAAGCAAGTGATTCTTTGAAGTTTTTTTCAGATAGTTCTTTGGATATGTACAATTATATAGATAAGTTGGTGGATGATTCGATATTGATTTTAGGAAATTATATAGAACAATTTCTAGTGATAGAAGAATCTTTATATAGTAAAAATTTATCATCAAATTTTATGGATTATTGGTTTGAACTGAAAAAAGACCTTTTAAGAATAGAAAGAATTTATTTAAGAGCTTTGACTATGCTAAAAATGTTTATAAAATCTTATGAAACAGATGAAATGTTTCCCAAATACAAGTTTCTTGATATTGAAGAGCATTTAGATAGAAATCAAAGAGACACATCCTTGATTTTATCTAAACTTGATACAATTTATAACTATTATGTCACCATAAAAAATGATAAGTTAAATAATAGCGTTTATATTTTGACATTGGTATCTGTTATATTTTTACCATTAAACTTAGTAGTTGGATTTTTTGGTATAAATACCACAGATTTATTTTTTACCGATACACCAGAAGGTTCTATGAGCGTGATATATTTACTTTTGTTTTTATTTATTTTTATGATTATACTTATACCTGTATCTCTAAAAATCTATAAAAAAATCTTCGGAAGATTTCTAAACAGATAAGAGTTGAATAAAAAACATTACAAATATAGAGCAAAGGAATATCTTTTGTTATTGTATTATATAGATGTGGTTTTTAGTGTATAGTTGCATAAGTTGAAAAAATCTTTTGGCACTTGAACATTTTCTAAAGCCTTTTGATATAGTAAAATACGACCTAAAAGATTCCATAGAATACGGAAAAATAAGCATATCACTTGAAAAATAAGGTCAAGTTATAGTCGGACTTGATATACTCATATCAGCACACGCCAAATCACTCAATATGACGCTAGATACAAATAACAAAAAAGAATTTCAAATAATTGATGGCTTGGTTTTGGATAATTGGGTGTGAGTTTATTTATGTTATTTTGTTTTTATATTTATGTTATTTTGTTTTTATATTTATGAGCTATTTTGAATAGCATTAATGATATTTATGATAAAATAAATAAATTCCTTACATTTAAATCAAGGTTGATATGCTATAATTAAGAAGCGTTTCGTATCGGATTTGGTGCTTTTGTAGTGTGTCTTGATGCTGGTATCGATAGTGAAGTGATAGAAAAAATAGCAAGACTTAAAAAGAAGTTTGGCGATTATTAAGGACTAAAAAAGTGAAATTTAATGATAAATGTAAATTTGAAAATTGTAAAAATATTCCAAATGGATTCAGAGATTTAAATTAATAGATTTTTGTTTTCATGGTAAAAATCAAAAAAGCTATTGATTTGATAAGAAGTAGTGAAAAATGGTAGCTTTTGTTTTGCTATGCAGACACAGAAGCTTTGAAGCCTTTTTCTAACACTGGGTGAAAGTCGAATGAATGGTGTTATATAATTATAATCATTAAAGTAATATGAAGTTAGGAAAATAGATGAAACTACAAATTAACGAATCACAAAATATTGAATTTAAACAGTCTTGGAGAGATGAGTATATCAAATGGCTTAGTGCATTTGGTAATAGTGATGGTGGAAAACTTTATATCGGTGTAGATGATGATGGTGAAATTGTCGGTATTGACAATGCTAAAAAACTCCTTGAAGATATACCAAACAAAGTGCGAGATATTTTAGGTATCTTGGTAGATGTCAATCTAAAAACAAGTGAAGACAAACAGTATTTAGAGATTGTTACTGAAAAATATCCATATCCTATAAGCTACAAAGGTTCATATTATTATAGAAGTGGAAGTATCACACAAGAACTCAAAGGTGCTTCTTTAGATAAGTTTTTACTTTCGCGACAAGGCAAAAAGTGGGATGGTGTTCCTGTTCCTTATTTTGGATTTGATGATTTAGACCCTTTTGCATTTAGATTATTTAGAGATAAGGCAGAAAAAAAGAAGAGAATCGATGCTGAATTTTTACAAGAGAGTGATGAAGTGCTAGTGGATAAACTTCATCTCAAAGAGGGTGAGTATCTCAAACGAGCAACAACACTACTTTTTGCTAAAAGTCCTCAAAAATATGTAACTGGAAGTAGTATAAAAATAGGGTATTTCAAATCAAATAGCGATTTAGTTTATCAAGATGTGATAGAGGGGAATCTTTTTGAGCAAGTAGATAAAACTATGGAACTTATATTTTCAAAATATCTTAAAGCACTTATCACTTATGATGGGATACAGAGGATTGAAAGTTTTCCAATATCTAAACTAGCTTTTAGAGAAGCTCTTATCAATGCAGTGGTACACAAAGACTATGGTTCACAACAAACTATCCAAATAAGTGTATATGATGATAAGCTTCTTATGTGGAACGCAGGTGATTTACCGCCACACTGGACGATAGACACTTTGATACAAAAGCATAATTCAGAACCACATAATCCTGCTATCGCTTACCCTTTTTTCTTGGCTGGATATATTGAATCTTGGGGAAGAGGGATAGAAAAGATAATTTATGAATCACAAAGATTTAATGGAATCACACCACAATTTAGATGGCTAAATGGTTTGTGGGTGGAGTTTTATTTTAATGAAGTTAGATACAATAACCTAGAAAATAGTAAAACTAGGGTGAAAACTAGGGTGAAAACTAGGGTGAAAATTTTGGAGTTGATTAGTTCAAATCCAGATATTACCAATCAAGAATTAGCTGATAAACTGGAACTTACACTTAAAGGTATAGAGTGGCAAATCAAAAAATTAAAAGAAGACAGTAAACTTGAAAGAATTGGCGGTGCTAAAGGCGGACATTGGGAGATAATAAAATGAAAACACAATTTACTAAAGAAACTCCGCTAAAGCTTCATTTTGAAAGTAATTTAGAATAACAGGCTCGTATAAACTCAATAGTCAATATCTGTTTGAGTTAAAAGAGGTTTGCGTACAGTTTAAATATTTATTGAGCATTTTATTTGACAATTTTAACACACAATGTGTGTTTTTTTAAAGCTTTGATATGGTTTCCACGGAATACCTCTTGCATACACTCTTATAAATAGTGTTTAGGTGTTAGTTGGTAGGTAATAGGTTGAAAAGAAGAAAGATGCAAACTTTTCTTACTACTCTCTACCATCTACAACCTACCACCTAATAAAAGGAGTGTACGATGGAAGTATGGTATTCAATAGGATTAGCAATAGTTGCTTATTTGGTTTTATTTGTTACTTTAGCAGTTCATTCTGAAAAAAGAAGTGCGGAATAATTATGATTAAAGGGTTTGCTACAGCTGAGGGAACTTTAGAATATGCTCAAAAGTATAGTGATTCAAAAGAGTTTTTTATCAAACACAATGGCATAGTGTTTTCAAAACTAGGTCTTGGAACTTTCAATAAAGAGCCATACAAAGAGGAAAATTATCTATTCAATTATGTGGATTCCATCAAGTCAGCCTTGCAAAACGGCATCAACTTCATAGATACTGCGATAAATTATAGGTATCAACAAAGTGAAAAAGAAATAGGCTATATCTTGGGTGAGATGATAGAAAATGACGAGATAAAAAGAGAAAATATCATCATAGCCTCAAAAGGTGGTTTTATTCCACTAGAATACCCTTTCCCAGATAATCCATATCATTGGATAAGAGATAATATGCTTTTACCAAAGCTTTGCACGGAGGCTGACATAGAGCTAGACCAGCATTGCATTAGCGAGAGATTCTTGGAATATTCCCTAAATAAAAGCTTAGAAAATCTAGGCTTAGAGACTATAGATATATATTTTCTACACAACCCAGAAATTCAATTAGGTACGAAAACAAAAGAAGATTTACTAGAAATTATCAAAAAAGCTTTTGAAGTATTTGAAAAAGCTGTAAATGATGGCAAAATCAAAAGTTATGGTTTGGCTACTTGGAATGGTTTTATCAATGAAAAAGGATTTGTTGAGTATTTGAGTCTTAGTGATATTTATGATGTTGCAGTGAGTGTGGCTGGAGACAATCATCATTTCAAATATATTCAAGTGCCGTTTAATCTTGCAAAAACCCATATTTACACGATGCCAACACAAAGTCACGAAGGTGAAGAATATACAGTTTTAGAACTAGCTCATAAATTAGAGCTTGGAGTGATAAGCTCATCATCTCTTTTACAAATGAATCTATTCAAAAAGTCTTTCAATGCAAATGTGGGGTATATTTTGGATAAAGATATGCACCTTCAAAGTGATATACAATTAGCATTACAGTTTGTCCGCTCAACTCCAAATATCCTATCGTCACTTTTTGCAAGCAAAAATCCAGAGCATGTATTACATAATCTTGAAATATCCAAAATCAAAGCAACACCCAAAAAGCTTTATGATTTGATGTACAAGGTATAAAAATGATATATGATGTTATAGTAGTAGGAAGTGGAATTGCAGGGCTAATGTCAGCAATAGAAGCCAAAAAAAACGGTGCAAAAGTAGCAATAGTAACCAAAAACAATCCCTTAAAATCAAACTCTTTTATGGCAAGTGGTGGTATAAATGCTGTATTATCAAGCCAAGGCAAAGAGCTTGATTCTCATATTGAAGATACCGTCAAAGGCTCAAGAGGGCTTAGTGATGTCAAAACAATAGAATATATGTGTACCAATGCAAAAAGAATTATCTATAAGCTCAAAAGCTATGGAGTTCAGTTTGATAGTGACAGTGATGATAACCCAAAACAAAGACCTTTTGGTGGTGGAAGCATACAAAGAACTTGTTTTGTAGGTGATAAAACTGGAAGTGCTATAGTCTCTTCACTTTTAAAAGAAGCCAAGCATTTAGGTGTAGAGTTCTTGACCAATAACTTTGCTCTTAGAATCATCACTCACCAAAACCAAGTTTCAGCTCTTGCAGTACTACGAAAAGCTGATAATAATGTAGTTTTATATCCTACCAAAGCACTTATACTAGCAGGTGGCGGATATGCAGGTATTTACAAAGGACATACTACAAATGCCCCTGATTGCACAGGAGATACTTTGGCATTAGCTCTAAAAGCAGGGCTTAGAGTAGTAGATATGGAGTTTGTTCAGTTTCATCCTACTGGGTTTGAAAAAAGTGGATATTTGGTAAGCGAAGCAGCAAGAGGTGAGGGCGGATACCTAATCAATAGCGATGGAGAAAGATTTGTAGATGAGTTGGCTACAAGAGATGTGGTAGCTATAGAGATTTACAAACAAATCAAAAACAAAAAAAGAGTATTTATAGACCTAAGGCACTTAAGTGGTGACCAAATAGAACAAAGACTCCCTAGCCTATATAAATCAGCCCATATTCAATCAGGAGTTGATATAAAAACAGAGCTTTTACCTATCAAACCTGTAGCTCATTATACTATGGGTGGAATTGAGTCAAATATGGTAGATACTGAAATATCAGGACTTTTTGTATGTGGAGAAAATAGTTTAAATATGATTCATGGAGCAAACCGCCTTGGTGGCAACTCACTACTAGAAGGTGCTGTTTTTGGAGAGCTTGCAGGTGTAAAAGCTTCGATGTTCGCCAAAAAGACAGAACTACTCCCAATAGATTACAATCAAGTTATCCCAGATATAAGGATGATAGATAAGCTATTTGAAGGTGAAAGTACAATCAATTTCAATGCTCTTCGTACAAGCCTTGGTAATGTAATGTTTGACAAAGTAGGAATTATAAGAGAGTACAAAACTTTATATGAAGCATTAGATTATGTCAAATACCTAAGCTCTCAAGCAGCCAAACTTCATACTGTAGATAAATCAAAAGCAAATAATGTAGAAGTTAGCTCTATTTTGGAACTAAGAAATGCTTTACTTATCTCTGAAGCAGTGATACTTAGTGCCATAAAAAGGGAAGAATCAAGAGGAAGTCACCAAAGAGATGATTTCAAAGAGCTTGATACAAAACTAAATAAACATATATCAATAAGACTAGTGGGTGGCAAACTTCTAAAAGAAGAATTCAAGGTAAACAATATATTTTACAACATTTTGCAAAAGGTTAGAGGGCTTATTATCAACAAATAACCCAAGAGGAATAAAACTTGCATTATTACTTCACCAGTAAAATATGTTAATTTTAGCCGCATTTTTGCCATAATATTTTTTAGAAAAAATTGAAGGCATACATCGTATGTCGAAAGTTTTTCTAAGAAATAGTATGAGTAAATAATGCGAGTGAACTACCAAAAGAAATGCTAGTTCTCTTATAAGCCCTATCTGCGTTGTCAACTTTCGCTTACCAATGGTAAGCTTCAAGTCTCCGCCTTGATAGAACTTATAATAGAACTACTAAAATTACCATATTTTACTGGTGGAGTAATAAATTTAAAAACCAATACAAAGAAGATAAAATGGCAAAAGTAATGTTAAGAGAAAATGATGGGAAAATCTACTTTTATGTAGCAAAAAAAGATATGGAAGAAGTGATAGATACTATTGAGTTTGAATCTGATGAAAAATGGGGTGGCGAAGTAGAGCTAAGCAATGGTGAGAGTTGGTGGATAGAACCAGGTCCAAAAAACCTTCCAAAAGAGGCTGTGTGCAAAAAGCTTTCATAAAAAAAGCAACATACAAAGAGATACCTTATATCGCTGATTTATTGGTAGAATTATTTTCAATAGAAAAAGATTTTACCATAGATAAACAAAAGCATATTAGTGCATTAAAAATACTTCTTGATGAGCCTTTAGCTTTATCTATAGTTGCTGTAATTGATGACCATATAGTTGGATTTGCATCAATGCAAAGAGTCATATCTACAGCGACAGGTGGATATAGTGGGGTGATTGAAGATGTGATTATACGAAATGACTTCAGATCACAAGGCATTGGCAATATGCTAATTGATAAGCTGATTAATGAAGCCAAAAAACTTTCATACAAAAGAGTTCAACTTCTTTGTGATACTTCCAACCAAAATGCTCAAACATTCTATCTCAAAAAATCTTTTGTTCAAAGTTCTATGCAAGGATATTATTTAGCCCTCCCATAAGGAACACTTATTGCAGATATAAAGATATACTAAAAATAAGGATATCAAATGTCAGCAGTATTAGGATACATAAAAGAAAATAGCCTTGATTGGCAACCATCATTCAATGGTGAGCTTAAAGATGGACTTTTTGGTTATAGAGGAAGTTTGATAGTAGAAGCTGGAAAGCAACTAAGCCCAGATAGAGTTCTACCTCCAAAAATCCAAGCAAAACAAGTTATTATAGTTACAAATGATAATACAATAGAGTTTTTCGCATGTGAGTTAGAGTCATTTGAGCATTTCGTACCAATGTTTGAAAAATACAAAGAGTTCTTTTCAAAAGACAGCACAAATCTTCTTTTTGTGATAGATTTAGATGAGAGCGGAACTTTTGAATATGAAGGAATTACTTTCAACGCTTTTGTATTAGATGAAAGTTCAGTTTGGAATGAAACTCTTGATATGCTAAACCTAGAAAAAGGTGACCTAAAAAAAGCTTCACCATCAGAAAAAATTGAAGCAGTATATGATGAATCAAAATCAAGTGATTTATCAGCAAAATCCAGAACTTATGATGAAATGATGGCATTAAAAAGTAATACCAAAAAAGTATTGATGGGAGCGGTTTAAACCGCCCTTTATCAATCGTGAATTTTCGTTTGTTTTGCAAGAAGCAAAGAGTCTTTCACCCCTGCAATATGAATCCAAAAACCAATAACCCCGACAAAACCTATAAGACCAGCAAACGGGATAATTAAGCTAAGCACTGAACCGCCAAACCATACCCATCCCCAAGTATTGTTGTATTGTTTTATCATTGGATTATCATTTAGATTGTTCTCGGACATATATAGCTTGAATTGTTCATTTAGTTTGATTAGTGTCACAGGAATAGCTATAAAAGACCATATAGGTATAAGCTGAGTCCATATCCAAACAGGACTAGTATTTTTTTCCCAATTTTGAACTTTCATTGTTTTTGCAAACTTACTTTGTGTAAGTAAAAATAATACATTCACCAATAGCCAAAGACCCAAAATAAAAACAAACAAACCCATAACCATCCCCAAAGACTCTTCCTCCGCATTAGCAAACAAAGGTGTAATCATCCCTAAAGACAGCACCAACCCTCTAAAAATCTTTCCCATCACCACTCCTTAAAATAAAAACTCTCATATCAAAAATAATAAAAGTCTAATTAAAAAATAGTAACTTTAATTTACTTAATTATTAATTAATTGTATTGAATTTATATTTATAGCAAATTGTTATACTTATGAATTTTATTCAGGGTTTGATTGTTAGGTATATTTAAATATTTGGATTGTATATTTTAGGTGGTGTCAAGAGAGGGACTCGAACCCTCGACCTCCGGCTTATGAGACCAGCGCTCTAACCAGCTGAGCTACCTTGACACATTTTTTCAGGAAATTTCACCTTACTTCATTTTGAGAGTGGGATTATACCTATTTTTATTTTAAATGTCAATTAAATATAGCTTAAAAAGATTTAATTTATCAAAAGTAATGTTGCAATACCTAAAAATGCAAAAAATCCGACAACATCGGTCAGAGTTGTAAGTACAACAGAGCTTCCAACGGCTGGATCAATATCTAATTTTTTTAGAACTATTGGAATTATAGAACCAAAAAAACCAGCTACTAATAAATTTGCAATCATAGCAAGTAGTATAACAATCCCAAGCATGTAATTACTAAACCATAAAGAGGCTATTGCTCCAGCTAATACACCAAATATTAGACCATTTGCTATTGCCACATAAACTTCTTTTTTTACAATATCTCTTGCATTATCATCATCTACTTTACCAAGAGCTAGTTGTCTAATCATTGTAGCAAGTGCTTGTGTCCCAGCATTACCACCCATAGAAGCAACGACAGGCATCAATATAGCCAAAGCCACAAGGCTTTCTATAGTAGCTTCAAAAAGACCCACTACGCTAGCTGCAAGCATTGCAGTAAATAGATTGACAAAAAGCCAAATACCTCTTTTTTTTGTAGTAGTTATTACATTGTCATCAAAATCATAATTTTCACCAACCCCTGCTAATTGATACATTTGATCAGTTGCATTTTGTTCAATTACATCGATAATATCATCACTTGTGATTCTTCCAAGTAACCGCCCTTTATAACCAGTTACAGCTATTACATGTAAGTCATATTGCTCAAATATTTTTACAACTGCATCTATATCATCATTTACACTTACACTAATCGGTCTGTTTGGAGTATCAATTAATTTTAATATTTCTTTATATGTTTTTGAAAAGTCATGTATTATTAAATCTTCAAGATAAACAGAGTTGATTAAATTTTCATTATCATCTACAATATATACTTGATGGATATTTTCTAGTTCATCATTTTCTTTCGCTTTTTTAAGCCGTTTGATAGAATCTTTTAGAGTTTCATTAAGCTTTGCACTAAAAAGCTCAGTTTGCATAAATGCACCAGCAACATCCTCATCATATCGTTGAAGCCATTTAATATCTTGTTGGTCATTTTCATCTAGTGAATTTAATATCTCATCAGCTTTTTCTTGATCATATTCTGCTATTTCTTGAATAATATCAGTAGCGTCATCAGTTTCTAACTCTTCTATGGCATCTGTTAATTGCTCAATAGATAACGATTCATAAGCCAATTCTTTAGTGTTTTCTGGAAGTTCTAGTAAAACTTCACCCAATAGCTCTTCAGGAATCTTTGATAAAACATCTTGAAAAGCTTCAATGCTTTCTTTTCGTATTTTTTTTAAGGATTTGACAATATCAGTAGGATGCAATGTATCAATTTTTTCTAGTAACTCTTTAGCGTCTTTGATTACTGTTGTATTTTCTTGCATAGAATGCATCCTTGTGTTTATAGATTAGATACTAGTTCAAAAGTCTCAATTTTACTATATTTTGGTTGCAAAGTGATTGCATTTTCAATCTCTTGAGTAAGTATTTTAGCTTTTGCTAAAAATACTTTTTTTTCATTAGCTGGTAATTCTCTTCTTGATGAATTGATTACTTTTATAGGGTCAATAGCACGACCATGAAGATATACCCCAAAATGCAAGTGGGGACCCGTACTAGCTCCAGTACTTCCTACATATCCTATCAAATCACCTTGCTTTACACTCTTGCCACTTCTTATCCCTTTAGCAAAACCATTTAAATGTGCATATAAAGTCTTGTATCCATTACTATGCTGTATCTCTATGGTCTTACCATAACCACCTTTAGTCCCTACAAAAACTACTTTCCCATCAGCTGATGAATTGATTCTTCTTCCAGTTGGAGCAGCATAATCTACTCCAAAATGAGGTCTATATGTTTTGAGAATAGGATGCAATCTTTTTAAGTTAAATGGACTTGAAATTCTCTTATATTGCAAAGGAGTTTTCAAAAAAAAGCTCGTTAAACTTTGCCCTTTACTATCATAATATCTTCCATCTAAATCATTTTTGAATATATAATTAGGTTTTTTTCTAGTTTCAACCATAGCTACATCAATATGTGGTGTCCCAAAAAAAGTACCCATACGGATTTTATGCTTATATTTTATAGCTATCAAATCACCTTGTTGTAGTTTTCTAAAATTCATACTTTTATTATATGCACGAATAAGTTCATTTGCAAGTGCTTTATTACCTGTATTTGTAAGGATATCTTGATATGGAGAAGTACTAACTGGTATGACTAATGTTTCTTCAAATTCTCTGAATTCTATAGGAATAATATCTAATTTATAATTATTAGCGTCAAGATTATAAACATGAATTTGCATCTCTTCACTAATTGGTATAAGAACATGTGTTAATCTACCTGATTCATCTAAAAGCCTTTGAAAAGAAGTCTCAGCAGTTATTTCCGCACAAAGTTCTTTATCAGTTTCTGATAGTTCAAAATATATTTGTTGTGATATACCGTATTTATCCAAAAATGTAAGAAGAGTTTCACCACTTTCCCATGGAGAGTCCAGCAATTTATTTGTTGATATAGATATTGAAGCAAAAAGATTATATGTTATGATTAAAAGTACGAACAAAAGTTTCATTAAAGCCCTTTAAAATTTGTTTATTAGGTAGAGTATTGTACAATATTAACACTTAAATATAAGCTGTAATACGCTAAAATTGCCACTTTAGTACATAATTAGGAGAGATGTTTGTTTCAAAAAATATTACCATTTTTATTTGTTCTTCAAACTGCAATTTTTGGGAATATGTTAGTTGATTTGTATAGAACAGATGGAATACAAGCTGTTGAAAATGAAATTAATAAGACATTACAAGATGTTAATTATTGGAAAACTTCATTATCAGCTGTGGACTTAAGTTACGGATATTTGAGTGATATTGATTATGTGTTAATAAGTCAAAAATCAAATACAAACTTAAAAGTTCTCAAAAAATTAAATCAAAACTATCAAGAAGTATTTAATTCCAAAGTATTAGTTGGTGAAGCTCAAGGTGATAAGAGAGTTGAAGGTGATTTAAAAACTCCAGTTGGTGTGTATGAACTAATAAGACGAAATACAGAAGTGGATTCTTTTTATGGTCCTTTGGCATTGGTTACTTCATATCCAAATTTGTATGATTTATCTCAAAGCAAAAATGGACATGGTATTTGGATACATGGAGTTCCTGAAGCAAATAATAGAGAAAAGGTTACACAAGGGTGTATCGCTATGGAAAATGATGCATTATTATTGCTAGATAGTATCATAGATCATAAAAAATCTGTATTATTAATTAGTGAAAATGAATTTGAAAAAACAAATGCAAATGAAATTGCATCAATTTTTGCTTCAATATATGCTTGGAAACATAGTTGGAAAATCAATGACCTCGAAACATATATGAGTTTTTATGATAAAGATTTTTTAAGACTCAAAAAAGGTGGAGTAAGAGAAGATTATGATTTTTTTCATAGATATAAAAGAATTATTTTTAATAGAAATGAGCCAAAGCAAATCGAATTTTCAAATATAAATATCATCCCATATCCAAATATTTCAAATAAAAAGATTTTCAAAATAGATATGCACCAAGACTATTGGGCACCTAGTTATCAATCAAGTAGCAAAAAAACCCTATACATAGAGCTAAAAAATGGGAAAATGTCTATTTTGACAGAGAGTTAGTTATAGTATACCAATAAGCTCAAAAGCTTATTGGTATATTTTTTTAATATTTTCTATTTTAGAACTCATATTAAGCAACAACATGTCAGCCAATACCAAAGCCATCATACTTTCACACACTACACTTCCTCGTATAGCCACACAAGGGTCATGTCGGCCTTTTAGAAAATAAGTTGTATCATTGTTATGAATATCAACAGTTTTTTGTTCTATAAAGATAGATGGTGTTGGTTTGAAATAAACTTTAGTTTCTATCACATCACCATTACTTATTCCACCCAGTATTCCACCACTATGATTTGAACAAAACCCACTACTTGTAATTTGGTCATTGTTTTGTGACCCTTTTGCTTTTGCTGATTCAAAACCATCCCCGATTTCAACCCCTTTAACAGCATTGATATTCATCATAGCATTTGCTATTTGACTATCTAGCTTGTGATACATAGGTTCACCAAGCCCACAAGGGACTCCATAAGCTCTCACCATTACGACTCCACCCACAGAATCATGGCTATTTAAAACATCAGTAACTGCTTTTTTTTGTAGTTTTTCTTTATTCTTATCTAGGGCAAATATAGCACTACTTTTTGCATAATCAAAGTTAATTTCTTCTGCATTTATCCCATCAATTGCATATACACCACTTTTGACATCTATCCCAACTTCTTTCAAAAGTATCTTAGCAATAGCCCCAGCAGCTACTCTAGCAGCTGTTTCTCTAGCACTACTTCTTCCACCACCTCTATAATCTCTTATTCCATATTTATGAAAGTATGTATAGTCAGCGTGTCCTGGTCGAAAAAGGTCTTTTACATTAGTATAATCACCACTTTTTTGATTGGTATTGTATATGACCATTGCAATAGAAGTTCCAGTACTAATACCTTCAAATACACCACTCAAAATCTCAACCGTATCATCTTCTTTTCTTTGAGTTTCAAGTTTGCTTTTACCTGGTTTTCTTCTATCTAGTTCACTTTGAATAAAATCTATATCGATTACAAGTCCAGCAGGAACACCATCCACAATACAACCAATAGCCGTTCCATGAGACTCACCAAAAGTTGTAAATTTAAATTTAAGTCCAAAACTATTCATTTATTACCCTTGCTCTTTTTGCAATTTTTCTAGTGCAATTTTTGCAGCTTCTTGTTGTGCTATTTTTTTACTTTTACCTTTGCCTGAACCTAAGTTTTTATTATCAACCCAAATTGATACAACAAATTCTTTTTTATGGTCAGGTCCATAGCTACCTTCTAGTCTATACTCAGGCGTAGTAGCAAAGATTGCTTGAGTTAGTTCTTGTAATGCAGTCTTAAAATCATAAAACAACAAATCAATAGTTATATCTTCATAGCATTCATCAAGAAGTCTTAGCATAATCTCTTTGACTTTAAGTATTCCTGATTCTATATAAATAGCACCCATAATAGCTTCAAATGCATCCGATAAAATTGATGGTTTTTGTCTTCCACTATTTCTATCTTCAGCACCTGATATAAATATATAATTACCAAGCTCTATTTTATTGGCAAGTTTGGTAAATGCTTTTTCATTTACCAAGGTTGCACGAAGTTTTGAAAGCTCTCCTTCTGTTGATTGTGGAAATTTATGATATAAATATTCCCCAACAATCAAGTTCAAAACAGCATCACCTAGAAACTCTAATCTTTCATTGCTATAAGATTTTTTATAGCTTTTATGCGTGAGTGCTTGGGTTATAAGATTGTTATCTTGAAACTCATAACCCAAACACTTTAGTAATTTATCAAACTTTTCCATTTTCACTCCATTTGAAATTTTTCTGCAACTGCTTTTGCAATTTTATCACATTCTTCATTTTCCGCGTGTCCATTATGCCCTTTTACCCAAGAAGCATTGATTTTGTGATTTTTGGATGCTTCAATATACTCTTGCCAAAGTTCAAGATTTTTGATAGGTTTTTTATCAGCAGTTCTAAAGCCATTTTTTTGCCAATTTTTCAGCCATTCATTAATCCCTTGTGTGACATATTTTGAATCACTTATTATCTCTACATCACAAGGCTCTTTTAAAGCTTTCAATCCTTCAATAACTCCTAAAAGTTCCATTTGATTGTTTGTAGTATTTTTAGCACCACCACTTAGAGTCTTGATATTATCTTTGTATTTTATAAGTGTTCCATATCCACCAGGACCAGGATTGCCAAGACTTGAGCCATCACTGTAAAGAAATATTTTCTTCAATCATCATCCTTTTGATAAGTTTTGGTTTAACTCCCAATGACAAAATAGAGTGACAGTGAGGACATCTAGATTCATACATAGGGTGTATTCTTTTGCAACTTTTACAAATAAACTCAAAACCAAGATCAACCCGTGAACGAAGCCCTTTGTTTTCTTTGCAAAGTAATGCAAGTATATCCAAATCAACTATATTAGTTGCTTTATCATTATATGAAATATATCCTTTAGCACTAAAAATTTGTTCTAATAAATCATTAGATTTTACTACCTCAAAATCAATATCATTGAAATCCATATACCATAATAAATCTATTATATTCAAAATATCTAGCTTAATAACATATTTCCAAAAAAGTGGCTTATTATAAGTTATAAGATATTGAGATATTATTCTTGCAGTATGTGGAGCAACATCATAAATACTCAAAACCTGTTCTGTCTTTTTTTCATAAGTCAAAAGAGGGTCACTTATAAGTTTTTGTAACACAATATAAGTATATTCTTCATTTGTATCACATTTAAGTTCTCTCAATGATTCCAAAACATCAAGTGCATTATCCCATTCTTTGAGCTTTTCATAGCATAATAGTAAGTATTTAAGAGCTTTTGTATTTCTTGGCGAAAACTCCAAAAGTTTCAAAAATATTTCAACAGACCTCTTTAAAAAACCACCTTTAAAATATGTAGTTCCCAAAAGCTCAAGTAGTTCTTCTTTTTTGACTTTATCTTGAACATGTTCCAAAAGAGTTAAATAAATAGAAATTGATTTGTTATAATCACCTTTATAAACAAAAGATGATGCAAGTAGTAAAATAGAATCAAAAGGTAGGTTATAAGTTTTGTATAAGTGTACATAGTCTTGCTCATCAAGATTTCCAATACCAAATCTTCCAAGCAACTCTTTATATTCACTTCTAGCATTTTTTTCTTTATATAAGTTGTAAGAATATGTCAAAAATGAAGCAACAAAAATTACTAAGAAAAAAAATACTACTCCAAAAAGAGGATCATAATAATCTATAAATATTCCGTCCAACTTTAACCTTTATTAGATATAATACCGTTATGATAGCAAAAGAGTCCATAGAAAACCTTAAAAACAATGTCGATATTGTTGATATTATATCACAATTTATCCAATTAAAAAAGTCTGGAGCTAATTTTAAAGCTTGTTGCCCTTTTCATGGTGAAACAACTCCTTCTTTTGTAGTAAGTCCAGCAAAACAAATTTTTCATTGTTTTGGATGTGGTGTGGGCGGAGATTCTATCAAGTTTGTAATGGATTATGAAAAGCTAACTTATCCAGAAGCTATAGAAAAACTCGCATCCATGGCAAATTTTCAATTAAACTATACAGACAATATAAAACAAGCTCCTTCAATAGATACTACAGTTTTAGAATCAATTAATAATTACTATAAAAAATGTTTGATAGATGAAACAAACTCTTTAGAATATATAAAACAAAGAGGAATTTCAGATTATTCCATAGAAAAGTTTGAAATAGGCTATGCTCCAAGTTCAAAAGATACTATCAATTATATAAATCAAAACTTTTTAAATATTGCAGATGCTAAAGATTTAGGAGTTTTAAGTGCTGGTGAAAATGGTCTATATGCAAGATTTATAGAAAGAATCACATTCCCCATTTATTCACAAAATGAAAAAATTGTAGGTTTTGGTGGACGGACTATCACAGGTCATGGTGCAAAATATGTCAATTCACCACAAACAAAACTATTCAATAAATCCAAACTTTTATATGGTTATAATCTTGCCAAAAAATCAATTATGCATAAAAAAGAGATTATTATCACCGAAGGATACTTGGATGTGATTATGCTTCATCAAGCAGGTTTTGATAATGCCGTAGCAACACTTGGTACTGCTTTGACATTAGAACATTTGCCACTTCTAAAAAGAGGTGAACCAAATGTAATTGTAGCTTATGATGGTGATAATGCAGGAATAAATGCTGCAAACAAAGCTGCTACCATGCTACTTCTAAACCAATTTGAAGGTGGAGTTATTATATTTGATAGTGGAGTAGACCCCGCTGATATGGTAAAAGATGGTAAAATTAGTGAATTAAATGAGATTTTTGAAAATCCTATCCCATTTGCCAAATTTATTATTAGTTATATTATTAGAGAGTTTGATTTGAATATCCCAGAAATGAAACAAAAAGCTCTTGGTGAGCTAAATAGTTTTTTAGCCTCATTAAATCCAATATTACAAGAAGAATACAAGCCATATGTTGCATCTAAATTAAACATCAGCCCGGCTCTAATCAAAACAACCCTTACAAAAACACAATATAGAAAATATGATGTAGAACTAATCAATTGTGACATAGCAGAACTAGCCCTTATTAAAACAATCACACAATATCCTGAAGTTGTAAATATGATTTTAGATTATTGTGATAGAGATATGTTCCAATCTCATAAAACAGAATTTGATATGGCAATAAATAATGAAGATACCCCACAAATGAGGGCACTTTTACTAAATGATTCAATAAAGTCATATTCAAAAGAAGAATTAAAGCGACAATTACAGTTTTTTTTGATAAAATTTCACGAAAAAAAATTGAGCCATCTTATTAATGATAAAGATATAGACTACAAAGAAAAGTCCATGACTATTAGAAAAATAAGAGAACTCATAGGTGAGCTTAAATCTGGTAAAATTTTATAAAAGGGTAAAAAATGGAATTTATGAAGTCAAATAATGTGCCACAAGCAATAGGACCATATTCACAAGCTGTAAAAGTGAATGGAATGCTATATACTTCAGGACAAATAGCTCTTACACCTTCAGGTGAAATGACTGAAATGGATATCAAAAAACAAACTAGACAAGTTTTGACTAATTTGAGAAATCTATTAGATGATAGTGGAAGTAGTTTACAAAATGTTGTGAAAGCAAATATTTATTTAGCAAATATGGAAGATTTCGGTATTGTTAATGTAATATATGCAGAATATTTTGGTGACCACAAACCAGCAAGAAGTACAGTAGCAGTTAAAACATTACCAAAAAACGCTTTAGTTGAAATAGATGTAATAGCAACAACTCTAGGAACAACTAGCTGGTGAGAGGCGTAAATCAAACGACAACTGCTTGTCGTTTGTAGCCTCGCAAGCCGATTGCCATGTGCGAACGAAGTGAGTACGGCAAGACTGCAGAACCGTTAAGAAAATGTGAACTGCTTCACATTTTTCTCAAAGAGAGTGCAAGCACAAGAGGTTCGCAAGATGGCGTAGAGCGTCAAAAAATCGTAAACTGCTTTACGATTTTAGCTCGAAGCGGGCTTTGTAATGTACATTTATGTACACAAAGCCCCGGCAAGCCATGTGCGAACAAAGTGAGTACGGCAAGACGGCAGAGGCGTAAGAAAATGTGAACTGCTTCACATTTTTCTCAAAGACAATCAAGTTCAATGGTCCAAGTAACAAATAAAGTCGATATTAACTATTTTCAACTAAAAGTATGAATTAGAAACAAAAAAATCCGTTTAATCTTAGTTTAAACTTATTTTAGATAATATACGGCTCACGAAAAAATTGAGGGTAGTAGAATGTATGCAATTATTAAATGTGGTGGAAAGCAATATAAGGTTTGTGTTGGTGATATCATCAATGTTGACAAACTTAGCAAAGAACCAAAAGAAAATATCGAAATCAGTGATGTTTTAGCTGTAAACGATGGCGAACTAAAAACTGGTGAAGCTGCTAAAAATGCAGTGGTAAGTGCAGTTGTTATAAATGAAGGAAGAGACAAAAAAGTTATTATCTTCAAAAAAAGAAGAAGAAAAGATAGTAAACTAAAAAGAGGTTTCAGAAGAGACTTCACTAGAATTCAAATAACAAACATAGCAGCATAATTTAAGGAGAATACGATGGCTCACAAGAAAGGTCAAGGTAGTACACAGAATAATAGAGACTCAGCTGGTAGAAGGCTTGGAGTTAAAAAATTTGGTGGAGAAGTAGTTAGAGCTGGAAATATCATTATCAGACAAAGAGGAACAAAAGTTCATCCTGGTGCTAATGTAGGTGTTGGTAAAGACCATACGATTTTCGCTTTAATTGATGGTGAAGTAAAATTTGAAATAAAAGATAAAAAAAGAAAAAAAGTTTCTGTTTACGCAGCGTCTTAATTCTTTAAAATTTTAGACTTTAATTAAAATTTAGGTACTATATGGCAAGGTATTTGCTTATAGTACCTTTTTTTTTAGTTATTGGTTATTAGTTATTGGTATATGTGTAGATATATCTTTACTAACTAATAACCAATAACTAATAACCAATAATATAGGATAACAATGTTTGTAGATAGTATTAAAATTAAATTAAGCTCAGGAAAAGGTGGCGCAGGTTGTAGCTCTTTTAGAAGAGAAAAGTTTGTTATCAAAGGTGGACCTGATGGCGGTGATGGCGGTCGTGGAGGAAATGTATATTTTATAGTAGATAACAATACCGATACTTTATCATGGTACAAAGGTAAATCTCATCTAAAAGCTCAAAATGGGCAAGCTGGAATGGGAAGACAAAAATTTGGTAAATCTGGTGAACATTTATATCTAACAGTTCCTCAAGGAACACAAATCATTGATGAAGAAACAGGTGAAGTTTTATTGGACTTAGTTGAAAATATAAGTGAACCTATTTTATTTTTAGAAGGTGGAAAAGGTGGACTTGGTAATGTTCACTTTAAAAACTCTACAAATCAAAGACCAACATACTCTCAGCCAGGACTTCCAGGTATTTGTAAAGATGTTGCACTAGAACTAAAACTAATCGCAGATGTAGGACTTGTTGGTTATCCAAATGTTGGTAAATCTACATTAGTTTCAACAGTATCAAATGCAAAACCACAAGTTGCAAATTATGAGTTCACTACGCTTACTCCAAGTCTAGGAGTTGTTGATATTGGTGAATATGATGGTTTTGTAATCGCTGATATTCCTGGTATTATAGAAGGTGCTAGTGAAGGTAGAGGTTTGGGGTTAGAGTTCTTAAAACATATCGAAAGAACAAAAACACTTTTATTTGTGATAGATATTGCCAATTATAGAGATATTGATGAGCAATACAAAACTTTAAAAATTGAAGTAGAAAAGTTCTCACCAGAGCTTAGTACAAGAAGATTTGCTGTAGCATTTAGTAAAGTAGATACAATGCCTCAAGCTGAAAGTGATGTGATAATTGAAAAGTTCATTACATCATTGGGTTTAACACCACTTAATAGCAGTGAAAAAATTATTGGTTCATATTATGTACAAGATTACAAAGCACCTGCATATAAATATGATGAGTCTAAACCATTCTTTGTTTTAGGTGTATCTTCAGCAGTAAATCATAATATTGCACCAGCTAAAAATTTATTATTTGACTTACTAAAAATTGATTAGGAAATTTTATGCAAAGAATTGTATTAAAAGTCGGTAGTGCAGTTTTAACACAAAATGGTAGTTTAGCTTTAGAAAGGTTAGAAAATTTAGTTCAGTTTATATCTGAACTAAAAACCAAATATGAAGTAATATTAGTGACAAGTGGTGCGGTTGCAGCTGGATATACAGCACTAAAACTTGATAAGAAAGTAGTTGCAAATAAACAAGCTCTAGCTTCTATTGGGCAACCAATGCTTATGAAAGAGTATCAAAAAAGATTTCAAACACTCAATCTTATCTGTTCTCAACTTCTTTTGACAGCTGATGATTTTGATTCACGAAAAAGAACAATTCACGCAAAAAATGCAATCGAAATTCTTTTAGGCAATAATATAATTCCAATTATAAATGAAAATGATGTAACAGCTACAGATGAGTTGGTTTTTGGAGACAATGATCAGTTAGCAGCTCATGTAACATTCTTTTTTGAAGCTGATATGCTTGTAATCCTTACAGATATTGATGGATATTATGATGACAATCCTCATACAAATCCAAATGCAATACTACAAAAACAAGTATCAAAAATAGAACAACAAATGCTAGATATGTCACATTCACCAAATAATGAATTTGCAACGGGCGGAATAGTAACCAAACTAAAAGCAGCAAACTTTTTGCTTCAAAGAGATAAACAGATGTTTTTAACAAGTGGGTTTGACCTCAAATATGCAAAAGAGTATTTAATAGATGGTTTACACAATAGAGGGACACTCTTTACTAAGTAAAATCTAAAAAGTAAAAAGGGCAAGATTGAAAAAGATAGTTTTTATGGGGACACCAGATTATGCGACTATAATTTTTGATAAACTAATCAAAAACAATTTTGATATAGTTGCACTTTTTACTCAGCCAGACAAACCAGTAGGGCGAAAACAGATTTTAACTCCCCCACATATCAAAAACTATGTAATAGAAAACAATCTACAAATACCTATCTACCAGCCAACTAAACTAAGAGATATTGAAAATATTGAGATTTTAAAAGCTTTAAAACCAGATTTTATAATAGTAGCTGCTTATGGTCAGATTTTGCCAAAAGAGATTTTAGATATTGCACCTTGTATCAATCTTCATGCCTCACTTTTACCTTTATATAGAGGAGCTTCACCTATTCAAGAAGCTTTATTACAAAATGATAGATATAGTGGAGTGACATCTATGCTTATGGATGTTGGGCTTGATAGTGGTGATATTTTAGGTTACCAATATTTCAAAATTGATGATAATTGTGATGTATTTGAACTCTTTTCAAAATTATCATATATCGCAGCAGACCTTACTATTACGACATTGAATAATTTTGACCAAATAAAACCAAAAAAACAAAATCAAAACAGTATAACATATTGTAAAAAAATCAAAAAAACAGATGGTGAAGTAGCTTTTGATGATGCTTCTAAAGTAATATCAAAATACAAAGCATACAAAAACTGGCCAGAAATATTTTTGTATAGTGGATTGAAACTAAAATCAATTGAATTGATTGATTCATATTCTTCCCATTTGCCATTAGAAATTTTAGAAATATCAAAAGATTCTATCAAAGTAGGGTGTATTAAAGGTATAATAAAAATCAAATCAGTACAACCACAATCAAAGCAAGAGATGAATGTTGTAGATTATATTAG
>JALNYH010000021.1 GCA_023229945.1 Arcobacteraceae bacterium | reverse complement strand
ATACAACAAAGAAATATCACCTCAAATTGCAAGAAATAATCCAAAAGCAAGAGTTCAAAGAGCTGTGTTTGACAATGATAGTTCTAGGGCTGTTGTTGGGTTGGTGACAAGTTGAAATCAAAGTATTGATACTATAATACTCACAAAACTAAATATAAAATAGGATATTTTGAGTAAAATTCAAGGCAAAGAATTTCTTAGAATATTTAAAAATAGCTAGAAAATAGAGATTTTTAGGAAAAATCAAGGCAGATAGAAGCTCAAATCGAGGAGTTTACTGTCGTAAATGACGAAAATTTGAGTTTTTATCTAACGCAGAGTTTTTCAAAAAGCTATGTTTTATAGCTTTTTTTTACAAACTTGATATAAAATAGGATATTTTGAGTGAAGTTCAAGACAAAGAAAGGTTCAAATCGAGGAGTTTACTGTAGTAAATGACGAAAATTTGAACCTTTCTTTAACGCAGAAATTTGCCAAAATAGACATTTTATATCTAGTTTTGGTGGAGGATTTCTCTGATGACCTCTGTAGCATACGACCCTTTTGGTAGGAAAAAGTTCATTTCAAACCATTTTTTATCTTCTTTATATACTACTTCCATATCTTCCACAAAAATCCATGCAAATCTTCTAGCTCCGTCAATATTTGGGATGAAATCCATTATTTTTTGTTCATAAACACTTGCTAGTCTTTCGCTTAGTTTTACTTTTTGACCTATCAAAAGCCCTGTTGGAACTCTATCTCTTATGAAAAACTTATCAGATTCACTTTTGAGATCATCTGCAATAAAAATCTTTCCATAAGGGTAATGACTCATAAGCTCACCGTCTAGGATTTTAAATGGGTGTGGTTGAGTTTTTAGCTCTTTTACTACGCTTATATCAATGCCAGTTATGATTGAAGCTTCACTTGGAGTAAAAGAATCTATCATTTTGCTTACTTCTATACGCTTAGATAGCCATTCGTTGAATAAATGACTTTGATATGCGTTGATATACATTTGTTTTAGCTTCATATTACGCTCTTTTCTTACTCCTTGGAGTATCTCCAAGCCTAATTTGTAGTTGTTTTGCTCTATTCCAAATCTTTGAAACCCAAAATAATTCGGTATTCCGAACTCTTTGATATGCCCTATTACATTTTTGATTTTGAAAGCATCATTTGGATAAACTTTTTTGAATCTTACGAAAAATTTATTTCCTTTTAGATGCCCTATTTTTATCTTATTATTGTGATATGTTGTGTTTAATATCTTGATATTTGGGTGATTTAGAAGCTTTAGTTTTTCTTCGTAGCTTTTGTGAATAGAGATACATTGTACTGTCATTGCGTTTTTGTCTTTTAGCCCAGCATATCCTATATCTCTACTTTTACATCCTGTTGCACTGCTGATAATCTCTACCATATCCCATGTGGACATATCTTTTTTTCTAACAGTTGCTATTAGGTGTTCACCTTCTCCGCTAAACTCATAAAGTGGTACTTCAGTGACACAAAAGTCATCTACACTTTGCTTGAAATAAACCTCTATTGAACTATGATTTAAATAATATTGATTTTCCAATTTTTTCCTTTAAAAATGATGCTCAGCACATTCACACTCAAAACTTCCTTGAGTAAGTGTACCGATAATATTGAAGTTTACTTTATGTTTTTTGGCAATTTTTGATATTTTTTCAATATATTTTTGATTGAAAGTAAAAAGCACTTCATACTCTTCACCACTACATCCTATCTCTTTATCAATGCTCTCAAAAAACTCAATCCCTACCCCACTAGCTCTACTTATCCTAGCTAATTCAAAAAATAACCCATCAGAAATATCCAAAGCACTTGATATATAAGGTGCTATGTCATAAAAAAACTTTTGCTTTAGTTTGGGTTTGATAAATCTTGATTTTTTGTCTATATTTCCACCACTTAGTAATATATCCAAGTCTTTTTTGACATTGCCAAGCTCTCCAGTATGAGCTACTAGCTCCCCTACTTTTGCACCTGAGCGTAAAATAGGTTTTTTTGTCTTTGATATGATAGTGATAGAAATATCAAGCTTATCATTTGATATAGTATCTCCACCTATTATTTCTACACCAAACTTTTTGGCTGTTTTTTTGAATCCCTTAGCCAAAGATACCAAGTCATCTTGTGTATAGCTTTTTGGTATTGCGACTGTCAAAAGAGCATATTTTGGCTTTGAATTCATCACTATTGCATCACTTATATTGACTAGCATTGCTTTCGTAGCTATTTGTTCTAGACTCATCCACTCTTTTTTGAAATGTACATTTTCAAAAAAAGCATCCTGAGAATAAACCCATTTACCTATCACCGCTCCATCATCACCAATATGTTTTGTATTTTGTACAAATTGTTCTATAAAAAAGTTTTCGTTGTTTTGTTTCATAAGAAAGATTATACTATAATAATCCTCAAATTAAACACGGGGTATAACGATGAAGAAACTCTTTATAGAACTGTTCCATTTTGATAAGTCAACAGACTATCTACCATACTATAAAAAACAAACATTAAAATATGATAACAATACATCAATAAATGATTTGCTAGATACTATCAATCAACTTGATTCATTTTGTTTGGATAAATCAAAAACTATAAATGTCAAAATCAACCATCTTTATACAAATGCTAATACAAAAGTAAATGATATTGTTGAAGTATTGGGAAATGATTGGAAAATTGAACCTATTAGTATATATCGTGCTACTAAAGATTTCGTTTATGATAATAGTGATTTTTTAGCTAGTATAGCTTTATTTGACAAATATCTAAACTACTCTCAAAAACAACATTATACTGATAATTATGAGCTAGTTTACTATGCTTCAAATTCAATCAATCTAAATCGTGATTATATTGGTGATGTTGCACTATATATTGCTTATGATTTAATATCACAAAATCCATCATTAAAAGATGAAATTTTGGCAATTATTACCAATGAAAATAGTGGAATATGCTATCACACATCACTAGAAAATAGAATATTTGCTTTTGCAAATCAAGAGTCAAAAATAGCATCTTTATTTGGAATGGCTGGGATTACTTATAAAAAACCATCATATCTTGATATATCTGATATACAAATAGCACAAAAATTTGACGGATTTAATATATCTGCATATATGCCAACAACTCAAACAAAAGACTTAATAAAAAATTGTGGTGGTACATATATAGATATATCTACAGCATACAATGATATAGCAATATGCAATCTAAAAAGTGACAATAAAAAATTCTCTTTAAAACTTATCGGTGAATTCTTACTAGATGCAAAAGACAATAATGCTGATTTGGTCATAGTTGATGATGAATATTTATCAATTTTTGATGGAATGCAATGCAATATAGAAAATGCAGTAGGAAGAGATATCAGAATGCCTATTTTATCAAAAACAGAGTTTACTAAAATACTAGGTGGAAATAAAGATACTAAGACTTTGGGCTTAGATAAACATAGAGTAGGTGTTAGTTTGTAGGTGTTAGTTTGTAGAGGGTAGTTTGTAGTTGTTAGTTTGTAGAGGGTAGAGAAGATAATTAAGAAATAATTTTTCGCTACCACCTACCACCTACCACCTAATCAATGACACATTTCGTAACAGCTATTATTACAATCTTTAATAAAACTACACACCTAAAGTTTCTATTTGTCTTTTTTTGTTACAATAACCTAGATTATTGCACAAAAGGACAAAAATGGGAATTCCTATACATAAATATGATGTTGTTATAGTTGGGGCTGGTCTTGCAGGATGTGCTGCTGCTAAAGAGATAAGAGATGCGGGGCTTAGTGTATGTGTACTAACAAAACTTCATCCTCTTAGAAGTCACTCAGGGGCTGCTCAAGGTGGTATCAATGCAGCACTTAATCCAGAAGATAGTACTGATTTACATGTATTTGATACGGTAAAAGGTAGTGATTATTTGGGTGATCAAGATGCTATTACACTTATGTGTGAAAAAGCACCTGAGACTATTAGATGGGCTGAGAGAATGGGAGCTGTATTTAGTAGAAACGATACAGGTCATATTGCTCAAAGACCTTTTGGTGGGCAAAGCAAGCCAAGAGCTTGTTATGCAAGAGATAGAACAGGACTTACACTTCTTCAAACAATATACGAACAAGCTCATAGACAAGGTGTTACTTTCTTGGATGAGTGGTATGTGGCTGATATGATTTATGATGGGAATAAAGTAAGTGGTGTAATCGCTTATGATTTAACTAACTCAAAACCTGCTATTTTCAATGCTCGTGCTGTAATGTTTGCAACTGGTGGATATGGAAGAGCATTCAAAATCAATTCAAATGCACATGCAAATACAGGAGATGCACTATCAATTGTAGCTCGTCATGGACTTCCATTAGAAGATATGGAGTTTGTTCAGTTTCATCCAACTGGAATTGCGGGAAATGGTGTACTTATAAGTGAAGCTGCAAGAGGTGAAGGTGGAAAACTTTACAACTCTTTGGGTGAGAGATTTATGGAAAAATATGCACCAAATAAGCTAGAACTGGCTTCTAGGGATGTTGTAAGTCGTGCTATTACTCAAGAAATACTTGAAGGTAGAGGCTGTGGTGTAAATAAAGACCATGTTATGATAGACCTTACTCATCTTGGAAAAGATTTGATTATGGAAAGATTACCAGAACTTCGAGATTTAGCTATTACATTCTTGGGTCAAGATATGATAAAAGAGCCAATTTCAATTGCTGCAACTGCTCATTATTCTATGGGTGGAATTCCTGTTGATATAGATGGTCATGTAAGAAAAAATTCAAAAGAACTTGTAGAAGGTTTTTATGCTGCTGGAGAGTGTGCATGTGTAAGTGTTCATGGAGCAAACAGACTTGGAGCAAACTCTGTTCTTGAGGCATTGTTCTTTGGAAGATGGGTTGGTGAAAATATTGCAAAAGATGTACATGCTGGTATTACATTTAAAGATGCAAAAGTTGATGATGCAACAAATGCTATCAATGAACTAAGTACTATTAGAGAGAATAATGGTACGATAAAAGTACCAGAACTTAGAACTAAACTTCAAGAAAGTATGACAAATAATGCAGGTGTATTTAGAACTGGTGAATCTTTGACAAACCAAAAAGAAATACTCAAAGCACTAAAAGAAGAGTTTAAAAATATTAGAATTGATGATAAATCTGAAATTTATAATACTGACTTACAAGAAGCAGTAGAGCTGGGTCATATGCTAGATTTTGCAGCGTTTATAGTAGAAGGTGCATTGGCTAGAAATGAGAGTCGTGGAGCTCACTTTAGAAATGATTTCCCTACTAGAGATGATGAAAAATATCTAAAACACACTATGGCTTATATGAAAAAAGATGGAAACATTGATATAGATTATATGGATGTAGTAATGGGCAAATACGAGCCAGTTGAAAGAACATATTAAGAGGTGTCAAAATGAGTAATACAAAAAAATTAACTTGGAAAGTTTTTAGATTCAATAAAGCTACTGATTATTTACCACATTATGACACAATCGAAATCGAAGTAAGTAAAGATGAAGTTGTACTTGATGTAATGAATAGAATAAAATGGGAACATGATGGAAGTTTTTCATATAGAAGAAGCTGTCGTCACGGAATTTGCGGAAGCTGTGCTGTTAAAGTAAATGGTAAAGCAACACTAGCTTGTAAAGATAATGTTTTTGAACTAGTAGATATATTTGGAACTACACTTACACTAGAGCCTCAAAGTCTAAAGCGTGTATATAAAGATATGATTATAGACAAAGGTGATTTTTGGTCAAAATATGACGCTGTAAAGCCATATTTGATAGCAGATGTTGAACCACATCCTGAGAGTGAAAATGTAGTAAGCATAGCTGATGCAAACAAACTTGATGAAGCTGATTATTGTATCCAGTGTGGAAATTGCTACTACGCATGTCCAGCAGTTCAAGTAAATGAAGATTATCTTGGACCTGCAGCTCTTACAAAAGCTTGGAGATTCAACTCTGATGTAAGAGACAATGCAACAAACGAAAGACTTATTATCGTAAATGAAATGGGAAGTGGTATTTGGGATTGTGTGAAGTGTTTTGAGTGTGCGGAAGCGTGTCCAAAAGAACTAAGCCCAATAAGCAAAATCACATCACTACACTTACAATCGTTTGAAAAAGGGCTAGTAGAAAACAATGTAGCTTCAAGACATGCCGTAGGATTTAAATGGTCTATTATGAAGCACGGTATATTAGATGAAGGTGAGCTTGTAAAATATTCTGAAGGAATACCAGGAGTAATGAAACATATCCCAGAAGCTTATGCAATGTTCAAAAAAGGTAAGATTGTAATGCCTTGGAATATGCCAAAATCAAAAAATCTTGATGAGATAAAAAAACTTGTTGCATCTACATCAACTGCGAAATTTTAGGAGTTAATATGAAAAAATTAAGATATGCACTTTATACAGGATGTACTGCTAGAGAAAGTACTCCAGAACTTCTAAAATCAACTATGGCAATAGCTAATAAACTAGGAATTGAGCTTGTTCTTCTTGATGAAGCAAGCTGTTGTGGAGCTAGTCACTTGCAAGATTTTGATGATATGTTGTCACTTGTATTAAATGCTAGAAATATTTGCTACGCTGAAAAACTTGGACTTCATATGGTAACTATTTGTAATACTTGCCAACTAAACACAAGTCTTACAAAAGAAAGACTAGATAACGACCCAGAGCTAAAAGCAAAAGTAAATGAAAAGTTAGCAGAAGTTGGACTTGAATACAAAGGTACGAGTGAAGTAAAACATTTCTTGTATGCACTACAAGATGACTATGGATATGACAAAATAGCTTCACAAGTAACAAAACCTCTCACTGGTGTAAATGTAGCTGCGTTTTATGGTTGTCACAATATAAGACCAAGCCATCTTCAAAACCACTCAAATGGTGGAGAAAACCCATATGTTCCAAAATCAATAGATGATTTGGCTGTTGCACTTGGAGCAAACAGTGTAGATTATGGTTCAAGCAATAAATGTTGTGGTTTCCATGTGGAGCTTCAAAATCCAAAAACTGCAAATAGACTATCAGGCTCAGCTATGCTAGATGCTATAGATAACAACGCAGATATCATGGTAACACCTTGTCCTCTATGTCACCTAAGAATGGATGTACAACAACACAATATCGCTAAAGAAATGGGAAGAGAAGTTAAAATTCCTATTCTTCACTTACCACAAATGGTCGGACTTGCCCTTGGTCTAAGTGACAAAGAGCTTGGACTCAATCATAACATTAGTTGATAGTTTGTAGAGGGTAGGTTGTAGAGGCTAGAGAAGATAATGAAGAAATAATTTTTCGTTACCACCTACCACCTACCACCTACCACCTACCACCTACCACCTACCACCTAAAATTAAACTTACACCATCCAATTAAGACTAAAATTATCCTATTTAATTATGCTTTTTTATGTTATAATACAAATATAATTAATCAAAGGAGAAAAAATGCCAAAAATAAATAGATATGTTGATATAGATACAGTTGAGAGAGAAGCTAAGAAGGACTTTATAGATAGACATTCAGCTTTTGTACACTGTCCAAGTGAAGCTAAAAAAGGTGAAAAGTTTGCAGTTACTGTAAAAGTTGGAGAGGCTTATACTCATCCAGATGATTTTGATCACTATATTGCTAGTGTTACACTTTTTGATGGTGAAACTATGCTAGCTAAAGCTGACTTTGTAGCTGGAACTTTGGGCAACCAAAAAGCTCAAGCAGAAGTTACATTTAATATAATCCCAATGGGAAATAAATTAAACTTAGTAGCTCACGCTTACTGTACAAAACACGGTATTTGGGAAAGTGACGCAGTAGCTGTAGCTGTAACTGAGTAAATTTTACTAACTAATTCTATAAGAGATGATTATCCAAATCATCCCTTATTTTTTTGCCAAAAAAAAGATTAAGTTTTCTTAATAAAAACTTATAGTAAGTTATCCAATTATTCCAAGGACTTCAATGACCCATAATATCAAAAATAAGAATGTAATTTTTACAATATTAATAGTATTTATATTGTCATTTTCAATTTACTCAGTATTATCATATATCGATAGTAAAACAGACATGGAATATCTAAAATCAAAAAATGTTGAACAAATTAATAATTTAAATATTATATTAGAAAACAATCTAGAAAATCAGCTCAAATCAAGAATCAATTTTATTCTAAATTTGGATAATAAAGAAGCAAAAGCAGAAGCTTTAATCGCTAAAAATAAAAAAAGATTACATCAATTATTTGACAATCATTATATATCATTAAAAGGTCAAATTCCTGGCTTTTCGATTATGCAAATCTTCGATTCTAATGGTATCTCACTAGTAAGGCTACATGACCCACATAGCAATGATGATGATTTGACTAATTTTAGACCATGTATCAAAGATATAGTCAAGAACCCGAGAAGTTGTGGCTTTTTTGAAGTTGGTAAAAATGGATTAGCATATAGATACATAACACCAATTTATGAAAATCATACATTAATAGGTTTTTTAGAACTCGGTGTAACACCATCGCTTATGGTTGAAAATATACAAAAAATATTTAACTCTAAAGTCTATTTTTTTATCAAAGATGAATATGTAATCTCAAACTCAAAAGAAAAACTTAAAACTAATGGCTATAACTTATGTACATTATGTTCTAAAAGTGATAACTTTATTGAAAATATTGCACCAACAATTAATTTCAATGATTTAGAACATGATGATATAATCTATCAAAACCAAACATTTTCAATAATTCAAAAGTCAATTTATGATGCACTAAATCAAGAAATAGGAAGGATTATAATTCTCGATGATATTACTTCATATACAGAACAATTAGAAAATCTTATAATTAAAAGCATTGCTTTACTTATTGTTACTCTAATTATTTCTTATTTTTTACTTAATAGCTATATTAGCAAAATTTTTAAGAAACTTAATTTTTCTAGATTTTTATTAAATAATGTAAATGATGAAATTTATGTTGTCTCAACAAAAGATTTGAAAGTAACTGATGTCAATGAAAGAGCATGTATAACACTTGGTTTTTCACAACAAGAAATGAAAAAACAACAAATATCTAATTTTACAAAATCTTTAGTAGAAACTCAAATATTAAACTGGGATAAAAGAGTAAATGAATTGAAACAAAAACATTTTATATCATCAAGAGAAATTCATATCAAAAAAGACTCTACTGAATTTCCAGTAGAGTCAAATATAAGCTACATTCAAACAGATGATGATGAATTTATGCTTTTAGTATCAAGAGATATTACAAATCAACTTGAGATGGAAAATAAAATTAATGCCAAAGCAAAAGAACTTCAAAAACTAAATGATATTATTTCAAGAAGTGCATTGTATACAACAACAGATTTAGATGGGAATATCACATATATTTCGGAGGCATTTGCACATTTAACTGGCTATGATAGAACTTACCTCATAGGAAAAAATCACAAAATTTTCAAACACTCTTCAATGCCAAAAGAGTTTTTTGCAAATTTATGGGACACTATTAACAACAATGAAAGATTTATTGGTGAGATTCAAAATGTACGCAAAGATGGTACAACATACTGGACCAAAATAGTAATAGACCCTATTTTTGATGATAATGGCAATAAGATAGGATATAGCTCTTATAGGGAAAATATTACAGATAAAAAAGAGTTAGAATATATTTCAACGCATGATTCATTAACAGGACTTTATAACAGAAGAGCTTTTGTGAAACAACTTCATACTCAAATAAAGAGTGCTGCAAGATACAATGAAACTTTTGGATTTATAATGTTTGATATTGATTATTTCAAAAGAATCAATGATGCTTATGGTCATCAAGTGGGTGATGATGTGCTTGTTACAATTTCCAATACAATTCAAGAAATTCTTAGAGAAGATGATTTCTTTGCTAGATGGGGTGGAGAAGAGTTTGTAATAATAGCAAAATATTCAGATATAAATTCTTTAGAGCAATTAGTGCATAAACTTCAAAACAAACTATCAATTACATCTTTTGCACCTGTATCACATCTTACATGTTCATTTGGTATTACTATCTATAAAGATGGTGACAATGACGAATCTATAGTAAAAAGAGCCGATAAAGCTCTTTATGTAGCAAAAGAAAATGGAAGAAATAGATTTGAAATAGGATGATATTTTAGCTACACTCAGTTTTATTAGAGAGAATTTTTAGCTCATCACAGCTAAATCCTGCTCTTTTTCTAGCTTCAAAGTTGAGTTCTTTGGAGTTTTTTGTACTTTTTGGATAGTGCTTTTCTAAAATATCAAGATAAGTATCTTGATGGTTTAGTCCTAATTTATCACACTCATATTTAAACCATCTATCACCTTTTCTTACATGGTCTATCTCTTCTTCCAAAATAATTTCTAGTGCATTAATAATCTTTAGATTAAATTCATCTTTGTTTGATTTGAGTTTTTCCATAATTTTTGGATTTTGTTCAAGTCCATTTGCTTCTAGAAATCTTGGGACTACTGCCATTCTCTCTAGTAGTATTGGAGTTTTTTTCATAGCTTCAAAAAGATTTGTATGTACAGGATAATCACCATATTTGACCCCTACTTCATCCATAAGCTTTTCTAACATCAAAAAATGTCGTACTTCATCATTAGCAACTTCCAACCAATCTTCATAATAATTCATTGGCATATCTCTAAATCTATAGCAAGCATCAAGAGCTAAATCTATAGCACTATATTCAATATGAGCTATTGTATGAAGTAACTGTTTTTTGCCATCAATTGTGTCAAGATATTTTCTTTTATGCTGATTTTTGGGTAAAATTATAGTACAAAAATCACTATATGAAGGTTTTTCTAATGTTTTAATTGCATTATTTTTATCCCACTCAACATTATTTTTTAAGAAGTTGTCATAAAAAATATTAAATTTACTTACCTTGTCTTTATAATTAGTTATTATTAATAATTCAAATATTTCATAAAAGAATAACACTTTAAACCTTTTTTAGATAAAATAGTACGAAATTAATAGAATGTTACCATAAAAGGGTTTGAATGACGGTTAAAGTTATGCCAATGGGGATTTATCAAACTAATTGTTATATTGTTGATATTGCCAACCAACAAGTTGTTATCGACCCAGGTGTGGATGCTACTGATTGGGTACTAAACAATACAACAAATCCTATTGCAATACTTAATACTCATGGACATTTCGACCATATATGGAGCAATAAAGAGCTGAAAGCTAAACTAAATATCCCAATTTATATCCCAAAAAATGATGCTTTTATGCTACAAGATGACCCTTTTGGGCACTCTGTGCCAAAAGTGGAGGCTGATGTATTGGTAGATGGTGATGAAACCTTTGATATTGATGGATTTAAGTTTGAATATTTTTTATTTGCGGGTCATACTCCAGGATGTAGTATGATAAAAATAGAAGATACTATATTTAGCGGTGATTTTATTTTTAGAGGTTCTATTGGAAGAGTTGATTTTCCATATTCAAATCCTAGTGATATGAAAAAAAGTATTAATAAAGTTTTATCATGGGACACAAACAAAAAAGATTTTACGGTATATCCTGGACATGGGGATAAGACAACTTTAAAAAATGAAATCAATTCATTAAAAAATTGGTTAAATTATATTTAATTGGATAATAAAAGTAATATGAGAAAAAAAATTGTTAATAAATTTGTATTAATACTCCTAGGATTTACTATGATATTTGCATTGTATGAATTATACAATTCTAGAGTTTATGGTATAAATTCAAGTTTAAACAAAGCTGTTTCAGTATCAGAACTTGTTAAAAATGGATTAACAACACATATGATAAATGGGAATACACATCAAAGAGATGTATTTCTAAATTCTATTTCAAGTGTACAAAACATCAAAGAAATATGGGTAGTAAGAGGTGACAATGTTACAAATCAATATGGTGAACCTTTCAAAAATGAATACCCAAGAGATGATATAGATTTAAAAGTATTAAAAAATGGCAAAATGGAATTTATAGTAAGTGGATATTTTGACCCTGAACCTTTAATAAGAGTGACAATACCTTACAAAGCTATAAACAATGGCAATACAGACTGTCTAAAGTGTCATAATGTACAATTTGGTGATACTCTTGGTGTAATTAGCCTTGTTTTGGATATCAGTGATTTAAAAGATTTAGGCTTAAAAACTATTTATATGCTTTCAATCTTGACATTATTATTGCTGATTGTTATTTACCCTATTTTAAATAAAATTTTACATAAATATTTTGATGTTATAGAAAAACTAGATGAAAATATACAACATGCTGTAAATGGAAAATTTATTCAACTAAAAACTTCTCCAAGTGATGAAAAAGAAATTAAAGACCTAGTGGATGTTTATAATAATCTAATCAACAAACTAGATAATACATTTGCTGGTATTGACAATAAGCTAAAAGGTTTGATAGGACATATAAATAAAAGAGGTCAATTAAATCCTATTGAAGATGCCAATATGATTGTAGAAAATCTATCTAATATTTTCCAATTCAAAAAAGCAATAGAACTTGATGAAACAAAAAATGATATATATATAAGATTATCACAAGTACTAAGAAATAAATTTGATTTAAAACACTTTACAATTATTGAAGTCAATCATACATTAGAAACTATGGAAATAGTTTATAAGCATGGTGAGCTGTATTTTTGTTCTAAGGAATTGGAAGACAATCCTGAACTTTGCCGTGCTTCAAGAACAAAAAGTGATGTTACTAGTTTGGAATATCACAATAGTTGTCCATATTTTTTAAGTCAATCAAAGTACCACTACTGTATAGAAACAAAACTTTCAAAAGATGTAAGTTTAGTAATAAATTTTGTTTTAGACTCAAAAGAAGAATTAGATAAAATACATCAAAATATTAGTTTTATAAAAAGTTATATAACAGAATCTGCTCCTAATATTGAAGTTAAACTATTATTACAAGCTTTACAAGAATCAGCATTTAAAGATTCTTTAACTGGTCTTTATAATAGAAAATTCCTAGATGAACATCTCAAAAAACTTCTCCCTCAGATAGATAGAGAAGATAAAAAAATGGCAATTTTAATGCTAGATATGGATCATTTCAAAGCAGTAAATGATGAGTATGGTCATGATATTGGAGATTTTGCTCTCAAAGAATTAGCACGAGTACTAACAGAAAACATAAGAGAATCTGATGTTGTTATAAGATTTGGTGGTGAAGAATTTATAGTAATACTTGTAGGGATTACTTCAGATGAAGAAGCTTTAAAAGTTGCAGAAAAACTAAGATTAAAAGTTGGTGAAAATGAAATAAAAGTGTATGAAAATACTACTATCAAAAAAACTATTAGTATTGGAATGGCAATATACCCTGATAATTCTAATTCAATTGATAGTATATTCAAATATGCAGATATTGCTCTATATGAGGCAAAAAGAAAAGGGCGTAATAGAGTAATACAATTTTCACAAGAGCAATTAACTGGTGTTGACTTATTTTAAAATGATAGGAATATTGATTATATGAAACAGATAATATTGAAAACTATAGAAGAAAGTGAATCAAAAGATAAACTAAAAGAGAATATAACTTCAACTTTTGACTTAATTGGTTGGTTGGAAAGTGATTATATTTTATTTGATAAGTTTATTGGTAAATTAGCTATTTGGCTAGCTAAAGAATTTCAAATAAGACATCTTAAGTTAATTCTTATTAATAAAAATACTGACCATCAAATTGTTTTATTTCATAAAGGTCAAGAGTTTGATATCAATGATGCTTTAAGTTTTACAAATACTATTTTTTTATCTGAGGATCAAGATATTTTGCTATCTTTTCATGCGGATAACTATGAACATCAAGAAAATTTATATCAAAATATCCAATACATATCTTCAATCATTCAAGGTATAAGTTCGGCTATCAAAAATGCTGTTTTATTTTTGGAACTTAAAGAAACATCCTTTAAAGATAGCATAACAGGATTATATAATCGTGTTTATTTAGTAGAGTACCTACATCAGTTACTTCCTCTGGCACTTCGTGAAAATAAACAAATAGGGTTTTTAATGGTTGGTATTGATCATTTCAAAGCTGTTATTGATGAATTTGATTATAAAATTGGGGATAAAGTTTTAGTATCTCTTGCAAAAGTTTTGACAGATAATATAAGAGAATCTGATATTGTTGTTCGTCTTGATGGTGATGAATTTTTGGTTGTTTTATCAAATGTAAAAGATGAAGATAGTACAATATCAGTAGCATTGAAGCTTATTCAAAGATTTAGTGAAGTTGAAGTTGATGTAGATATATATAGTAATCAAAAGTTAAAGAAAACTATCTGTATAGGAATTTCTATGTATCCAAACGATTCAACATCAGTTGATCAGATACTGAAAAATGCCGATATATCTTTGTATGAAGCTAGAAATTTGGGAAGAAGTAAAGTACTTAGATTTCATAAAGAACAAGAAGGAATGGTAAATTTATTTTAATGAAAAATGATATATTAAAACTTATTAAAGATAGTTCATCTGATACTTATGCACAACAGAATATTGATGATATTTTTTCTCTATACGAAAATATCCAGTACTCTCATAGTATTGATTCTTTAATAGATATAATATACAAATGGTTTCACTCAAAATATAATATCAAAGATTTTAAAGTTACATTTTATAATCTAGAAATAGATTATAATCAAGTGATTTTTCAAAAAGGTGAAGATTTTTATCTAGATAGTCCAATATGTAAAACTTTTATTATTGAAATTCATTATTACAAAAATTTAGTTATTGCAATAAATGCAGAAAATGAAATTGACTTCCAAAAGTTGGAAGAGGACAATCATATATTGAGTTCTATATTCTTTTTACTCAATCCTATTATTAAAGATTTTATTATACAAAAAGAGCTTTTACAAAACTCCTTTAAAGATCATATAACTGGTTTTTATAATAGAAAATATCTTGATGAATGTCTCAGAAATCAAAATCAACTCAATTGTAATGTGAAAACTACTGCGTTTTTGATGATAGAAGTTGATAGATTCAAAGCTGTAATTGATGAGTTTGATTATGAGATTGGGGATAAGGTACTAGTTTCATTGGCTAATGTTATCAAATCTGTTGTTCCATCAAATTCAACTTGTGTAAAATTAACTGGTTATGATTGTTTAATTTTAATCAATGATATTAGCGAAGACCAAGCGTATAATTATGCAAAAGAGATTATTATACAATTTTCAAAAGAGGAAGTTGTAGTTAATTTTTATACAAATCAAACACTCAAAAAAACAGCTTGTGCTGGAGTTGCTATTTTCCCACATCTAAGTGATACAAAAGTACAAGTTATCAAAAACGCTGATATTGCTCTTCAAGAAGCGAAAAATATAGCAAGAAGTACAGTCTTAGTTTATAAAAAAGAAATTGAAACAAGTATAGAATTATTTTAAATGGTATATACAAGAGGTAAAAAATGTCAATTATTACAAATAAAATAGATGCCCTACCTCCTCTTCCTTCAACCATAGCCCAACTTGAAGACTTTAGAACTAGTCCCAATAAAGACCCTGAAATTTTGCTGTCAATTATTGAAAAAGACCCTCTTACAATCTCAACTTTACTAAAAGTTGCAAATTCAGCTATGTTTGCTTTTAGAAGCAAAGTTGAGACACCTAGCCGAGCTATTAGTTTACTTGGAGTTAACTTTACTATATCTATAGCACTTGGAAGCTCAATGCAGAATATTCTTAAAACAGATTTGAGAGCTTATGGTATAGATATTGACCAATTTATGAAATATTCCAATCTAATAGCAGCTTTAATCAATATCTGGACTAGTTCTATTTCAAAAGAATTAAAAGAAGAGCTTTCTATTCCTGCATTTTTGCAAGATATAGGCAAACTAATAATCGCTGAAATAGCATCTGGATATGGTAAAACAGATTCTTTTAATAAGCTAATCCATAGTGGTCAAATAAGTGTAGAAGATGTTGAGCGTAAAATGATAGGACTTAGTAGCTCACAAATTACTGCAAATATTTTCAAACACTGGAAACTTAGTGAAAATCTAATAGATGCCATAGAATATGTAGATGATATCAAAAATGTAAAACCAGATTTCCTACAAAAAGCTCAAATTCTAAAAGTAGCAAAAACCGCTTGTACTATAACTGACCCTTTGAGTGAATCAAATATAGCAAAAGCTTTTGAACTAGCAAATGAATTTGGATTAGATATCACAAAACTTGAAAATGCAATAGATAAACTTCAAGAGAGGTTGTTGGATGAAGAGTAGGTTTTAGTTTTTAGTTTGTAGAGGGTAGAGAAGATAATTAAGAAATAATTTTTCGTTACCACCTACCACCTACCACCTACCACCTACCACCTACCACCTACCACCTACCACCTACCACCTAAATCTTGCGTGCTTTCAAATAAACCCTTTTCGGTGCAGGATACCCTTCTACTGTTTTATCTGGATTGGTAGCATCAAGATAGTCTTCTAGACTTTGCTCAAAACTCCACTGTGTTGCTCTTTGTTCATCAAATCCAGTTTTTTTGATATCTATTATCTCTATATTACCAAATCCAGCACGACTTAGCCAATTTTTGAGTGCATTTACAGTTGGTACGAAATAAACATTTGGTATTTTTGAATATCTATCTTTTGGAGTAAGCACCATATCATCTTCACCATCTATCATAAATGTATCTATTAGTATCTCACCATTTTGATTGATTGCACGGGCAAGAGATTTGAGTGTGCTTATTGGGTCAGTTCTATGATAAAGTACACCCATCATTACTATAAAATCAAATTTATGTTCGTAATATTCTATATGCTCAACTCCCAAAAGCTCATATACAATATCACTTTTTGCAAAATGGTTTACAAAATCAAATTGGAGCTTAAAAAGTGGTGAAGGGTCAAACCCAATAAGTTTTTTTGGTTTTTTCTCCAACATTCTAAACATATAATATCCGTTGTTACACCCCACATCAGCTACAATTTTCCCTTCGATATCCAAATGCTCTTTGATAAGATTGTACTTAATATTACTTTGCCATTCACTATCTATTTTGATATCACATACATCAAATGGTCCTTTTCTCCAAGGAATAAGCTTTTTTGCACATGATAGTATTTCTTCATATTCACTATCACTAAAATCATCTTTATTCCCTACTTTAAACCAATCGTCATTTTCAATATAAATATTTTTGATATCAATTTGCTTTGTTTTTTGAACTTTTTCATAAATTGGAAGTATATTTTTCCAAAAAAACCACTTATTTCTCTCATCTCTTAGTTGTTTGATGTGCATATTTGTCCTGTAACTATAAATTTTTTTTTAATTTTAACATTAGTTTGGTAAAACAAACAAAAGTCTAATATTTGTTTGTATATAATACTTCCATAAAAATCTAAAGGATTGCTCTTGAATCTTCTTAAAAGCCTCTTGTTTTCGTATAAAACTACGATCTTCTTACTTTTTACTATCGGTCTTGGTGCTGCTGTTGCTACATTTGTAGAAAATGATTTCGGAACTTCTACGGCTAGAGTTTTGGTATATAATGCACTTTGGTATGAAATTGCACTTATTTTAACTACTATAAATCTAGCAGGTATTGTATATTTTACCAAAATGTGGAAAAGTCCTGCTAAATTTTTATTTCACATTGCATTTGTTGTGATACTAATAGGTTCAGGCGTGACAAGATATATAGGATTTGAAGGAATTTTACAAGTAAGAGAAGGTGAAACAACAAATCAGATGATTTCGCTAGAACCTTATATGCAAATTACTATCAATGATGGTACAAATGTTTATTATCAAGAATATCAAAAAGAATTTAGTGCTATATTCAATAGTTTCAACTATAATGTAAGTTTTGGTGATAAAGTTTTTAATTTAAAATATAAGAATTATCAATATGTTAAACAAAATGGTACAGATATAGGTATTATTCTAGCTGATGCTTCAGTAGATGGTCAAACTCAAGAAGTAAGACTAGTTGGGAAAAGAGGATTGAGTGGTATGCCTGTAGATATTACATTTAATGATAATATCAAAATAAGAGTTGAATATGGTTCAAAACTAATATCAATACCATTTCAAATACATTTAAGAGATTTTGAGCTTGTTAGATATCCAGGGTCTATGTCTCCATCATCATATTCAAGTGAAGTAACAGTTATTGATGGTGACACAAAATTTGATTATAGAATTTTTATGAATAATACATTAGACTATGGCGGATACAAGTTTTTCCAAAGCTCTTACGATATGGATGAACTAGGAACTGTATTATCAGTCAATAATGACCCAGGTAAGTGGCCTACATATTTGGGGTATTTTTTATTAACAGTTGGGTTATTGTGGAATTTATTTGATAAAAAAAGTAGATTTTTGACACTTACTAGATACCTCAAAAGATTCAAACAAACAGCTGTGTTTGTACTAGCTATTTTTGCTTTATTATCAACAGATTTAAAAGCAAATGACAATGATATAGTTGATTATTTGACTAAATTTAGAGTAGACTCAACACAAAGTGCTGAAAATTTTGGAAAGCTTATCACTCAAGATAATATGGGTAGAATGAAGCCACTAAATACTCTTAATACTGATATTATCAACAAATTATCTGGTAAAGCATCAATGTTTGGTATGAATAGTGACCAGGTTATTTTGGGTATGCTTACTCGTCCAGATGTTTGGTCTCAAATAAAAATGATAAAAATCACCACTCCAAAACTAAAAGAATTTTTGGGTGTTGGCAATAATGAAAGATATATTGCTTTTAGTGAAGTATTTGATGGAAGAAGTTATAGACTTGCAAAACTTGTGGAAGAAGCAAATAGAATACAACCTATTGATAGAGGAACTTATGAGAGAGATATCATAGCAGTTGATGAGAGAATCAATATTGCTTATATGGTATATAATAGCTCTTTGCTTAGAATCTTGCCATATCAAAATGCTGAAAATAACAAATGGTATAGCCCAATTGAAGCACTAGATGTATTGAGTGAACCGCATAAAGAAGCAGTTAGCTTGATGATAAAAGGTTTTATTAACTCTTTGGCTAATAGTGACTACGAAAATGGTAATATATTCTTAAATCATATATCTACATATCAACAAAGTGTTGGGAAAAATGTAATTCCATCACAAAATCAATTAAATTTAGAAATTCTTGTAAATAAAGCAAATATATTCCAAAATCTTACATCTGCATATATATTTGTTGGTTTGATATTGTTTATAATAGCAATGGCTAGCGTTATCAATACAAAATTATATTCGACAAAAGTAAATAAGGTAGCTTACTATACAGTAGCAACTTTGTTTTTAATTCATACTATTGGTATGGGTCTTAGATGGTATATAAGTGGTCATGCACCATGGAGTGATACATATGAATCGCTCCTTTATATAGCTTGGTCAGCAGCTCTAGCTGGGGCTGTGTTTTTTAGAAATTCACTAATGGCATTGGCAGCAACTTCTGTTGTAGCTTCTGTATTTATGTTTACAGCACATTTAAGTAATATCAATCCACAAATAACAACTCTTGTACCAGTACTAAAATCTTATTGGCTAACTATCCATGTATCGGCTATAACAGGTAGTTATGGTTTCTTGGGACTTGGTGCAATGCTTGGATTTATGGCATTAATTTTATTTATATTTAGAAATTCAAACAAACCACATATTGATGATACTATCAAACAAATAACAGCAATCAATGAAATTGCTTTAATATTTGGATTGACTTTCTTGGTAATTGGAAACTTCCTAGGTGGTGTATGGGCAAATGAATCTTGGGGAAGATATTGGGGATGGGATCCAAAAGAGACTTGGGCTTATGTAGCAATTGTTGTATATATAATTGTTTTACATTTAAGACTTATCAAACCACTTAATAACCCATTTGTATTTAGTGTAGCATCTTTGGTAGCGTTTTCATCAATTCTTATGACATATTTTGGAGTAAATTTCTACCTTTCAGGTCTTCATTCATACGCTACAGGTGACCCTGTGCCAATTCCTACTTGGGTGTATGTGTCTGTTATAACTATTGGGGCATTAATAGCTTTAGCATATAAGAATAGAAATCTTAAAACTACTGTTGGAGAGTAGTTTTAAGCGTTAAGCATTAATTAAAAAGGTTTTTTTGTGAGTGTTATAAATTTTTTTCATCAATTGACTGCAATTCCAAGATGTAGCAAGAATCATAAGCCGTTTATTGATTTTATTACCAACTTTGCTACGGATAGAGGGTATGAAACTTTTGTTGATGATGCCAATAATATACTATGCAAAAAAGAAAATTCTAAAGCTAAAGTATGTTTGCAATCACATTATGATATCGTGTGTTTAGATGACAATGCCACTCCTCCGATAATTATAGAACGAGATGGGTATTTGTATGCTCAAAACTCTACGCTTGGGGCTGATAATGGCATAGGTTGTGCTATGATGATGGCTTGCATGGATAGTGGCTTGGATTTGGAATATCTTTTTACAAGTGATGAAGAAATTGGTTTGCTTGGTGCTAATGATATAGATTTTGAGCTCAACTCAACTTATATGATAAATCTTGATAGTGAATGTGAAAATGAAATCTGTATTGGATGTGCTGGTGGGGTAGATATAAAAGGAACTATTGCAAAAAAAGAGATTATTCCAAATGATGGATATACATTGTATGAAATCAGTGTAAATGAATTAGATGGTGGGCATAGTGGTGTAGATATAGACAAAAATATTCCAAATGCAATCAAACTTCTATCTCGTACTTTGAAAGAATCAAATTGTTTGGTACTTGATATAAATGGAGGTGAGAGAATCAACTCTATTCCAAAAAGTGTAAGTGCAATAGTTGCTTCAAAGGATAAAATTATCTCTAAAGATTCTTTTACTACTATTAATAAACTAAGTACTGAAGCCAAACATCTGACAATTCTTAGCCCAAAAATAGTAGATTTTTTATATTCCTTTGCAAATGGAATAAGAGAATACGATAAAAATCTACAATCAGTTATCACATCAATAAATCTAGCCCTTATCAAAACAGATTTTGAGAAAGTGACAGTAGAGCTTAGTGCTAGGTCAATGGACAATGATAAATTAGAACTTATCACAAATGAAACTGCCCTACTTTTAGAAAACTTTGGATTTTCATCAAGCACGAATGGCAAATACCCAGCATGGAATCCACAAACAAATGAACTAAGTGATATTTTGCTTGAAGCTTACAAAAAAGAATTTCCAAATCCAAAACTTTATGCAATACATGCAGGACTTGAGTGTTCTATCCTAAAACATAAATACCCAAATATAAAGATAGCTTCATTAGGACCAAATATTCATTTACCTCATTCATACAATGAAAGAGTAGAACTCGCTTCCATAGAAAAAATATTCAAAATTTTAAAAGATGTATTGATGGGGATTGCTTAATTATATTCTTCTAAAAAACTAAAAGTAATTAGTTATTTTTCATATAAAAAATATTTATACATATAATATATTCTTATATTTCCTTCTAAAATTATGAAAACTAAAACAATTTATGATATACTAAATAAAAGATTTAAAAATCTTACTTGAGTGTTGTAGTTTTTAGTTATTTGTTGATTTTTAGGGGTGTAAAGTGTGTTAAGTGCTCATAATTTTAACCTTCACGAGGTAAAACCTATATTCGCAAAATATTCTGTTTTGATAGTAGAAGATGATTTGTTGATATTAGAGAATTTCAAGAATACGCTTGGTTATTTATTCAAAAATGTATATACGGCTTCTGATGGAAAAGAAGGATTTGAAGTATATACAAAGCATAAACAAGAGTTAAATATTGTAATGGCTGATTATAATATGCCCAAGATGAATGGTCTTGATTTATTTACACAAATCAGGAAAACAGACCGAAAAATAGCCTTAATGCTTATCACTGGTGATATGTCAAAAGATTTATTTATCAAAGCTCTCAAAGTAAAACTCAATGAATTTGTACTAAAACCAGTACAGCTTAAAACTTTTCTTATACTTATCTATCAAGTATTATTATCTTTTGAACATGAAGAAACAATTATCAAGCAAAATAAAGAATTAGAAATTTTGTTTACACTACTTGGCAAACACAATCTTATTACAAAAGCAGATTTAAAAGGAAATATTATTTATGCAAATGATGTATTTTGTGAAATCTCAGGATATTCAAAAGAAGAAATATTGGGACAACCTCATAGTATTGTAAGACATCCTGATATGAATAGTGATATTTTTGCTCAGATGTGGAGTATTATTACAAATGGAGAGATTTGGAGAGGAAAAGTCAAGAATAAAGCCAAAGATGGAAGTAGCTATATTGTAAATGCTATGATTATGCCTATTCGTGACAGTCATGGAAATATAAAAGAATATATTAGCTCAAGACATATCATAACTGATGAAGTAGAAGAAAGTGAAAAAGTATCTGAGTTTAATAAACATCTCAAAAAAAATGTAATAGATTTAAAATCTGAAAAAATAAGAACCAAAAATCAAATTGAAACTGAATTGAGAGCAAAGTTTAATGATGAACTTGATGCAAAGACACAATACTTTCTCAATATTCAAGAGTCATTTCAAGAGCAAGTTTATAGACTAAGAGAAAAAAATGCAATGTTACTTACTAACTTAAATCTTAGAGAAAAAGAGTTACAAAGTATTGCAAATAAACAAGATAGTTTTTACTCTATGCAAAGAGAAAAAACATCACAAGAACAATCAAAAATCAATTCTTTAGCAGTAGAACTAAAAACTCAAACACTAAAAATGCAAGCATTGGAAATAGAAAAGAAAAGTTTACAAGATGCTTTTTTGAATAAACGACAAGAATTAGAAATAGCAAACAATAGAATAAAAGAACTTGAAGATGTGGTACACCACTACGATATGAAGAAAAAATTACAATAGTTTTAAGGGATTTTTGGATACTCTTATATAGATAAAACAGATAAATATTATCAAATATAAGGTACAAAATGACACATGATGAATACTTACAAAAAGTAAAACTAGCATCCTCTTGGGCTTGGGCTTATTATGTATTAGACAATCCACAAGCTACCGATGAAGAATATGATAAACTTTACCGTGAATTAAAAGCTTATGAATCACTCCATCCTCAACACATATTACAAAGCTCACCTACTCAAAGACTAGGCGGTGTGGTGCTTGATGGGTTTAATAAAGCTCCTCATTTATCAAGAATGTGGTCACAAGAAGATGTATTTGATCATGAAGAGCTTATCGACTGGGCAAATCGTGCTAGAAAAATACATAGTGAATTGGAATTTTATTGTGAGCCAAAGTTTGATGGTGCTAGTATGAATCTTATCTATGAAAATGGCAAACTCAAAACTGCAATCACAAGAGGTGATGGGACGATAGGGGAAGATGTTACAAATAATATCCTCACTATCCACTCAATACCACTAGAGATTGACTATCTTGATACCATAGAAATCCGTGGTGAAATAGTAATCAAAAAAGATGACTTTGAACAAATCAACATCCAAAGAATCAAAAATGGTGAACAACCATTTGCAAATCCACGAAATGCAGCTGCTGGAAGTCTTAGACAACTAGACCCAAAAGTGACAGCAAGTAGAAAACTGTTTTTTTATAGTTGGGGAATAGGATACAATACACTCTCATTCAAAACCATTGCTGAAGAAATGAGCTTTATAAGAAATCTTGGCTTTTTAAATCCACCTATGTCTAAAATATGTGCTACTATAGAAGAAGTGGAAGAGTTTTATGCTTCAATGGCGAAACAAAGAAATACAATCCCTATGATGCTTGATGGTATGGTGGTCAAAATCAACTCAATTGCTACTTGCAATGAGCTAGGATATACTGTCAAACACCCAAGATGGTCATGTGCTTATAAGTTTGAGGCGGTTGAAAAGTCTACAGTTTTAAAAGATGTTATACTGCAAGTTGGACGAACTGGTGTAGTGACTCCTGTGGCTGTCCTAGAGCCTGTGGATATAGAAGGAGTTGTGGTTGAAAGAGCTACTCTACATAACTTTGATGAAATTGCAAGACTTGATATCATGATAGGTGATACAGTCACTATTATAAGAAGTGGTGATGTTATACCAAAGATTATCAAAGTTTTCACTGAGCGACGAAATGGTAGTGAAGTAGCAATTCAAAGACCATCAAATTGTCCTGATTGTGGCAAAGAACTCCTTGATGAGGGGATAATCCTAAAATGTCAAAACTTAGAGTGTCCATCAAGAGTAGTAAACTCTATCATACATTTTGCAAGTAAAAATGCTATGAATATAGATGGGCTTGGCAATAAAATAGTTGAACAGCTTTATAATGAGAAAAAAATATCTGATATTTTGGATTTGTATGCTCTAAAATATGAAGATTTGGCTGATTTGGAGGGTTTTAAAGAGAAAAAAATCAACAACCTTCTAAATGCAATAGAAAACACCAAAAACTCCCCTTGCCATAAAGTAATAAATGCTATGGGGATAGAGCTAATAGGTGAAGTTGCAAGTAAAGAACTATGCAAAAAGTTTGGTTTGGAGTTTGTCAATGCTACCTATGAAGAGCTTATTGCGATAGATGGCTTGGGTAAAGAGATGGCTGATAGCGTGTTGGAATTTTCAAGAGTAAACAAAGAGGTAATTCAAAAGCTTTTTGCTCTCATTTCACCAACCGTAACCAAAGTGATACAAAATCACGATACAGTATTTAGTGGTAAAACTGTAGTAATTACAGGAACTTTGAGTATAAGTAGAGATATTTTGAAAGAAAAATTAGAGTCTCTTGGGGCAAAAGTAGCATCATCAGTATCCAAAAAAACAGACTTTTTGATATGTGGCAGTGACGCTGGTAGCAAGCTTGATAAGGCATTGGAGCTTGGAGTGAAAGTGATTGGGGAAGATGAGTTGAATGGATTAGTGAGTAGTGAAAAAGACTAATTACCAAATGACGAATAAAAAGGATTAAAGTATGAGATTTATATTATTAGTAACTGGGTTTTTGATATTTATGTTTGTGGGAACATTTGTATTTTTGTTTACACCTATAGGAAATCCTATTGTTGGGGGTATTGTAGAATCTAAAATCAAAGAAAACACAGGCTTAGATGCAAAATTTGATAAGTTTGGGTTATCTTGGGGGTCTATTGATATTGATTTAAAAATAGCAAAAAACCAGATTTTAGTTGCAGGGGATTATTCTTTGTTTGGAAAATCTTTTGATTTGAATTTTGATCTTAAATTGGCTGATTTGAGTACATTTTCTGAACTTGCTGGAAGTGAGCTTCAAGGTGGGTTCAACTTACTTGGAAAAGCAAGTGGTGATTTGGGATATGCTAAGGTTGTGGGAACTTCTGATATAGCTTCAAGTGATACATCATTTGATATAGAACTTACCAAATTCAATCCTAGTAAAATCATAGCAAATATCAAAAATGCTCAATTGTCTGAGATTTTACAACTAGCAGGACAAAAAAACTATGCAAAAGCTGATATTAATAGTGATATTTTAATCAAAGATTTCAGTCAAAATTCTTTGGATGGGATAGTAAAACTAGATGTTAGTAATGGGAAAGTTGATACAAAAGTAATGAAAGAAGACTTTGGTATAGAGCTTCCTCAAACTAACTTCACAATCAATGCAAATGCACTTTTACACAAAAATGTAGATTTTGATTTGATTTTTGATTCTAATTTGGCAAAAATCTCAACTGATGGAAATATTCAACCAACAGATATGTCAATACTTGGCAAATATGATATCAAAATACAAGAACTTGGACTTTTCTCACCTATTATTAACTATCCTTTAAAAGGTAATTTCAACGCAAATGGTACTATCAAAGGTGACGATAAAAGCCTAGATATCACACTTCTTTCAGATGTGGCAAATAGTGCTACCAATATAGCTTTAAATCTCAAAAATTTCGAGCCTCATAGTGTAAATGGTACTATCAAAAATCTAAATACTCAGAGCCTATTTAATATGATTTCACTTCCAAATTATGCAAATGCTCTAGTTGATGTAAATCTAAAAATCAACAATGCCAAAATGGGTGAATTAGATGGAAATATCATCACAAATATCAAAAATGGGGTATTTGTACCAAAAACAATAAAAGATGAGTTTGATATAAATATGCCTCAAAGCAATAAATTTCGTGCTGATATAAATACAAAATTAGACAATTCCAAAATCAATTCTAGTGTTGATTTCGTCTCAACAATAGCGAATCTTAACACAAAAGAAACTTTGTTTGACCTAGAAGATAGCTCACTAAATAGTGATTTCAAAGTCAATATTAGTGACTTGAATAATCTTTATTTTATTACAGAGACTAAACTAATAGGTGCTATGGAAATCAATGGAGATATACAACAAAAAGGTGAAGATTTAACACTCAATATCCACTCAAATACACTAGGTGGAAGTTTCAAAGCAAATATGATAAATGAAAAACTAAGAGTAGATATAAATTCACTTGAAATCCTAGAAATCTTAAAAATGCTAGATTATGGACAGTTTTTCAAAGGAAAAATCACAGGCGAAATCACTTACAATACTTTGGAAAAATTAGGTCTTGTAAATGCTGATTTTGCTGGGGGGCATTTCACGAAAAACGATATGACATCATTGATAGCAACTATTACAGGTATTGATATCCTCAAAGAGACTTTTTCAAAAGCAACCTTACAGAGCAAGATAGACAAAAACATCATCAAAACCAATCTTGATATGAGCTCATCGGTAGTAGATATCAAAACAAAAGATGCTCATTTGGATACAGAAGCAAACAAAATTGATGCACTACTTGAAATGCAAGTAGCTAAATATCCAATGAAAATCAAGCTAACAGGTGACACTGCATCACCAAATATATCTATAGATGGTCAAAAAGCTGTTCAAGAAAAAGTAAAAGAAAAAATCAACAAAGAACTAGATAGAACGTTGGAAAAAAACCTTGATGAAGGGACAAAACAACTTCTAAAAGGTCTCTTTAAATGATAAAACTTGGAATTTTTGGTAATCCAGTAGAACATAGCAAATCTCCACTAATGCAAAATAGTGCATTGAAATCTTTGGGTATTGATGGATATTATGATAAATATCTTTTACTTGATGGCTCACAAATAAAAAAAGAGTTTTTAAATCTTGGACTTGAGGGAGCAAATATCACAGTCCCTCATAAAGAAGATGCTTTCAAAAACGCAGATGAGATAAGAGGAATAGCACAAAAAATAGGTGCTGTAAACACTTATGTAAAAGAAAATAACAAAGTCATAGCCTACAATACAGATGGCTTAGGATTTATCAAAGCTATTGAAGAATTTGGTGATATAAAAAATGCCCTTATTCTAGGAGCTGGAGGAACTGCTAGAGCCATAGCAGTAGCCCTAAAAGATGCCAATATAGAAGTAACCATCATAAACCGCTCAAGAAAAGGAAGACTAGAGTTTTTTGAAGAACTAGGATGTAAATGCTACACGATAGAAGAACTCTCTTCCTCAGTCACTCAGTCACTCAGTACCTCAGTACCTCTCATCATAAATACCACAAGTGCAGGATTAAAAGACGACTATCTACCAATACCAAAAGAGTTATTAGTCACTCTTATGAAAAATGCACAGTTTGCATTTGATTGTATATACGGCAAAATCACACCTTTTTTGGCTCTTGCAAAAGAGATGGATTTGAGATACAAAGATGGCAAAGATATGCTTCTTTTTCAAGGTGTTTTGGCTTTGGAACTTTTCATAAAACAACCAATACCACCCACTACTATAGAGGAAATGGATAGATGTTTAAAATAGTATTTTTAATACTTATCTCATCTATCCTTTCTCTTGCAAACCAAGACAAAAGGCTAAATGATTTAGAAAAATTCCTAAACACCCTACCCCAAAAAACAACTACCCAAAAACTAAACTCTGTTAATTTTTATTTCAATCAAATAGTATCAGCTTACGACTCAATAGATGATATAAATCACGATGAATGGGATACTATGATAGACTTTGTACTCAAAGGTAGAGGTGATTGCGAAGAGTATGCCATAAGCAAATACGAAGCACTCAAATTATCTGGTATTGAGAAAAACAAGCTATTTTTGATGGTGGTAAAAGAGAAAACAAGACCAAGTAATGAGTTCCACCTAGTAACTGCATATTACGAAGATGACAAAAACCCACTAATATTAGACAACCTAAGCTTCAAAGCCCTACCTCTTACAAGAAGAACTGATTTAGAGCCTATTATGATATTTGATGATAATGTCGCTTACAGGGTAGATTCTCAAGGTAAAAAACAAGAACCAATAACTTCTCCTTTTCCAAATATATTGAAAAATTTGGAAAAAAAGTTTCACAAGCAGTTAGTAGAAAAAGGGATAACGGAACAAGAGTAATGCCACTTTTTTTAAAAAAAGTTGCGTAAAAAATCGGTGCAAGAGGTTATAATTTTTGGAATTTATTGAGACTTTTTCTAAAATTGTGAAACTCGCTTCGCTCAAACAGTCACAATTTCTTAACGAAAAAGTCTCAATAAATTTTTATCCAAAAATTATAAATTGCACCATGGGGATAACGGAACCCCGACTTTCTCACAGAGAGTGCTTTGCACAAGAGTCGGGCTTGTCTTAAATGGAACCCCAGATTCATCTGGGCTTGTCTTTAAGATAACCAGATAAATCTGGCGTTCCGTAAGATAGTAACTTATACCAGTCTTAGCTCTTCGCTGATGTCTTTGATGAGTTTGCTAAGTGGGCGTTTGTGTAGGTCTTTATCATTTAAATAAACACCAAATAAATCTTGTTTAATATCTTCTTCTGTTCTTTGTGTTAAAAGAGATAGCTCTTTTATCCTACTGTCAGGATATATTTCTCGTTTTTTAATCATCTCTAAAACTTTATATTTATAATAATCATATCTATCATTTAAATTCAAACTTTCTATATATTTATCATATTTACTAGAATAAGACTCTATCAGTTTTATCAATAAATCACTTTCATTTTGTATTTGTAAATCAACATTTGTAATAAAGGATTTGAACTTTACCCTTTCATTAAAATCAAAATTTTTGTTTGTTGGTGAAAAGTCATCAAAAGGTATTTTTGAATCTTTCACTTTACTATTGCAAACATAACAACTTGGAACAAGATTATATAAACTCAATGCCAAATAAGGATAATCAGCCTTTTCTAAAACATGGTCTAATGTAAAAGCATTTTTTGTTTCATTGCCTTTTTTGAACTTATTGATAAAGTCTATATTACAATAATAACAAGTGTGAACCTCTACATTTTCTTCAAAGAATTTTGCTATTTTTGGTTGTAGTTTTGAAATTAAAGGAGAAGAGTTGTTTATCTTAGATTTGTCATAATTAAAAAAACTTTTAATCTTATTGTCATATTTTTTACCAAGTGTATTTTTAATTTCTACAAGTTTTTCAAAATCTCCACAAAGCATATCTTTTAAATCATATTTGAGAATTTTCTTATAGTTATTATTGTAATACTCTTCAAAAGTTAATCCATTAAATTTATCTGCTTTACTTTTTTTTGCAATTTTTTCATAATAGCTATCTTCTAAATTTGATGAATATTTTATTTTGAGCATTTTATTTTTCCAATAACTCTATTTGAGCTTTTAGTCTTTTAACTTCTTCTTTTTTTGCTTCATCATTTCCTAAAACTATTTTTTCAATCTCTATTAAATGATTTTTAATCACTTGCTTTAAATAATCATCTCCAATTATTGATTGGATATTCCACATCTTATCTTTTAATGTTTGTTTATGATTATCTTCTTGAAGATATACAATTTTTAATTTTTCTACCTCTGCTTTATTCTCTTTAATATTGTCAATTTGTTTATAAAAGTTTAAAATATCATTTATCTTCCCTTTCGCAAACTCCCCCATAAGCCCACCATCCATAAAAAATCCGTGAGAAAGTAAAGTATGTATATTTGCTCCGAAAGTTTGCTCTATATCAGGGTTATCTTGTTTCCCATTTCTTAAAAATATTACATTTTCTTTTGGTAAGTCTGATAAAATAAATGGAGAGTGTGAAGTAAATATCAAGTGAAGATGTAATAGTTTACTTTTTGATATTTTATCTTGAATATATATAAAACTATTCAATAATCTTTTCTGCCAATTAGGATGAAATGAGAGTTCAATTTCATCAAATAACATTACACCACAATAGTCATCTGGTAATCTAAAAAGTGTATATGCAAAGTTTGTTAAGACATTCAAAAAAAGTTTTTCACCTGAACTAAGTTCTAAAAAATGACAATTATTCTTTTTAGAATTTAAAAAATTGCATCTTAAAATATTATTGTTCACCATAAAATTTAAAAGTTCATTATTGTAAACAGTTTCTAAATAATTGTCTTCCATCTTGAAAATCTTACTTTGAAATATTGCATTAGATTGAGGAACTTCGTAATTTCCCATAAGTTCATGAAAATTATTCATAGGTTTTATTGGTTCCCATTGAGAATAAGCAGAAAATAAATTTATATCAAATATTTCTTCTGAAATAGACTCTTCAATGTTTTTCAAACTATTATTACAGGTCTCTAATGTAAATTTTAAAGAGAAAAGATGAAAATCATCTATCTTATTAATTAACTTATCTTCAATGTTTTCTTTAATATATTTTTTCAATATTTCAGCATTTGCAGTATTTGGCTCTAAAGAATAATGTCTTGAGTTATGAATTTTACCTATTGTCATTTCAATTGCTAAGACGATAAGCATTTTATATAACAACTCTTCATTATTTAAATGCTTTTTCTTTTGAAAACTTATATATTCGCCAAATTCTTTATTATCATATTGAACGATATTAACTTCTATTTCTTGAAACTGTATTTCACATTGATAACTATCAAAAATAAAGGTTTCATCAATAAAATTAAAAAAATCAGCATTCTTTTTCAAAATATATTGAAATTTTTGATTGAAATTATCATAAGAATTTTCACTTTCCATTCTAGGTGTAGTTGGTTGAATTCCATTGTTAAATTTATCGTAATTTTTTAAAGCCTTAAGCCTGTAGTTGTTTGTAATATCACTAATACAATTTGAAAAATGTATTAATGGCATATCAGTTCTAGCACAAAAAAACTTGCTCATCAATATTAATGTATTGTTTTTGATTTTAATAAAATCTTCTAAATCTTTTTCATCTAAAGGAATATTTTTATAGTTTTCACATTGAATAAAAAATCTATCATCTTTATAAAAAAGAAAAAATGTTTTGTCTTTTCTATTTGCTATCACTCCTTGATAATATAAAAAAGTTAAAACTTCAAAAACACTACTCTTCCCACTCCCATTCTCCCCAACAATAGCAGTAATATTTATATTATCAGGGAAAATACTTACATACTCTTTATTTTCATCAATAGTAAGCTCATTTTTATCTTTATTATACTCACATCTAAACCTAGGACTAAAATTAAACCCCTGATTTTCAATATTCTTATACTTCACAATCCATAAATATACTAGTTCCATTTTAGCCTCTTATCATTTTTTTCAGCTCTTTATCAAAATCTGATTCGATTTTTTGAACTTTATTAAACTCATCGTACTGAGCAAATGCTTTTTCTTCCGCCATTTTGTGTGATATGCTTCCAAAACCGTCCAAAACTTTATAGTCATTAAAGTCAAGAAATTTATTGACACTATTTTCTAGTTGTTCCATTGTAAATGTTTTTCTTTGTTCAATCTGATTTTCAATATAATCAAAATAAGCCGATATGGTTCTTTCTAGTTTTTTGATTTCTTCTTCGCTCAAATAGTTTTTGGCTATGGTTGTATCTGATTTGAGTATTCTTCCATCAGGTGCATTTTTCCAAGTTTTTAGCCCCATAAAAGGCTTTTGTTTATCGGCTTCTTTATAGACTATTTCAGCTGCTGTTTGTCCTGTGATAGCAAAATGGAATTTATTTTGTATATTTGCATACAAGTTTTTGGCAGTATCACTTTTTTTGTCATAGTCAATACAACATTCTGCAAATATATCCGTAACTTGCTGATAAATTCTTCGCTCACTAGCACGGATTGAACGGACTCTTTCTAGTAGTTCTCTAAAATAATCCTTACCAAAGAATCTACCGTTTTTCATCCGTTCATCATCCATAGCAAAACCTTTGATGATGTACTCTTTTAAGATATTTGTAGCCCAGATACGAAACTGTGTAGCTTTTAGTGAATTGACCCTATAACCTACTGCTATGATAGCATCAAGGTTGTAGTATTTAATGGCTCTTTTTACTGTTCTATTACCTTCAATTTGAACTTGTGCAATTTTTGCACTTGTTGAATCTTCTTGAAGTTCTTGTTCATTATAGATATTTTTGATATGTTTTGTTATTACCGTTCTATCTACCCCAAAAAGCTCCGCAATTCTTTCTTGCGTAAGCCACAAAGTTTCATTGTTTAAAAAAACTTCAACTTTTATATTTTGATTGGGGGTTGTGTAGAGTAAAAATTCTGTCATTTCATCTTGGATAGTTAGATTATGTTCCATAGTGCAACCTTTTGAAATATCAGTTGTATAAAAAAGCAAAAGCCCTGAGTATCTCTACTCAAAGCTTTTTAGTTCAGCCTCTACTTTGTCAAATTTACTTTGAGCCTCGCTCAAAGCAGTTCTGTTTGTTTCAAGCACAAGGGCAGGTGCATTTGCTACAAATTTTTCGTTGTTTAGCATATTTGATAGCTTGTTTATTTCAGCTTCTAGTTTTGCTTTTTGTTTGCTTAGTTTGTCTTTGATTGCACTTAGGTCTATACTATCCGTCGGTATATAAACCTCTAGGTTTGTACTTACATCGGTGATACATTTGCCATCTATTTTAGCTGTTACAAACTCTATGTTTTCCACTTTTGCAAGTTTTTGGATAAACGGCTTGATAGCATTTGTATCTAGATTTACGCCTAGTTTGATATATGCCAAATCTATTTTGCTATTACCCATATCTATGATAACTTTTGCTCTTCTAATAGCTACGATAGCCTCTTCTATCACGGCAAACTGCTCTATAGAAGCATTATCCACAGGAAGCTCTTTTGGATAGTTCATAATCATTACCGATTTACCCTCTTCTAGCGTAGTACCGCTTAGTTTGTGGTATAAATAATCAGCGATAAAAGGCATAAAAGGTGATACAAGTTTCAAAGTCTCTTTGAATATCGCTCCAAGTTCGGCTACGCTTGATTTTTCTGCTTTGCTGTACTCGATACCCCAGTCACAAAACTCCATCCATACGAATTTATATATTGCATTTGCTGCATCATTGAATCTGTAGTTATCAAGATTATCTCTTACCTCATCGGTAGCTACAGAAAGACGGCTTAGCATATATTTACCAAGAGTTGATTTTATCTCTATATCTTTTAGGTCTTTGAAACTACTTTCGTTCATAAGTAAGAAATTTGATGCGTTATAAAGCTTGTTTGTAAAGTTTCTATAAAGCTCAAGGTGTTTTCTTCCTAGTTTTATATCTCTTCCTTGTACTGTCAAATATGCAAGAGAAAATCTCACAATATCAGCACTAAATTCTTCTACCATATCAAGAGGGTCTATTACATTTCCTTTTGATTTAGACATCTTAGCACCAGTTTCATCACGCACTAAAGCGTGAAGGTAGATATGTTTGAAAGGTAGTTCACCCATGAAATGTTCACCCATCATCATCATTCTAGCTACCCAGAAAAACAATATATCAAACCCAGTAATAAGCAATGAATTTGGATAGAAATCTTTTATATCAGTACCCGTAAATTTATCTCCCATTTGTCCATTGTTACCCCATCCAAGAGGTGAAAACGCCCACAATGCACTACTAAACCAAGTATCTAGTACATCTGGGTCTTGAGCGAAGTTTTTGCTTGCACATTTTGGACAATCAAGTGGATGGTCTTCACGACTAGCCCATTCATGACCACAATCCTCACAATAAAACACAGGTATTCTATGTCCCCACCAAAGCTGTCTTGATATACACCAGTCTCTTAGCTCATCCATCCATGAACTATAGCTATTTATCCAATGTGGAGGGAAAAACTTAGTCAAACCTGCATAAGTTTTGTCTATAGAATTTCTAGCTACTTCTTTACGCACGAACCATTGTTTTGAGATATAAGGCTCTACTATGTTTTTACATCTATAGCAATGCCCTACTTGGTGGTTGTGGTCTTCGATTTTTATCAAGTATCCTAGCTCTTGAAGTTTTGCTACTACCTCCAAACGAGATTCTAGTCTTTCAAGTCCAGCGAACTCTCCACAATGCTCGTTTAATATCCCTTTTTCATCAAATACAGTGATGAATTCTAAATCATGTCTTTTACCCACTTCGTAGTCGTTTGTATCGTGAGCTGGTGTTACTTTAACTACACCAGTACCAAACGCCATATCCACATGCTCATCAGCTATGATTTTGATTTTTCTCTCAATAATAGGTAAAACTACCTCTTTACCTATAAGACTAGCATATCTCTCATCATCAGGATGTACCATTACAGCACTATCTCCGAAATATGTCTCAGGTCTAGTGGTAGCTACTATCACTTCACCGCTTCCATCAGCCAAAGCATATTTTATATGATAAAACTTCCCTGCAGTATCCTCATGCTCCACTTCAATATCACTCAAAGCTCCACAATGTGTACACCAGTTTACCATATAGTTGTTTCTTACTATCATACCTTCATTGTAAAGATGTACGAAAGCCTCTTTTACAGCCTCTTTCAAGCCCTCATCCATAGTAAATCTCTCACGACTCCAAGCAGGTGTAACTCCTAGCTTTCTCATCTGATGTACTATAGTTCCACCACTATAATCCTTCCACTTCCAAACACGCTCCAAAAACGCCTCTCGTCCAAGCTCTTCTTTGCTAGTACCCTCTTTTAGGAGTTGTTTTTCTACCACATTTTGAGTTGCAATTCCAGCATGGTCAGTACCTGGCTGCCAAAGTGTTTTATAGCCGTCCATTCTTTTGTATCTAGTGATAATATCTTGCAATGTAAAAGTAAGTGCATGACCTATATGTAAGCTTCCCGTTACATTTGGTGGTGGCATCATAAGTGCAAAATTTTTGCCCTCTTCTTGTATTTCTTTGTTTCCATCTATTTCAAAATAGCCTCTATCTTCACATAATTTATAAAAACTATCTTCTATTTCTTTTGGATTGTAACTCATCAAAATTCCTTAAATCTATCTATTATCTATTTATTAGTCGTGATTATAACAAAAAGCTTATAAAAATGACCATAATGTATCCTTTTTTATATCACTTTAAAAAAATATCTGTTATACTCTACCTTAGCAAACACAACAGGTGGTACTTATGCAAAAATCAAATATCAAAATCCTTTTTGTCGAGGATGATGAGACCAATTCAAAACTTTTATCTGATGTATTAGGCAAAAAATTTGAATGTGTTACAATAGCAAGAGATGGGCAAGAGGGGCTTGAGAAGTTTAAACTTGATGATTTTGATATTGTATTAAGCGATATTGAGATGCCAAAAATGAATGGTATCGAAATGATTAAAGAAATCAAAAAAATAAATCCTACTATATTCACTATTTTGCTTACAGCATATACAGAAACATCATATTTTATAGAAGCTATTCATGCAAAAGTTGATAGATTTTTGACTAAACCTTTGGATGTAAGACTTTTATTTACTTATATTGATAATTATGAAGAGTTATTAAGTAGTAAAAAACTTTTAGCAATTCAAACAAAACTACTCAATCATTACAAACAAGTAATAGATGAGATACTCATAGTTGTCAAAACTGACCCAAACGGTATCATACAATATGTAAATGATAAATTTTGTGAAACTACTGGATATACTTATGAAGAAAGTATTGGCAAAACCCACCCAGAACTTGTCAGTCATCATAAATTGATGAATAAAGAGTTATTCAAAGATATGTGGGAAAATGTAAAAAATCTAAAATCTCATAAAATGATATACGAAATCAAGA
>JALNYH010000020.1 GCA_023229945.1 Arcobacteraceae bacterium | reverse complement strand
TTTATATGGTATTTGATAAATTAGTAGTTGTAAAAAATCTAATATCACAAATTATTGATTTAATCACACAATTAACATCTTCTCAAGGATGTTTTGGAAACATATTCAATGCTTTATTGAGTGTTTTTGGTATTAGTAGTGCTTTTAATAGTTTATCTTCAATCTTTTTTAGTGCTATTACTTTTATATTAATGGTAATACTATATAAAATACTCTTTAAAATTCACTATTTTTTCTCAGAAAAACTTACCAATATCCTAAGTATGGTATAAAAAATGATTCAGTTTATTGTGGGAATACCATCAAGTGGAAAAACTTATTATGGAATATTCAATATTTGTATTAATTTTTCAAAAGATTTAAAAGATAATAAAAAGTTTAAATCTTATAAGTTATCCACCACTAAATATAAATCTTGCCTTACAAATATTAATGAACTTAAACTAGATAGATTTGATAATGTCAAATATTTTAGCTTTGAGGATTTTAAACAAGATTTGATACTGTTATATAGTGCTTATCAAAATGGATATACAGATTCACAACTAGAAGATTTAATCAAAGAAAAGGATTTTTTTAATACTTTAATAGTAGTTGATGAGTGTCATAATTATTTAAATAAAGATGATGAAGTATTAATTTGGTGGCTCTCATATCATCGACATTTTCATCAAGATATTATTCTAATTACTCAAGATTTGCCATTAGTTAATAAAAAGTATAAATCATTTACAGAATTTTATTATAAGGCTATCCCATCAAGTCGCAAAATTTTTAATTTTAATATGATTTATCATCAATATACGGGTCATCAATTTTTCAAATCACAAAAAGCACAAACTAAAAAACTGCCAATTATAAAAGAAATATTTGATTTATATTCAAGTGGTGAAAACAATAAGCAAAAATCTTTGGTTTTATACTATTTGATTATTTCAGCTTTTATATTTTTTGTGGTGTTTATTGTGTTTTATTTATATGTAAATAGATTTGATGCCAATTCTCCATCTGTTGCTAGTGAAAATATATCAATAAAACAAGATTTAAATGTATCACAATTAGATGATTCTAAAAACTTTAAATTGCCATCTACAAATTATACAAATGTTTATGTAATGAATTGTGTTAATAATGTATGTGAGATAAATTCAAACTTTTATGAAATTGATTTTATTAGTGAGATTTTTACTAAATATTATAAACCAGTGATTATTGCTCAAATTGATACAAAAGTATATCTAATGTTTGATGATGATTTTGAATTATTTAATAAAAAGGGGTCAATAAATGAAAATAAAAATAATACTAATTTGGATTTTACTAGCAATTTGTTCAAAGGCTCAAATCAATGATACTAATTTAAAGGATTTTTCACTAATGACATCAGCTCATATAGGTAAAACTATTTTAATCAAACCTGAATTTGAGAATATTACTTTTACATACTATAAAAGTGAAGAGTTCAATTATTTAGATTTTTTAAAGCTTATATTGTATGTTAATGATTTAAAGCTAAACTATCAAGATAATGTTTATTATATTGATAGTGTAAAAAGTGATGATATTGTTGATACAATAGCTATTGATGGAGTAAATTCATATTTACTAAAATTGAAATATATCAACTACGATGATATTAAAAACTTATTAGATATTTTAAAAATTGAGCATCAATATATTGAATCTTTTAATGCTCTTTTTATAAATTCAACTTTAGATGATTATACTAAGGTATCAAATTTTATTAGTGAACTTGATCAAAATTATAATGAAGTGACAATAAAATTGTCTATATATGAAATAAATCTTGGTAAATTAAAAGATTTTAAAGGTGTAATCAATGCAAATTTAACAGATTCATCAAAGTTTGCTTTAGATGTCATTTTAGGGGGAATATCTTTTTCAAAAGTTCCAACTAATGAGATACCAATAAAAAGTTATGAATCAATATTGTCATTTTTATACAATAACAATATATCAAAAGTTTTAACTAATACAGTACTTACACTAACCAACAATAAAACAAGCTACTTAAATTCTTCTCAAAACATACCATTTTTAACAAGTTCAAATACAATTACAGATACAAGACAAAATCAGATTAATCAAATTGATTATAAAGATGTAGGGTTAGAGATATTTCTAAAACCTCTTATTACTGATGAAAAGATTGCATTTGAATTGGATTTTAAACATTCTCAATTACTTTCATCAAATGATAATAAGCCAATTACTACAAAAAAATCATTAAAACAGTTTGTAACAATTGATAAAACAAAGCCTTATCATATAATTGCAGGAATAAACAACTTTTCAAATACAAGTTTCAATGATAAAGTGCCATATTTAGGAGATGTACCAATACTTGGTTGGTTATTTAAAAATGAAAAGATAGACTACTCAACAACTACAACAACTATTTTTATAGAGCTTATTCAAAATAATCAAAAGATTAACCATATATCAAATTATGAAAAAGAGGTCAAAGAACAGTTTTCTAACATAAAACAACATTTACATAATCAAACATTAAAAGAATTAGGGTTTTAAAATGTATGGATTATCTAAACAAAATCTTATATTCTGTCAAGAAAAACTTGATAAGCAAAGAAAGTTTTTATCAGATTGCAAAGTTCAAACCTCCACTGGTCAAATAAAATCATATTTAGACTTTAGCCACTCTGCAAATTTATCATCAAGATACTATAGTGAGCTAATTAATAAAGTAAATTCCATATATTCAGCATTAAAATCACAAACACAAACATCTTGGCAACCAACATTTATCACAATTACCCTTGATGGATTTTTTCGTGACTTCTTACAAGGTGATTTTTCAAGATATAATGAGTTTACACATAAAGAGTATATTCCAAACAATGAACGATTTGGATTTTTGCAAGATAAAATAAAAGATAAGATACCTTTTACTCTAAAAGATTTATACAATGTTCTCAACTTCCAATTTAACCGCTTTCAAATGTCTCAAGCATACAAGAAAATCAAAAAGAAGCTTGGATTACACTATATAAGAGTAACTGAGCCACATAAAAACGGCGTACCGCACTTTCATATTATGTTATATTGTCCTGTGCAATATGTAGATTTATTAAGAGATACATACAAGATATATTTCCCTGCTAAACAAAACATTAGAAAATTAAAAAAAGGTTCAAATGATTTACTTGGATTTCAAACAGATATAAAAAATGCTCCTGCATATGTACTTAAATATTTGTTTAAATCATTTATTGATGTAAAAAATAAAACAAGTTTAGATTATTTACAAGCATGGTATATAAAACATAGAATAATGAGGGTTGTAACATCACACACTTTAATACCTGCTTGGGTATATAGAAAAATGATACCACTTGAAAAAGATTGGTGCTATCTAACATATATCAAAGATACTGGAATAGTTGAATGGTCTCAAGAAGATAACTATATTAAATTTGAAGATATAAAAAATCAATGTACATTTGAATATGACAATGGCATATATAAAAGATACTACAAAGACAAAGTAACAAAAACTTTTGGGATACATAAAACTAACAAAATACATATCCCACAAACTTTTAAACTCAAATATAAAAAACCATATAGAAATATACCTACCATAATAGATGGTACTAGCTATATTTGGACTAAATATAAACTAATTAAACAAAACTCACTACTAATAGTTTCTAAAATGAAAGATTTACAACTATATAGACATTTTCAGAAAATTGATAATGATATAGAAAATGTAAATCTACATCATTATGGGTTAGTCAAAAACGAACTTATAAAAAGAAATATTATACAAGATAAAATATTGCCAATAAATGAATATAACACACAATTTGATAATAATGAAGATAATAAATTAAAAAACCATATGTATCAAACAGGTATATTTAAATTAACAAGCGAAATTATGAAAGATATTACACACAAGGAATCAAAATGATTTTAAATAAAAAATATTATAGAGCTAAGGAAGTTTCCTATTTATTAGGTATAGGATTAAGTACAGTGTGGCTTTATGTTAAAAATGGTAGACTTAATCCTATAAAAATAAGCTCTCGTGTAACTGTTTTTGATATTGATGAGATTAACCAGTTAGTTTTATAATTTAGGTACTTCAAAAGGTACTTTAAATTATAAAAATCATCTTAAATCCCATATAATGGGATAACTATAGTCCGCCCACAGTACCATTTATAGTATTTTTAAACCTTATATCTCCCCAAATCTTTCCCTTTACTATCTATAATATGCACAGCACATGCAAGGCATGGGTCGAATGAGTGTAATACTTTTAGGACTTCTAGTGGTTTTTGAGGGTCTGATAGTTTGATACCTATTAGTGCTTCTTCGTATGCTCCTCTTTTGCCATCAAAATTTCTAGGGGTTGCGTTCCATGTGGTTGGGGCTATTACTGAGAAGTTTTCTATTTTTGCATCTTTAATACCTACAAAATGAGACAATACACCTCTTGGTACTTCTAAAAACACTCTACCTTTTGTATTTTGTTCACAAGAATTGAAGTCATATTTTGCCCATGTGTCTGTGTCGTAATATTTGATATTTTGGATAAGTCTTGAGATTAGTTTGAATATATACTCACAAATATACTCACTTTCTATCGCTCTAGCACAATTTCTTCCAATAGTTGTAGATAAATCAAGCAAAGTCATATCAGTATCATTTAAAAAGTCATCTACAAAAGATTTGATTAGTTTATTATCTTTTGAATAACTTATCAAAACCCTAGCCAAAGGTCCTGTTTCCATAGTCTTGCCATCATATCTAGGTGCTTTAATCCAAGAGTATTTATCATCATTTTTGGCAGTTTTTAGACTTCCATCATCGTTTAAATCTGTATAAAATGGCTCATCTTTTTCGTTATACCATGCACGATCGACCTCTTCTGTAATCTTATTTTCATCAAACTCTTCAATTTGTGTAAAATTATGCTCATAAATCACACCGTTGCAAAAAAGTCTTTGGTCGCTATCAAATTTATAACCACCAACACATAAGAAATTCCCATTTGCTCTACCAAGCCCAGCTTTTATCTCATCTTTATAAGCAATTGCCAGCAATTTCATATCTGGCAAATACGCCCTATCGATAAAGTCTTTTGCCTCTTTTATGATAAACATATAGTCATTTAATCTTTGAGGGTTTAGCATATCAGCTACGCTAGTCACTCCACCTACTACTATACTTTGAGGATGAGGGATTTTCCCACCAAAGATTGCTATGGCTTTGCTTATGTTGGTTTGGAATTTCAAAGCTTCCAAATAATGTGACAATAATATAAGATTTTGTTCAGGGGTGAGTATATAGTTATCATGTCCCCAGTATCCATTGGAAAATGGTCCTAGTTTGCCTGCATTTACGAAATTTGATAGTTTTTGCAAAACTGTTTCATAGTGTGAGTGTGAATTTCTAAAAGGCTTAGAGCAGTATTTGTGTGCTTCTTTTGTAGTAAGTTTTGCATCAGCACCCAAAGCACTAGTCACATCTACGAAATCAAGCAAATGAAGATGATAAAAATGCACCACATGGTCTTGAATAAAAAGAGCCATTGCCATCAAATCTCTTATTATTTCTGCATTTTTAGGTATTTGTATATGATAAGCATCTTCTACGGCACTCACAGCCCCTCTAAAGTGAGAATTAGTACAAACTCCACAAATCCTACCAGCTAACAACCCAGCATCCCTTGGGTCACGGTTTTTTAAGATAATTTCAATTCCACGAAATAATTGCCCACTTACAAAAGCATCTTTTACTATATTGTTTTCATCAAGTTCAACTTCAGCTCTTAAATGCCCTTCTATTCTAGTGATTGGGTCTATAACTATTTTTTTAGTTTTCATTTGTTTGTCCTTCATTGCTAGTGGTTTCAAATTTTCTCTCATTTGCATATTTATCAAAAAAACCAACTTCTACACATCCCATACAGCCATGTCCTGCTTGAACTGGCCAACTTGTACCTTTGTTGAATTTCATAGTTGGGCAGTTGACATTGGTAAAAGGTCCTTTACATCCCATCTCAAACAAACACCACCCTTTTTTTGCACCAATATCGCCCCACTCTTTTACAAACTCACCAAGCTCATAATGCCCTCTTCTTTCACAATTATCATGTACCCTACCTTCATAAGCCCAAAGTGGACGGTTGAAACTATCAAGTGGAGGGAGTTCTTCAAACATTATTTAAGAAAGCAATGTTCCTACAATATTAGATGGATTTGTAGGGCATCCTGGTATATTAATCACATCTTTTCTTCCTAGTGCCTCAGCCACACCTACGGCTCCTGTAGGATTTGGACTAGCGGCTACTACTCCACCATCTAATGCACAACTTCCAACAGCTATAATCAAAGCTGCATCTTTGGCACATTTTTTTAAGAGTTCTATACCTGTTTCACCTTTTGGTCCGATTCTTAAATATTTGCCATCTAAGCCCAAAGGAACCGCACCTTCTACAATCAAAACATACTGTCCTTTTTGGTTGTGTATGATATTTTCCAAAATAGTTTCACTTTGGTCTCCACTAGCACTCATCAGTAACTCATGATAATCAAGACTAATATAATCAAATATCAAATCTTCTACGCTAGGGTTTGTGGATTTGATAAAGGCTTCACTATTTCCACTACAATCACTTAGTTCTAGCCAAATTATAGGTACTTTATTGAGTGTTTTTATCCCCTCATTTACAACTTCTTCAAAGTTTGGATGAAGTTGCATAGAAGCTGTCACCATAGAAACCCAACTGTTTACTTCATGTTTGCCAATATCTACCATTTTCATAGCTGATTCTAAGTTTGACTCATCAAGTTCGTTGATTGGATGGAGTTTTTTGAATTTTTCAATCCTTTTTTTGGCTTCTTGTATCTCTTTATTGGCTTTGATTTCAGCAGGAGTTAGTTTTATCATATTTGGGTCAACCAAGCTTTGTGACTCTTTTATCACATCTTCAACCATTTTCTTGCATCTACCACAAACTCTTCCAGCTTGAGAAAATGGTGCTAATTCACTAAAACTCTCAATTCCACTAAGGACAACAATATCAACTATATCTTGATGATAAATATGTTCACAGCTACAAATCAGCCTACCTCTTTCACCAATGAGTCTATTTTGATAGAGGTAATTTATATCTACTTCATCACCATCTTTTGCTAGTGTTTCAAGATACCCTATATCTACATTGGAATTAATCCCTATAAATCGAACTAATTTATCATTTTTGATATAATATTCATCTATTCTATTGTCTTCTTTTGATGTAATTAAAACTTTCTCAAATCCACTATTTAGAGTATCTGCAAATTTTGGACTTCTAACTTCAACTAAATCAAATTCACCAACTTTTAACATATCTACAGTTACATCAATCTCAAATTCTTTTGTACAAGTACCAAGAAGATGACTTATAGCCACATCAGCTTGTTGGGTGCATTCTTTGACATGACCAGCGACAAACCCAAGATCTTCCACCTCTGCACACTCTCCTACTGCATATATATCCAGATTTGATGTTTGCATAAATTTATTTGTTAGTAACCCTTTGTTTGATTTTAGGCTATTTTTAAATGATTTGATATTTGGTTTGATTCCTACACCAAATACTAAAAATGGGTTATCAATAGAGAGTTTGTTGGTTTTTATGTTTGTAATGATACCATTGTTTATAGTTTTATCCACAATCTCATCTTCATATGAGATTCTTATTTTGCCACCTTTTGTATAGCAGTTTTCTATTGTTTTGATTGATTCTAGTGAGAGAGTTTTGTCATACAAATGCTTTCCACGGCTTAGTAGTGTGATTGTTGAGATTTGTGGAATATCATTAAGAGTTTCTAATAACTCAAGCCCTATAGGACCACTTCCTACGATTACTACTTCTAGGTCTTTTTTGCAAAACTCTCGTATCAAATCACAATCTTTTGCACTTCTAAAAACAGCAGCATTTTGAATACCATCTATATCAAACAACGATACAGGTACAGAACCAGTTGCAATGATTAGCTTATCATACCCAAAAGCACCATTTTTGGAAAATACTTTTTTGGTATTTGTATCTATATCTATAATTTTTTGATTTAACTCAAGCTTCACCATAGGGTCAAGGGGTAGTTTAATCCCCTCAATATCTTCTTTTCCATCGATTAATCTGCATAGGTGAATTCTATCATAAGGAGGATATTCTTCATCACTAAGTATCAATACATCAGTAACAGAACTTTGTTTTTTTATATTATTTGCTAAATAAACGGCGGATATTCCACCTCCAACAATAACAACTCTCATAGTTTATCTCCTCTTTTCAAGTTTTCAATCTCAAACCATTTTTCATTTACTTTATCTTCCATTATACCACTCGAAGGCTTTTCTTCACTTTGCCAAAGAGCAAGGGAAGGCTTAGGACAAGCTCTTACACACTCTTGACAATAAATACAAAGATATGGATTATATAAATACTCTAAGCTTTTTTTATTTTTTTCATTAGATGATGGATTGTCTGTTTTTACAAACAAAATAGCCTCTGGAGGACAAGCTTTTTCACACTTTAGACAATAAATACATTCCGTCTCTTCATATTTTATCAGCCCTCTATATCCAAAAGGTTTTATGATAGGAGATGCTGGATAATCTATAGTAATTGGTTTTGATAGTAGATTTTTAAATGCTTGGATTATTGAGCTTTTCATATCATCTCATTTTGCTGTACATGACATACAAGGATCAAAAGAAGCCAAAATAGCAGGTGCATCACCATAGTCTGAACCTTTGAATACTTCTATAAAAGCTGGAATTGATGAGAATGTAGGAGTTTTTATCCTTACTCTATCCAACAGTGGTTTACCACTTCCTTTGATATAATACATCAATTCACCCCTTGGTGCTTCTAGTCTTACTAGACTCTCGCCATTGGGTTTACCTTTTAGTTTGGTATAGATTTCACCACTTGGCAACCCATCAACGATATTTTCACACATTTGTATCGAATTTAAGATTTCATACAGCCTCACCATATTTCTATCATAAATATCACCATTGCTTCTAGTAATCATCTTATATCCCACATCAACATAAGGCAAATAAGCACTTTCACTTCTCACATCAGTTTCCAAGCCACAAGCTCTTGCTAATGGTCCTATAGCGTTGTATTGATACGCCATATCAAGACTAAGCTTACCAATGTTTTTGTATTTTAGACTCAAACTCCAATTATTTTCAAACTGCTCTATATAATCATATACTTTTTGTTTGATGATTGTAAGATTTTTTTTGATTTGTGAAGATATATTTGTATCAATATCACGATTTACTCCACCAATAGATATATAATCAAATTGGACTCTATTGCCTGTAATCATCTCTTGAAGCGACATCACATATTCTCTATCACCCATAATCTGCATAAACATAGCCTCAAAACCTGCATTTTCACTCACATGTGAAAGGCATAGCATATGAGAGTGTATTCTATCAAGCTCCACTAGTAAGATTCTTAAATATTTAGCTTTTAGTGATACTTCCCCATCAAGTAAATTTTCAACAGCTTGTGTATAGCAAAGTGAATGAGTAATAGCACAAAGTCCACAAATTCTTGCCACCACATATGGTATCTTTTCAAAAGTAAATTTTGTAGCACAAGCTCGCTCTATCCCTCTATGTACAAAGCCAACATCACTTGATACATCTATTATTTTCTCATTTTCACATACAAATCTAAACTTCACAGGCTCTAATAATGAAATATGTTGAGAACCTAGTGGGATTGTTATTGTTTTTTTCATATTCCACATCCTGCTAATGGTGTAGATAATGAATCCTCATCAAGATATAGCCCTTTTTGTGAATCTTCTATATTTATTCCAAACATATCCACAATTTCTCTTTGTGAAATAATAGCTGATGGGATAATATCAGTAATAGTTGGTACAGTTTGAGAAAGCTTGACATCTACATAAAACATCACTATCTCATCTATTGCTTTGTATTTTGCAAAAATCCATTGTATTTGTGTAGTTTCAATATCAATACAAACACCATTTAAGGTCAAAAAGCCCCATATTTTTGGGTCATAAAACTCTTTTATATCATTTTTTATAGTTTCTAAACTAGATTCAATTTTTTTCAAGTTTTTCACCTTTTGTTTCTAAGATTTCCAAAGCTTTGACTATACCATCCATTATAAGCTCTGGACTAGATGCACATCCAGCTATATAGACATCTACTGGGATGTATCTATCAACTCCATCTTCCACATTGTACATCCCACGAAATACACCACCAGTACATGCACAGCTTCCTACAGCCACTACTACTTTTGGCTCAGGAATTTGAGAGTAAAGCTCCATAATCCTACTTCTACTTCTATATGTAACAGGACCCGTTACCAAAAAAACATCTGATTGTTTTGGATTTCCTGTATTTATCACCCCAAATCTCTCTAAGTCATATTTTGGCGATAAACAAGCTAGTATTTCTATATCACATCCATTACAACTACCTGCATTATAGTGCAATATCCAAGGTGATTTTTTTCTAAATTTCTTAAACATAGACAATTCCAAATATATTTAAAACAGACAAAACAAGCCCTATGATTAAGGCTATTTTGACCAAATGATTTATTTTGACCCTTGCAGTTGCATTATCCACAAGATTTACCAATATAAATACAATCAAACACAACACTATCCCTAAGATTATATTGTCTCCAGCAAATAAAAATACCAACATATAAATAAAAATATACTCAATCCACTTAGCCATATATAAAAATTCAAAAAATACTCCACTATATTCTACTTCCACCCCACCAACTATTTCTTGGTGAGCTTCCGTAGCATCAAAAGGTGATTTTTTTAGTTTTATTGGAACAATCAAAAGCATTGCCAAAAACAAAAGTGGCATAGTTTGCAAATAGTGTGAACTTTCTCTTATGGCACTTATCTCAAATGAGCCATTGATAAGATAAAAACCACTAGCAATTAGTATCAAAATAGGTTCATAAGCCAAAATAGACAACAACTCCCTATTTGAGCCAATATGAGAATAAATAGATTTTGTACTATATCCTGCTAGTATGATAAATATGGTAGAAAAAAGATGTATAAATACAACATACAACAAATTCCCACCAAAAATCAACATACCTACAACAATCCATAAAGTTATAAAATGAAATATTCCAAAGATTATATGGTATTGATTGACAATAAAAGGCTCTTTTTGAATTAATTTGAACATATCATAAAATGGTTGCAAGATTGGAGGTCCTATGCGTCTTTGCATCCTAGCCCTAACTACTCTTTCCAAACCATATATAAGTCCACCCACAAAAGGAGCTATCAAAAAAAATAGTATTTCTATCATATCATACTTCCTACTATCATAATCACCAATAATCCAATTGAGATATATTTGATTGCATCTAAAATGATTGGTTTTAATTCTATATAAAACGCACTATTTTCAAACTCATCTTTCTCACCACAATTATACTCTTTGATGATATTTGCTTTTATGAATCTACTAAAATACCAAAACAACCCAAAAAATAATATCAAAGCAATAGGTAAAGAAACCTCAAAAATACCTAAACTCTCGAAATCAAAATTTAATATTAGCCCACATATCAGTAGAAATACAAGTGCAAATGATGTGTATTTATATAGAGGTAAGATTTTGGTTGTTTCGTAAGTATCATTCAGTTTTGTTAGAAGTTTGGTTGCTACCTTGAAATAAAGAATTGTCAAAAATACTGTACCAAAAAGGATACAAACCAAAGGGAAAATATATAAAACATTCTCATTAATAAGTGAGATAAATAGCTCAATAGAAAAGAACTTCCCAAAAAACGCACCAAAAGGAGGAAGTGTCAATGATGCAAAACCAACTAAAATAAAAAATACCAAAAGTTTAGAATGGCTTATTAAGTGGTTTATATCTGATAGGTTTTTGAGATGAAATTGTTTTTCCAAGATGCCAGCTTGCATAAATAACAACGCTTTGGAAATAGCATGAAAAACTATCAGCATAAGACAAACTTCTACAGCTTTATGTGATTGTATTGCCGCAACTGATATCATAAGCCCCAAAAGTGCTATCGTAGAAAGCCCCAAGATTTCTTTGAAAAAATCTTTATTAAGTGCCATCAATGAAGCCACCATAAATACAAAAGCACCAAAAAGTGTAATACTCAAAGACAAAAATGGACTAAATGCTGGAGCAATTTTGAGTATCAAGTATGGAGCTATTTTTACCATAGTAGCACTATGTAATATCGCACTAACAGGAGTGGGAGCTACCATAGCACCCAAAAGCCAGCTTTGAAAAGGATTTGAAGCCCCTTTGACAAAAGCAGCCAATGCTAATAGTGCAACAATCAATAAAAACAAATCATCACCAATATTTAAGATTTTATCGATAAATATCGTATCATATAAAAGTATAGCCATCAGCAAAGATACCAAAATAGCTACTCCACCAATTTGATTCATCCACAATGCCCTTAAAGCATTTTCTTTTGCCGTGTTATCAAGTCTATATCTGATAAGCAAGTATGAAAAAAGTGTTGTGAGTTCAAAACAAAAAAAGAATATTTCCAAAGAATTAGCACTTACTAATAAGTTCATAACCCCTAAAAACAAAAACAACAAAGATATAAAACTATTTTTTTTGAAATTTGAAAAGTTTTCAGTTTTGATATATTCTAAAGAGTAGATAATAATAATACCACCTACTATATTTATAACCAAAAACATAGTCATAGCTATATTATCAATTATCAAATCATAAGAATTGTTTGTCGTAGGAAGCAAAAGTATTATTGAAAAAATCACAATTTGAATTGATGCAAAAATAGAAACTAACTTGTTTTTTTCTATAAAACCTCTATAAAGGAAGAAAAATAGAAGTATCACATCTAAAATTTTTATTATAGAGTGTATATATTCATTGAAAACGAAAGAAAATAATAGCTGATGATAATATATATCTATAGAAGCTAAAACAACCAATAAAACACCAAAAATTACAAAGTATTTTTGTAGTTTTTGATTGATGAGAAGGCTAATAAAAGCAAATATTAAAGGAATGAGAATCAAAAATAATACATTTGTCATATTGACTATATCCTTTACCCAAATTGTGCAATAGTACTAAATAATTGTTGCAATAAAGTTACATTGCAACAAAATTTATCTAAAAGCTAAAGGCTTCTCCTAGATAATGTTCCCTTACAGAACTATCTGATTTGATATCATCACTATTACCACTAGCAAGTACCGCTCCATTTTTCATAACATACGCTCTATCACATATAGCTAAAGTTTCTCTTACATTATGGTCTGTTATAAGTACTCCGATACCTAGTTTTTTTAGCTCAGCTATGATTTCTTGTATATCTTTGACAGCAATTGGGTCAACACCAGCAAAAGGTTCATCAAGAAGTAAAAACTTTGGTTGAGATATCAAAGCTCTTGCTATCTCAGCTCTTCTTCGCTCACCTCCACTCAAACTAATCCCTTTTCTTTGTCTTATTGGCTCTATATTAAAAATAGCCAACATCTCTTCAACTCTTTTTTCTTGTGTTTCTTTGTCTTTATAGACTATTTCAGCCGCTAGCATAAGGTTGTCTTCTATAGACAAATCTTTGAAAATAGAAGATTCTTGTGGTAAATAGCCAATACCCTTTAAAGCTCTTTTATGAAGAGGAAGAGAAGTGATATCCTCATCATTAAAATAAACACTACCACTAGTAGCTTCCACAAGACCACAAATAGTATAAAATGTAGTAGTTTTTCCAGCACCATTTGGACCTAAAAGCCCTACAATCTCACCACTTTTGATATCCAAACTAATACCATGTAAAATATCTGTTTTTTTGATTTTTTTTGTAATATTTTTTATTTCTAACTTATATTCACTCATGTATCTCATACTCTCTTTTATTATCTAACTTGTTAATTTGTACAATAATTATATCGAACCCATAAGAATGTAATAACTCTTCAAGCTTTTCATCACCCCACTCTACAAAGTGAATCCCTTGTTTTTCAAACTCTTCAAGAAGCCCCAAAGATATAAATTCATTTAATGTCTTATTATATGTATCATAATGAAAAAATGTATCCCCATAGCAACTTTGGATACTAAAAGTAGGCGAAGTTACGATTTCATCAATATCTAAACTTTTAATAAATTCTTTAACCAAAGTAGTTTTGCCACTAGCTAAATCACCTCTTAATAAAACAACTATATTTTTATCCAAAACAAGAGTTTTTAAATACTCAACAACTTTTGAAACTTCTTTTAAATCACAATAAAACTTCATATTACATCAACACATTTGATACTTGAATTATTTGTTCAAGTTTGGCTTTTGCTTTTCCACTTAGTATTGCATTTCTTGCTATTTCAATACCCTCAGATATATCTTTTGCCATACCATCAACCTCAAGAGCAGCTGCAGCATTTAGTAATACAATATCAAGTTTTGCTCCTGTTGTTTTGCCTTCAAGTATATCTCTTGTGATTTGAGCATTTTGTACAGCATCGCCACCTTCAATATCAGTTTTTGGATATATCGGGAATCCATAATCTCTTGGGTCTATAATAAAATCACTAATCACACCATCTTCAAGCTTACTGGCATATGTAACATCACTAATACTTATTTCATCAAGTCCATCAGCACTACTTACTACCATTACCCTATTTGCACCCAAAAGTTTCAAGGCTTCTACCATCTTATGGATATATTCTTTGTCAAATACTCCAATAAGTTGTTTTACTGCACCTGCTGGATTTGTCAAAGGACCTAAAATATTAAATATTGTTCTATGTGGTATTGATTTTCGTATAGGCATAATATCTTTCATGGCTGGATGATGATTGACCGCAAACATAAATATAAACCCAGTATCTTCAAGCATAATAGCTTGTTTTTCCAATGTCACATGAAGATTTACCCCAAGAGCTTCTAGCATATCAGCACTTCCACTATTACTTGTAATACTTCTATTTCCATGCTTTGCTACATAACATCCACAAGCTGACAATAATAATGAAACAGTTGTAGATACATTGAAACTATTACTTTTGTCTCCACCTGTACCACAATTGTCAACTAGTCTTTGCTCTAGATGGAAAGGAATAGGAAGTAATATAGAATGTTCTCTCATGGCACTAGCAGCTCCTGCTATCTCTGCTGCACTCTCACCTTTTTCATAAAGTTCTATCAAATAACTTCTGACTTCTTCATCACTCAGTCGTCCATCGAAAATATCATCAAATTTTAGTTTTGTTTTATTAAACATTGTAGCTCCTTTTTTGGGAAGAAACTAAGTAACTAAGTAACTGAGAAACTAAGCAAGAAAATTATTCATCTCTCAGTCTCTCAGTCTCTCAGTCTCTCAGTCTCTCAGTCTCTCAGTCTCTCAGTCTCTCAGTCAGTAACTTTTCTAACATACTCTTCTTGTTTGCTTTTTGGTGTTGATTTTGTTGTGGGAATTGCTAAAACTTGGTATTTATCAGTATATTCAATATATCTAAGCTCGATGATATCGCCTACTTTGACTTCTTTTGCTTTTTTTACAGAATTTCCATTTAAAAATACAACATTATGTTCAAGCATATCTTCACTTACTGCTCTTCGTTTTACAAGATTTACTGTACTTAAAAACTTATCAATTCTCACATCAACCTCACTTGCAATTTGTAACCTAGATTATAGCAATATTATGATAAAATGTCACCATAATTCAATTAACGGAGGACTCTTATGAGTAAAAAAGAGGTAAAAAAGGTAGTTCTTGCTTATAGTGGTGGGCTTGATACTAGTATTATATTAAAATGGTTACAAGATGTATACCATGCAGAAGTTATAACATTTACAGCTGATTTGGGACAAGGTGAAGAGGTAGAACCAGCTCGTGCTAAAGCTTTGGCAATGGGAATTAAACCTGAAAATATTTTTATTGAAGATTTAAGAGAAGAGTTTGTGAAAGATTATGTATTCCCAATGTTTAGAGCAAATACTATATATGAAGGTGAATATCTTTTGGGTACATCAATAGCTAGACCTCTTATAGCAAAAAAACAAATAGAAATTGCTAACAAAATGGGTGCAGATGCAGTAAGTCACGGGGCTACAGGAAAAGGAAATGACCAAGTAAGATTTGAGCTTGGTTATCTTTCTCTTATGCCAGGTGTTACTGTAATAGCTCCTTGGAGAGAGTGGGAATTAAATAGTAGAGAAAGTTTATTAGCTTATGCTCAAGAACACGGAATCCAAATAGAAAAAAAGAAAAATAAATCACCATATTCTATGGATGCTAATTTACTTCATATCTCTTATGAAGGACAAATTTTAGAAGATCCAAATGCAGAGCCAGAAGAAGATATGTGGCTATGGACAACTGCACCAGAAAAAGCTCCAGATGAACCAGAATATATCACAATTGAATACAAAAATGGTGACCCTATAGCAATCAATGGTGAAGCTATGAGTCCTGCAACACTTCTAAAAACTCTTAATAACTATGGAAACAAACATGGTATTGGAAGAGTTGACATAGTAGAAAATAGATATGTTGGGATGAAAAGTAGAGGATGCTATGAAACTCCAGGTGGAACAATCATGCTAAAAGCTCACAGAGCTATAGAATCAATATGCCTAGATAGAGAAGAAGCTCACCTAAAAGATGAGATTATGCCTAAATATGCAAAACTTATCTACAATGGATATTGGTTTGCACCTGAGAGAAAAATGCTTCAAGCAGCAATAGATGAAACTCAAAAAAATGTTGAGGGAACTGTAAGATTAAAACTTTACAAAGGTAATATCACAGTTGTTGGAAGAACTTCTCCAAAAACATTATTCTCTGAAGCTCATTGTACATTTGAAGCTGATAGTGTTTATGATCAAAAAGATGCTGCAGGATTTATAAGACTAAATGCATTAAGATTTGTAATAGCTGGTCAAGCTAGAAAATAGTTTTTAGTATATTGGTGTATTAGTATATTGGTGTATTGGCTTCTCTTCCCAATTACCAATTACTAATAACTAATTACCAATTTAAAGGGTAATATGTGGAATTCTTATTTTTAATAGCTCAACTTATACTTATAGCAATTTTTGTTGTTTTGGGGATTGTTACAGTTCGCCATACTTTTGCCATACTAAAATACAAAAAATATAAAAAATCAAAAGACTTCAAGGAAGAAGAACTCCCTTAAATGTAAGTATTAAAGCTCATCTTCCCCAACTACAAGATTTCTACCACTATTTTTTGCTTTATAAAGTGCTTTATCTGCTCGCTTGAAGAAATCTTCTTTATTATCAGATTCTGTACACAATGCCACTCCAAAACTAGCAGTTATTTGAGTATCTACAGACTCAAACTTATGTTCTAATATTGATTGTTGTAGATTTGTTGCTACTACTTTTGCTTTATCTAGCTGAGTACCTGGTAATAATATAGCAAATTCTTCACCACCCCAACGAGCTAGCGTATCACTACTTCTTATATTTTTGGCTATCATTTTGGCAATTTCTTTCAGTATACTATCTCCAACATCATGCCCGAATGTATCATTGATAGATTTAAACCTATCAATATCCAATAAAATTATACTCAAATGATTTCTTTGCATTTTTGCTTTTTGGAACTCTAAATCAAAAAATTCTTCAAATTTTGCACGATTAAAAGTACTAGTCAAAACATCAATTGAAGCTTGTTCTTCAAGAACTTGAGTCATACTATAAAGCTCATCTACTTTATGCTTCATTGCACGATTGAGCGTACTTAATTGTTCTTTTGTTTGTTCAAACTCTGTTACATCGTGTCTTATAGCAATATATTCTACTACATCACCATCAATGTCTAGTATAGGAACTATCGTAGAATCAACTACATACTTTCTCCCATCTTTTTTCATATTGACAACGACTCCACGCCAAGGTTTTTTTTCTTTTATTGTATCCCAAAGCTCTTTGAATACCGAGCTTTGCATAGTGGGGTGTCTTACTATATTGTGTGGTTTTCCTATAAGTTCACTTCTACTGTAGCCTGAAATTTCACAAAATTTGTTATTTACATAAGTGATAATTCCTTTTGGATTTGTTTTAGATACAATATTACTCAAATCAACGGCTTTTTTATATTCATTTAAAAGATTTGAGTGTTCATTTTTGAAATCAGTTACACTATCTTTCATTTCTTCATAAGTATTATAAAGCTCATTAGTCACTTTCAAAAATATTTTTTCAATATCACTTGATAAGCCAAAAGAGAGCAGTCCCTCTTTATAAAAATAGCTTTCAACACTATTTTTCAATGAAATAAAAAGTGTAAATATTTCAGCTGTATTTACACTAGATTCACTTAAAATTTGTAAAAATTTATTTTTTATAGGACAATCTGAAATTGTTAAATCCCATTGAACTACACCAACTATACAGTCAAACAACTCATAAAAAACTTTTTTTCTATCATCTGAAACTATTATTTGATGTGTACCAAGTATATTTTTGACATCTTCCATTTCAAGCCAAAAATCAACAATTTTAACTTTATTAATTCTTAAGATATAACTAAACTCTTTAAGCTGTACTACTTGTTTCATATTTCACCTTTTATTGAGTCAAAATAAATCTTCCATAAAAAAATCATTCTCTTAACTAAATTGTATCTTCTTTATTATAATTTTATACTTAGAAAAAACAATTATTCCAAAATAAATTATTTTTGCAATAAAACTATATCTCCAATTTCTTTATCAATACTAGAAGCCACAACATTACATTTTACTTTGAATAAAAAGAAAATTCTTTCATCGCATAATTGCTCCAAACATTCATAATTCCCCATTCCTTTTGCTATAATCAAAGGAATTTCAAAAAAAAGCTTTTTAAACTCATCACTAGCTCGGCTAAGGTCAAGCCCTGGCGTGTCTACTCCGCTATCGACTATGGTAGCATACGCGTCAATACCTACTTGATAAGCTTCTTTGGTGGTAATATCATTAATAATTGGTTTACCTCTTGTGGCATAAAAAAGCTCTTTTGATGGATATAAATTTTTGATAGTTTGAAGGAGTACTTTATCAAATACATTTTCACCACTATTATCACCAAGAACCAAGATTGTATCGGCTTTTAATATTTGTTGGCTCAAAATATCATAGTGATTGATTGCAAAATCTTTTTCAAATATACTTAACACTTCATTGGTCAGACAAAACTGCTCTTTCGCCCCAAAATCTATCACATTACCAGCAACACTAGCTTTTATAGACGCAAAAAGTTTATCATCACTTTTATCAATCATTTTATAAATATATGGCAATAGTTCAGTAGCTTTTTCGATACTTTGTTGCTTGATAGTTTCTAGTGGGTCGCTCAAGTTTAGCCTACTTGCAAGGTAAGCATATACATCTTTGGCAATAAAAGGTGGCGTATAAGAAAAGGAGAAGCTTTTTGAGTATTCTTTGACTTCTTGTTTTATCTCATCTGCCAACGCTTGAGGCACATCCAACAAATCCAAAGCTTTATCTATTTGCCCTACTATACACGCCACACAGTCATTTTGTATATTCATATAAACTATGCTCCAAAAGTAGATTTAACTCTTTGGATTTCATTTAATGAACCAAAATACAATGGTGATTTATGATGAACATTGAGTGATTCTATATCTAAAATTCTATATTTTCCATCCACGGAAGCACCACCAGCAAGTTCTACTATAAAACTAATTGGATACGCTTCAAATACAAGCTCCAAAGTACCATTTGGATTCTCATTTGTAGCTGGGTTTGAGTATATTCCACCTCGTTTGAATAGTATCTGATGAGTATCCAAAGACAAACTATCACTAAATCTAAGTCTATATCCATCATCAAAAAAGCTTTGCATAAGCCCCTTGTGTTCGCTTGTCCATTGAGCTATATTTCCACCTGTTGAGTTGATTTTACCACTAGAGCTTAGTCTAAAAGACTCTTTTTGGACAAATTTCTCACCCTCATAAGAAAAGAACTTCACGCCCTCATTGGCAGTTGCAAAAACCATTTGAAAAGTAGGTCCATAGGTGATATAAGCTGCTGCTTTTATATTTTTTGGTGAAATCTCATTTTCATATACACAAAGAATAGTCCCCAATGAATAATCAACATCCAATAACTCAACATTATCAATACTCACATAAGCAATGATATATTTTCCATTTGGATTGATAGTACACATTTGCTTTTTGTCTTTACTCAACGCACATTTGACACTCTTGACCTTTTCAAACTCATTTTCTATAATCTCTGTACATTTGGCATATATTTTGGAATGTAGTTTTTCATCCGTAATATTTACATCAAAAAACTCATCACTTAAGCCATTGAAAATATCTTTTTCAATATGAACCGCTATATTTGACACCGCATTAAAAATTTCTATCATACCCTACTCCACTTATTTACCATTTTAAACTTCTATTATCTGACAATTATATCTTAATTTTGCTTTTGGGATTATTTTAGCTTTTGTAAAATCTCCAAACTCCCTATCTCAAACTTGGAAAATGCGAACCATTTTTTACCTAAGTCTTTTAAACTAGCACCAATATGATAAATCTCTTTATTGTCAAGTATCAAAAATCTATCATGTGATTTTTTGAACTCTTTGAGTTCTATATTGCTATATTGGGCTTTATATTTTTGATAATCAAGACTTAATTGTTTAGTTATAGTTTGAGTATATATTTTTATATTTAGATTTGGATATTTACTTAATAATGTAAATACAGTATCATCTATATAGTTATCTATAAGTACTATTTCATTTTTGGCACTTTTAAGTAAATCATTTACAAAGGCGTAGGCATCATATATTTGTCCATCGTAGAAGATTCCTTGTTTTGGTTTGATGGTTTTATCTTCTAAAGCATTTAGTACTTGCTCTATCTTGGTGTCTGTTTGAAACTGTTTTTGTTCAAGTAAATCTAATCTTTGGAATACAAGAGCGTTATTGGAGATAAACTTTCTCATATTGACAAAAGCTCTCATTATATTGATATGTATATCAACTGCTACTTTACCTGTAAGTACAGATGATAGTGTGGCTACTCCTTGTTCTGTAAACACCAATGGCAAACTCCCTCCTAAATGTTGCTTTGAAGGTATCGCATTTTGCGATACCATTATATTTACTTCATTTTCAGAAAGTTGAAACATAAAATCAATAGGAAAGCGTTCTGCATTTCTTTTAACTTGTTCTCTAAGTCGTATTGGTTTAACACCATACAGTTCTGCCAAATCCCTATCAAGCATAACTTGAAGACCTCTTATGGTGTATATTTTACTTGAAATAGTGTCATTTATGATTGTGATTTCATTCATCTAGTGCCTCTAGTATAAATTTATTGATTATTATATCACAATATATATTATTTTATGACTCCATCCTTATAAGCCATTACAAATCTTTCACTAGCAACTTTATGTACTACTATCGGCTTTTTATAAAAACTATCTCCATACATAAGCAAATAGTTTTCGTCATATAGTTTATTTGATGGTATATCTTTGTATTCACTTACCCATTTTTTGATATATACTCCATCTTTATCAAATTTTTTGGTTTGCAAGTATGGGTTAAATACTCTAAAATAAGGCACTCCATCAGCTCCTGTACTACTTGCCCATTGCCATGAGCCTATATTGGAGCTTGCTTCATAATCAAGAAGTTTCGCAGCAAAATACCTCTCACCCCATCTCCAATCAATAAGTAAATCTTTTGTCAAAAAACTACTTACTACCATTCGTAAGCGATTATGCAAAAATCCAGTTGCATTTAGCTCTTTCATGGCTGCATCTATGATGGGTACTCCTGTATTGCCATCACACCAAGCTTTGAATTTATCTTCGTTATTTTCCCATTTTATATCTACGGCATAGAAATTTTGTAACTCACTTTTTGGAAAATGAATCAAAAGCATATTCCAAAACTCCCTCCATATAAGCTCCCGTATAAACTCACTCGTATCGATACCCTCTTTTTGGTATGATATAAGCTCTCTTATACACTCTCTAATACCAATAGTTCCAAACCTCAAGTGAATACCAAGCCCACTAGTGTAAGGTTGTTTTGATATATCATCTCGCAAATCTTTATAAGAATCATACAAAGGTTTAAAGTCTCTCAAAAGCTCCAAAGGATTGTCAATATACGGTATATGTGATATATCAGATTTTTCAAAACCTATGGAAGACAATTGTATTGGCAATTCATTTTTTTGTGATACATCTATTATGGAATCATATTTGAAGTGTTGTTTTTTGCTGTTTTTTATGAAATATTGCTTTTGGGATAGTGCCTCAATAAAAGGAAAGATTGATTTATAAAATGGAGTAAAAACCCTATAAGGTGTGCCATCTTTTTTGAGAGCATAAGAACTAGGAAACAAAAAGGCATCTTCAAAAGAATTGAATTGATACTTTTGTCTTATTTTATCATCTCTGGTTTTTGCATAAGAGTCATTATCCACACATGCCAATATCTCATCTATTGTAGTGTGTTGTGAAATATACTCAAATACTTCTAATGGCTTTCCATAAAATATAGCCAAATCAAGTCCAATAGAATGAAGTTTTATTTTGAGACTACACACGCTATCAAAAATAAAATTTACCCTTTTATCATCTTTATCCAAGCTATCCAATATATCTTTGTCAAAAATAAATATAGGCAAAACTTCATCATGTAAAAATTCACTCAAAAGTGGATTATCTTCTACCCTCAAATCTCTTCTAAACCATAAAATTGATGCCATTTTTACTCCAAATATACAAAAAATTTAATATTACACAATTATACTTTTTTTTACTTATTTTTAATATACATGTAAAATATTTTTTAATGTCATAAAAATGTAACTTTAGATTATTATTAGATAATTTTATGTTAATCATAAATAAATTTATCTTATAATACTATTGACTTTTAGTATTAAATATAGTTATAATAGTCTTGTTGTAATTTTTAATACACAAGGAGATAAAATGGCAAAAAGAACAGAAGAAATTGGACTTTTTGAGGCATATGATAAAGACCCTCTAAAAGCTGACTTGGATATATTTGGAAGGGTTACAGATGAAAACAGAAGAGGTTTTCTACATAAAAGCGGTTTAATGGCTATGATGGCAATAGTAGGCTCTAATATTCCATTTGCAAACAATATGCCAGGTGGTCTTATCCCTGCTGCACTTGCAAATACTACAGAACCTTTTAAAGTAGTTGGAAAAGATGGTCTGATTTATCTTAATGATAAACCAATCAATGCTGAAGCACCATTACATTTACTTGATGATGAATTCACACCAGCTAATAAATTTTTTATCAGAAATAATGGAACTCCACCTGCACCTGAATCAATAGATACACAAACTTGGACCTTAGAAATCAGTGGTGAAAGCTGTGAAAATCCAACAAAATTTACAATAGATGAACTAAAATCTAAATTCAAACATCACACTTATGCTCTCACACTAGAGTGTGGTGGTAATGGTAGAGCTGAGTTCAATCCTCCTGCAAAAGGTAACCAATGGGGACAAGGTGCTGTAGCGTGTGGAAGATGGACAGGAGTAAGATTAAAAGATGTATTAAAATCTTGCGGCATCAAAAAAGATGCTGTTTACATAGGATATTATGGGGCTGATGTTCACTTAAGTGGTGACCCTACCAAAGTAGTTATCAGTAGAGGATGTACTATAGAAAAAGCTCTTGAAGATGAAGCACTTATTGCATGGTCTTATGAAGGTGAAGATATACCTTATCAAAATGGTTTCCCTCTGAGACTTGTAGTTGGTGGATGGCCAGCTTCGGTGAGTGGTAAATGGCTCAGACAAATTGTGATAAGAAACAAAGAACATGATGGAGAAAAAATGACTGGTCAATCTTACAGAGTTCCTTGTAGCCCTGTAGCAGCTGGTTCTAAAGTACCAAATGAAAATATGTGCGTAATAGAATCTATGCCAGTAAAATCTATAGTAACATACCCAGTATCAGGTATAGAACATAGTCTTGATAACAAACTTTCACTTAGAGGCAAAGCTTGGGCTGGTGATTTTGCAGTTAAATCAATGGAAGTTTCAATAGACTTTGGTGCCACTTGGCATAAAGCAAAAATCAATAAACCAGTCAATAGACTAGCTTGGCAAACTTGGCATGCTGATGTGAAATTTCCTCAAAAAGGGTATTATGAAGTATGGGCAAAAGCAACTGATTCAAATGGAATATCTCAGCCAGTGATTCTTCCAGGATGGAATCCAAGAGGTTACTTAAATAACGCTTGCCACAGAATCGCTGTTCAAGTGGTATAAGGAGTCATAAATGAGATTCCTAAATAACATAAAAATACCAATAAGTATATTATTACTTGCTACTTTTGCGAATTGTGCTGAAATAGATAAAGAAACTGGTCTTATCTTATCCAGTGGATTTGAAGAAGTGAAATCTAATTGTACAGTCTGCCATAGTGCTGCATTTATAATTCACCAAAAAGGTGATCGTGATACATGGCTTTCAATGATTAGATGGATGCAAAAAACTCAAGGACTTTGGGAATTTGACAAACAAACTGAAGAGAATATTTTGACATATTTAGCATCAAATTATCCTCCAGGAAGTGCATCAAGAAGAGATAACCTCAAACCACAATTCCTTCCACCAAATCCATACTCTCCTAATTGAGTATCATATTATATTGGCAAAGATTTATATCTTGCCAATATAAGTAACTTGAGATTATTTATCTTAAGCTCACCCCAACTCTTTGTTTGTCCAAATCAACACTTATTACTTTTAGATTTTTCAGCTGTTGATTGATACTTAGTACATCCATAGGGTGAGATATTCTTTGGTTGCTGATTTGTGAGATATGCAAAAGTGCGTCATTTTTGAGTCCTATATCCACAAAAGCTCCAAAATCTGTGATATTTCTCACTACACCACTAAGTACAAAGCCCTCTTTCAAATCTTCTATTTTCGTAATATCTTTTGAAAACTCCACTTCATTTAGCTCACTTCTTATATCAAGACCTGGTTTTTTAAGCTCACTAATAATATCTTTCAAAAGCAAAGGTGGACAAGATAATTCTTTAGATATTGATTCTATTTGTTCATCTTGGAGTTCTAAAATATTATATTTTTTTTGTAAAGCATTTACAATATCATAGTTTTGTGGATGGATTCCTGTATTATCTAGCAAAGAATTGCCATCTTTTATCCTCAAAAATCCCACACTTTGCTCATAAGCTTTTTGCCCTATTCCCTTCACATCCAAAAGCTCTTTTTTGGTTTTGAATTTTTTGATAGTGCTTTTGTGTTTGATGATATTTTTTGCCAAAGTTTCGCTAATACCTGATACAAAAGAAAGAAGTTTGTATGAAGCTGAATTTATATCAACTCCTACTTTATTTACCAAGTCTATTGTGACATTTTCAAGCTTTTGTGATAGCTCTTTTTGGTTTACATCGTGCTGATACTGACCAATTCCTAGAGATTTTGGGTCAATCTTCACAAGTGCAGCCATCGGGTCAAGCAGTCTTGAAGCTATAGAAATAGCACCTCTTATAGTCACATCAAGGTCTGGGTATTCCTCACTTGCTATTTTTGAAGCGGAATATACACTAGCCCCTGTTTCACTCACTACTGCATATTTTACATCAAGATTATTTTGTTCTATAAGCTTTGAGACAAAAGAAGCAGTTTCTTGTGATGCCGTACCATTTCCTATTGCTATAGAGCTTATTTTGTATTTTTTTATCATATCAAGGAGAATTTTGGATGAGCCTTGGAAATCCTCTCTTGGCTTAGTAGGATATATCACCCCACTTTGCAAAAACTCACCATTTTCATCAATAACAGCTAGCTTACATCCACTCACAAACCCAGGATCCATTCCCAAAATCACTTGATTGACCAAAGGAGGTGAAAGCAAAAGTTCTTTGAGGTTTTTGCCAAAAAGATGGATAGCCTCTGTGGATGCTTTTTCTTTTATGTGTGATAATGCTTCTCTTTTCAAAGATGGCAACAAAAGCCTTTTGAGTCCATCTTTGTAAGCTTCAAAAACTATTTCTTTTGAACTTGCTGCATTTGATGGAATTTTGTATTTTTTGATATTTTCTAAGATATGATTTTCATCAATTTCTAGTTTTAGCGTAAGTTGTTTTTCTTCCACAGCTCTACTTATAGCCAAAAATCTATAAGATTTGATATATTTTACCTTTTCATTTATATCCGCATATATTTTATAAAGTCCATTTTCTTCAAAGGTTTTTGTTTTTTTGGTTTCCAAAATACCGTGGTTTGATATAATATTCCTGATAGCCTCTTTTGTCTTGAAATCATCAGCATATCTTTGAGCTATAATATCACTAGCACCACTTATAGCATCTTCTACAGTCGTAATATTTTGATTCAAAAACTGTTTTGCTTTTTGCTCAATTTCAGAAGAAGTATATTTCATTGACTGAATAATATTTGCCAATGGCTCAAGTCCATTTTCTATGGCATTTGATGTTCTTGAGGATTTTTTCTCACGAAATGGAGCATAAATATCTTCTAGATTTTGTAAAGTTGTAGCCTCATTTATAGTTTTTGCTATCTTTTCATCTAGGAAATTTCTCTCTTTCAATATAGAGACCATCTCCTCTTTTCTTGCCAAAAGTTTCAAAGAATACTCATAAATCTCCTCAAACTTTCTCAAATCCTCATCACTTGCATTGCCCGTGAAATCTTTTCTATACCGTGCAATAAATGGTATAGTACACCCTTCATCTAAAAATCTCAAAATATTTATAATATGTTCTTTTGAAATATCTGTTTTTTGTTCTAATATCTGTATTAAATCAGTTTGCAATAAAATCTCCTTGTAAAATCGCTCATATTATAGTACAATTCGTGTTATGAAAAGATTGAGAAACAATAGATAATGACAATTTTTATAGATGGTGATGCTTTTCCAAACTTGCTAAAACCAATAGTTTTGAGGGCTATAAACAAGCAACAAATAAAAACCTATGTCATATCAAACAAAAGAATAACTATTGGAGAATCTGAAAGTATAAGCTATTTGATAGTGGATACAAAAGCTGATGAAGCGGATGATAAGATAGTAGATATGTTATCCAAAGATGATTTGGTCATAACGGCTGATATTCCTCTAGCTTCCAGAGCTATAGACCTAGAAGCCCATGCTATAGACCATAGAGGTGATATGTACACAAAAGACAATATCAAACAATACCTTGCTATAAGAAATCTTATGCAAAGTATAAGAGACAGCGGTGAGATGACAAAAGGTCCAGCACCTTTTGGTCAAAAAGACGCTCAGATGTTTGCAAATTCTATAAATAGTTTTTTGCAAAAATATAATAATTAAGGAAATACCATCATAACTCTAGATAAATCAATAAAAGAACAATTCAGCATTTTTTGCAAACAAAACAACCTTACAGATATGCCAACAGCCATAAAATATTTTACTGTTTTTGGTGGATTTGATACCCAAATAGACACAACCAAGCCCTTACTTGAGCTTATAGAAAAACATATTCTAAGCGACTATGATTACCTAAGAGGTGAAATAAGCTATCTAACAGGTGGATATAGCGTAGATCATGCCGTACTTACAGGAATAGCACTCGGGGATAGAAAAACCACAAATGCCTTCAAAAGAGCTCATGTGAGCTTTGAAGAAGGGATGAAATGTATAGATAATTTATGCGAAAAAGAGATTATAGAAATAGAATCATCTCAACACTTCATAGCAAACAAAAGAAGCGATAGCAAAGTAGCCAAAAAACTACTTTTCACAACTCCCTTTATGAGATTTTGGTTTGCATTTGTATCCCCTATTTACAAAGGGATAAAAGAAGGGAATTTTGAAGAGTTTTATACCAAATTTGCTAGTCGTGAAGCTGATTTTAGCGATTTTATTTTTGAAGAGTTGGCACTAGCATACCTAAAAGATTCATTTGCATCAACAGACCCTATCAAACAAGTAGGCAAATACTGGGATGAAAAAACAGAAATAGCCCTAGTAGCCAAAACAACATCAGGCAAAATCATAGTAGGAAATTGCAAATACACAGACACAAAAGTCAAAAAAAGCGAACTAAACAAACTTATGCAAGATTGTGAGCAAATAGGCTTAATAGCTGATATTGTAGTATTTTTTGCAAAAAATGGATATTCAAGTGAGATAAAAGCTCTGAAAAATGAGAATTTAAAACTTTTTACAGCTAAGAGTTTGAAACCATTGGCAAATAACTAGATAACTACTTATTCTCCAATTTGCCTTTTTTAAATCTCAAATATGAAGTCACTAGGTTGTGGTCTTTTTGGACTCCGACCATATTTTCTTTAAAGATTATTTTATGGATAATATTTTCCAAAGCCTCAATATTAATATCCTCAAGCTCCTCTTCCATATCTCCATATTTTCTTATCAAAGAATCAAAAGCATACATATATGCAAAAGCTCTGTCTTTTTTGGTATTTAATAATACTTTGATAAACATCCAATTTTGGAAAACATCTCTCCATTTGTTCTTTTGCTCAAGTGTGAGGCAACTATGACTTACAATAAGTTTCCATTTATATAGTGCCAAGTATGCTTCTGGATTTTTCCATAGCTCATCTATCCACCAATCATCATATTTTGGGAATCCCTTGAAAGTTGTCTGAGGCTGTTCTTCTTTTTTTGGAGTTATCTCTATTGGAGTTTCTTGTATATTTGATTGCTCCTCACTGTGAGTAGGAATAGAAATACGCTCTACTTTTGGAGTCATCATATCTTTTATTTTAGTGACCAATCTATACAAATCTAATACCAAAAAAACTATTTTATAGTTTAATGCCCCCATATCTGCAATATCTTCTTCTTTGATATTTTTTAATGATGACTTAAACTCACTATGGATTTCAAAAAATTTACTTTTTATTTCTTCAATATCTTCTTCAGAAATATTATGTGTCTTTATATAAATATCAAAAGCTTCATTTTCGCTTACTACTTCACTCAAATCAAATTCATCAAAAATCTTCATAGCTTCCAATCTTTTATCACTTGGAATTTGAATCTCATCAAATTTTTTTAATCTCAGTTTTTTAAGATTGAAAGATTGTTGTCTCTTAATAGCATGCTCCAACTCTTCCAAATATTCTTTGTTTTGTGGAATATAAGTCATCGCATCTTTAATCATAATACGATATTGTTCAAGCTTTTCACTACTGTCAATTAGATTTGTCTCAGTTGATGCTTTTATAACCCTAGATAATCTATTGACACCAGATTCATGCTCTTGTATTTGTCTTTTAAACATTTTTACCAAGGCTTCATGCTCAGTGATAAGACTATTTAAAGCTATAATAGTTTTCAACTTTTATCCTTTTGTCTTTCTAATTTATAAAACAAATAAGATGTAATTCTATGATGTTTGGAATATTTTATTGAAAAATCTTCTTTTTTAGTCTCTGCGGTCATAAACTTCTCTACATTTACTAAATTCTTATCTAAAACTTCTTCATTTAAATCAACATATTTTGATATCAAGCTATCAAATGCAAAATGATATTCATAGGCATCACTTCCATATCTATTAAGTACTTCTTTGATAGCAACCCAATTTGCAAAGATTATATTCCAAGATTTTTTTTGTAATGTCGTAGTACAAAGTCTTTTAATAATCTTCTTCCATTTAAAAAGTGAAAAATAAGCCAAATGACTTGACCACATTTCCTCAATCCACCAATCTTCATATTTTGGTAGTCCTGTGAACTTTTTTTCTGTATTATTCTCAAAATTTTCTTTTATATTTTCTACTAATGTACGAAATTGCAAGGTCAAAACCAAAATTTGGTTATTTAAAAATTTAATATCTTTTATTGATCCTAACTCCAAATTAGAGAACAATTCATCAAAATCAACTCTAATTTGTTTGATAGTAATAAGATGTTCATCAACTTCTCTCAGATTCAAATGTAGTGACTTTTCAGCCAAATCTATAAGCTCTTCATCCCTAAAAATCACATTCTCAGGTAACTCATCTAGTGTTTTTAGAATCTCTCTTCTTACTTCTTCTGATATTTCAATATTAGATTTTATTCGCTTTTTTTGATTGAGTGCATAAAGCTTAAGTTCTCTAATTCTTGCTTCATTTTCTAGCTTTTCTAGCTCTAGTGCATCAATTTTAAGTAATTCATCTCTTTTGGATTCATAAATTTGTAGTATATTTTGCATTTCTTCAAGCTTCGTTTCACTAGAAACCTTTGCCATAGCAGACATTCTAGAAACACCATTAATATGTTCTTGTAGCTTATTTTCAAACAAAGCTATTCGTTGTTTTGTGAGTTCAATAAAATTTTCAACATCTTTGAGAGTTTCCATAAAATAAAATCTACCTTTTATTTTTGATACCCAATTATGCCTATTTTATTATTAGTTATAACTGAGAAAATTTAAGATTAGTTTAATATAAGTACTTTTAGTCAAAAGAAAAGTATCGTAGTATTTATCTGGCTTACTTTTAAAAGTGAAAATATTGATAAAATATGGTTTGTGATTGTTTTTGTTAGGTGGCGGACAGAGAGAGATTCGAACTCTCGGTACCGTTGCCAGTACGTCTCCTTAGCAGGGAGGTGGTTTCAGCCAACTCACCCATCTGTCCATCTTGTTTAAGGAGTGGTATTATACTACCCCTAAGCTAAATAAATACTTAAATTTTAGAGGAATTTTACAATTTCTCTAAAATTCTTTGCACTACTCCAAGAGGGTCATCGCTTTTGTATATAGGGCGTCCTACTACTATGAAATCTACAAGATTTTCTTTCGCCATTGCGATATCAGCAACTCTTTTTTGGTCACCACTCTCTTCGCTAAAAGGTCTAATACCTGGGGTTAGAGTAATAAAGTCACCACTTGTATTTGCTTTGATTGCTTTGCTTTCATAAACAGAGCTTACAACCCCGTCTAGTCCACATAAATACGCATCTTTTGCAAATTTGATAGCTGTTTGGTTTAAATCATTATTATATACATCTCTAAAACCAGCTTCATCAAAACTAGTAAGTGCAGTTACCGCTAGTACTTTTGGAGGATTTGATAAAGTTTTTATTCTTTTCATCACTTCACTCATAGCTTCTTTTCCAGCACTTGCATGAATATTAAACATATCCACACCAAGATTTGCTATTTCCATAGCAGCGTCAGCTGTAGTATTAGGTATATCATATAGCTTCAAATCAAGGAAAATTTTGAGATTAGGACTTATTTGTTTTATCTCATCCAAAAAATCTTGACCATCTCTGATATATGATCTCAAGCCAACCTTGAGCCATAAATCACAATCTTTGATTTTGTGAATAATCTTTAAATTTTCTTCTTTTCTATCCAAATCAAGAGCAACACAAAGTTTCATACTAGCTCTTTTTATTGATACTATCCAAAACACCATTTATAAGCTTTGGTGCATTGTCACTACCTAGTTTTTTGGCTATTTCTACTGCTTCGTTGATGATTACAGGTTTATCAAGGTCACTATAAAGTATCTCATAAACAGCAAGTCTTAAAATTGCTTTTTCCACATATCCTACAGTCTCAAGACCTTTTTTGTTTAGGTGAGCCACAAGTTCATCATCTATTTCTTTTAAATTTGCAACAACGCCTTTGAAAAGTGCTTCTGCAAAATCTTTTTGTTTATTTCTAATTTTTTTGTCTTCTAGTATCTCATCACTAAATTTAGCAATCCCTACATTTCCCAAGTCATAAGCGTACAAAAGCCCAACAATAGACTCTCTTGCTTGTGTTCTAGTAGCCATTATTTCATCTCTTTATAAAGACTCAACATCTCTATGATTACTACCATAGCTTCAGCACCTTTGTTTCCAGCTTTGCTTCCAGCTCGCTCTATTGCTTGTTCTATCGTATCAGTTGTAAGAACACCATTTGATACAGGTTTACCAAATTCCAATGCAACACCAGCGATTCCTTTTGTAGCCTCAGCAGCAACATAATCAAAATGTGGCGTACTTCCTCTTATCACAGCACCAAGACAACAAACTGCGTCATATTTGCCTGATTGTAAAGCTTTTTTAAGTGCCATAGGTATTTCAAATGCCCCAGGAACTAGTATCAAATCAAGATTTTTTTCATCTCCACCATGTCTGATAAAAGCATCTTTTGCACCCTCTACCAATCTATCTGTAATGATATGATTAAATCTACCATTGATAATAGCAACTTTTTCGTTACCTTCAAGTCTAAGTTTTCCTTCAATTATGTTCATAATGTATCTCCAAAATTTTATGTATGTATTATATCTTATATTTGATTATCAAATGTTTAATACTGTTTTAATAGCAAAAATTTGCTCTATTGTTTTGTATAAATCTTCAAGTGTGAGCATATTTGGTCCATCACTCAAAGCACAACTTGGGTCAAAATGTGTCTCAAAGAAGAACCCATCTACACCGACAGCTGCAGCTGCACGAGCCAATGAAGGAACTATAGCACTATTTCCACCAGTTGTCTCACCCGTACTTGGTACTTGAGCTGAATGGGTAGCATCAAATAATACTGGGGCATACTCTCTCATGGCAATTAAGTTTTTCATATCTACCACCAATGCACCATATCCAAAAGTATTTCCTCTTTCACATAGCCAAACACCATTTTTCTTGCTGTTTTCATAATTAACAGTTTTTTCGCCTCTTGTTTGAAGTACTTTTGCCACAGGGTGTTTCATACTAGCAGCTGCTAGAAATTGACCTTTTTTGATATTTACTTTTGCATTAGTTTTACCAGCAGCTACTAGCAAATCAGTTTGTCTGCATAAAAACGCAGGAATTTGTACTACATCAGCTACCTTTGCCACACTTTCAACTTGATAAGACTCATGTACATCAGTTACGATTCTATACCCAAACTCTTTTTTGACTTCAGAGAGTATCTTCATCCCCTCTTCAAGCCCAGGACCACGAAAACTATCAATGCTAGTCCGATTAGCCTTATCAAAACTAGCCTTGAAATAAAAATCAACCCTCTCATCTTGGCTTAACTTTCGTAAACCTTCTGCTATCTTAAAAATATTCTCCCTACTCTCTATCACACAAGGACCAGCTATAATTATAAGTTTTTCCATTTTTATTTATCACTCCATTTTAAACAAATTAAAACCGACTTTTGTGCAAAGCACTCTCTTTGAGAAAGTCGGCGTTCCCAATCTACAACCTACGACTTAATAGAACTGTTCGTAGCAACCAATACTCCACTCACAATAATCAATACTATACCAAAACTTACCATAAAAGAGGGAAAACTATCCCCCAAAAACATCCCTAATATGATAGAAAAAATTATATTGGTATAACTAATTGTACCTATAATTCCAGCCTTTGTGGATGAATATGCTTTGGTCATGAAAACCTGTGCAAATGTAGAAAAAACTCCCAAAAGTCCGATATAAAGCCAATCAACTCCGCTAGGCATTACAAAAGGAGCAATAGCAAAATCAAATAAAGAAGTAGTATAAAAATTACCTAAAATCATCAAAATCAAAGGTCCAACAGTACCAACAGCCATAAATGAAAAAACAATTGCTTTTGTATCGTAATAATTTTTGAGTTCTCTTATGCTAGTATATGCCATAGCAGCTCCGATTCCACTCAAAATCCCCAACCAATCTGTTTTGCTTAGTGTTGATGGGTCAAATCCTGTAATAAACATAATCCCAATAAAACCCACAAAAACACCACACCAAGCATAAATATTTAACTTTTCTTTTAGTAAAAAATAAGCCAATATTGCTGTAAAAATAGGAGAAGTTTTGGAAAATGTCATAGCTTCAGCCAAAGAAATATTTGCAATATTATAAAAAAACATCAACAATGCACAAAAACCAATAAATCCCCTAAAAAAAAGCAAAAAAGGCTTCCCGCCACTCAAGATAATAGGTGATTTATAAAGTATATAGCCAATTACAAGCACTCCAAACAAATTTCTAAAAAACACAACCTCTACAGAACTCATAGAATTGCTTAATTCTTTTGCAAATGCTCCCATAAAAGCAAATAAAAATGATGCAAAAAGCATATAATATATACCTTTCTTGACCTCTGCTTCCAAAAATATCCTTTTCGTTTATGCAATTATAGCTTATTAGACTGAAAATCATCTTCTTATCTATTTTGTGGTATAATATTGCCATATAAAGATTAGAGGTAAGAATGGAACTAAAAAAAATAGCACTTATTGGGCAGCCAAATGTAGGTAAAAGCTCATTATTCAATAGAATTCTCAAAAAAAGAGTAGCTATTGTAAGCGATATAAGTGGAACGACAAGAGATATTAGAAAGAATGAGATAACAATTTTTGACAAACCAGCATTGTTACTTGATACTGGTGGGATAGATGAAACAAATGATGCAATATTTGCAAATGTAAAAAGAATGTCAGTTGAAACTGCAAAAATGGCTGATATTATCCTATTTATGGTAGATGGCAAAAGACTACCAGATGAAAAAGATAAAGAATTATTCTATGAGTTACAAAAACTTGGCATTACTTTGGCACTTGTAATCAATAAAATTGATAACGATAAAGAGATGGAAAAAGTTTGGGAATTTTACGAATTTGGGATTCCAAGTCATAAAGTATTCCCAATTTCTGTATCACACAACAGAGGTACAAGAAAACTTCTTGAATGGCTTGAGACTCAGCTACCAGAGCTTGATGAAGGTAGCGTAAAATCTACTGAAGATAATGATGAAATTGAATACGAAGAAGATGATGATTTATCTTTGGAGGATTTTTTAGAAGAAGATGATGAAGCTGCACCAAAAGAAGAAGTTATTGAGAGTGAAGTAAAAGTTGCAATCATTGGAAGACCAAATGTAGGTAAAAGCTCTATATTAAATGCACTTGTTGGATATGAAAGATCAGTCGTAAGTAGCGTTGCTGGAACTACAATAGACCCTGTAGATGAAACCGTAACATACCAAGACAAAAAAATCACTTTTGTTGATACTGCTGGACTTAGAAGAAGAGGCAAGATAGAAGGTATAGAAAAGTTTGCATTGATGAGAACAAACGAAATGCTAGAAAATGCAAATATGGCGATTTTGATTCTTGATGCGAGTGCACCTTTGGCGGATTTGGATGAAAAAATTGCTGGGCTTGTGGATAAATTTGCACTAGGTGTTATAGTAGTTCTAAACAAATGGGACGAAAATATGGATACTTATGAAAAAACAGTAGCGGAAGTAAGAAGAAGATTCAAATTCTTACACTATGCACCAATTATTGCAGTTTCAGCCAAAACAAAAAGAAGCATAGATAAACTAAAAGATAAAATTGTACAAGTATTTGATAATTTCTCACAAAGAATACCAACATCAAAACTAAACAAAATAGTAAACGATGCTGTGATGAAACATGCCCTTCCTAGTCCAAATGGAAGACTATTGAGGATTTATTACTCAACACAATACAAAACTCAACCACCAACAATAGCTCTAATTATGAATAGACCAAGTCTTCTTCACTTTAGCTATAAAAGATACCTTATAAATACACTAAGAGAAAATCTAGACTTCGAAGGTGTTCCAATACATCTAGTAGCTAGAAGCAAAAACAACAACGAAAACGAAACTGACGATTAGAATATATACCCAGTATCAACTGGGTATATATTTACAACCTACTCTACCTATAATTTCCTACTCTAAAAAAATATACAAAAATAAATTGAAAAAATATTATAATGGCTATATTTACATAAAGGTACAAAATGCGCCACGGTTCTTAAATATGGCTTAATCTAATGTAATTTAACTTTTAAAATAAATCTGACTTACTTAATGATTCTTTTTACTAACAATTTTAATTATTCTTCAACTTAAAAAAAATTTAACATTTAACTCTTAATATAAAAATCCTTTCTCACAAATGGTGGTTTTTAAGAATGAAGAAAAGTAAATTTCTAATTTCCATAAAATCATACTTTTAAATTCTCAAAAACTATTCTCAAAACTAATTCTTAATTTAGTACAATTATAATGAGTTTTGAGAATAGTTTAGCAAATAAACATTATATAATATTTGATATATTTTATATTATTAGATATAATTCTTATAGATTAAAAATATAAAAAGGATATAATATGACAACTTATGGTGTTACAGATATTCAAAATAAACCATCATTAATAAAAGCTATGGATATAGCTGAAATTATTGATAGAAGAAAACATACAACATTGGGATATTTTATCTCTTCAAAATATGAAAAACAAATTAGACCTTTAATTGAAAAAATTGATAGAGAAGAAAAATTAGTAAAATTAAATAAATTAAAACTACATCAAGATTTAGAATTTGCAGAACTTGGAGTTGATGATGGAATTAAATAGAGGTGATATTGTAATAGTAAATCTTTATCCCAAAAAAGGTGATGAAGTTGGTAAAATCAGACCAGCTGTAATTATTTCAGGAAATGATGAAAATTCTATTTTAGATACTGTTATTTTACTTCCTTTATCAACTGATTTAATAGATGATATGCAACCATATAGAATGAGAATATCTTCAAGAGAAGATTTAAAACAAGATTCAGATATTTTAATAAATCAAATAAGAACTTTATCAAAAATTAGAATCAAAGAAAAAATTGCAAAACTAACAGATGATGAATATAATCTAGTAATTGAAAATCTTTGTAAGAATTTTCATTAGGACATTATGATGCTAATAGGATATGCTAGAGTTTCAACAACAGATCAAAATCTTTTTTTACAAAAAGATGCACTAGAAAAAGCTGGTTGTGAAAGAATTTATGAAGATGAACTAAGTGGTACAAAAGATAATAGACCAGGTTTATTAAAAGCTCTTGAA
>JALNYH010000019.1 GCA_023229945.1 Arcobacteraceae bacterium | reverse complement strand
TTGCTATGACATACATAGAAACATTGATACATATGGGTGTATTTGACAGACTTAAATACAACCTTGTATCAAAAGGTTATACATATAGAAAACTTTACTGGGTGACTGGATTTATAGCGTTTTTCCTTTCTCCAATAGCGGACAACTTAACAACTGCATTGATACTTTCAACAGTTCTTATCACAATAGAAAAATCAAATAAAAAATTTCTTGTCCCAGGTGCTATAAATATAGTTGTAGCTGCGAATGCTGGTGGTGCTTGGTCACCATTTGGGGATATTACTACATTGATGGCATGGACAGCTGGTAAAGGTGTATTTACAGACTTCTTGTTTTTATTCCCTTCCGCATTCTTAGGTTATATAGTAACTGCATTTTTATTATCAAGATTTGTACCTACTGAAAAACCTGATTTTGATGTAAGTACAGAGAAAAAACCACCTTTAATGCATGGTTCTAATGTAGTTATTGGGCTTGGTATATTAACTATTGCTTTGGCTGTTGTATCACACCAACTATTTCATTTACCTGCTATGTGGGGTATGTTGTTTGGTCTATCTTTACTTAAACTTTATTCTATCAGAATCAAAAGAAAATATAATACTCAATTAAATATTTTCCATGCTATCGCAAAAATAGAAAATAATACTTTACTATTCTTCTTTGGTATTCTTTCTGCTGTTGGAGCATTGTACTTCATCGGTTGGCTTGGACTTGCTGTAATGGTATATGACCCTTCAATGCTTGGTGCTACATGGTCAAATATAGGTGTTGGTTTCTTATCTGCAATCGTAGACAATGTACCTGTAATGTCAGCCGTACTAAAAGCAAATCCTGATATGGGACTTGACCAATGGATGCTTGTTACACTAACAGCTGGTGTTGGTGGAAGTTTGATATCTTTTGGTAGTGCTGCAGGTGTTGGGGTAATGGGTAAATTACCTGGCATTTATACATTTAGTAGCCATATGAAATATGCTTGGACTGTATTTATAGGTTATGTTATATCTATATTGGTTTGGTATGTTCAATATGAAGTGTTAGGAATCTATCATTAATTAGATAAGTTATGGCTTGTTAGCCATAACTTTACCTTAGCAAAAATCTGCTAAAAGTCCACCTTTAACGCTCTCACTTATCTCTTTGCCTTCCAAAATCTTGACTATTTCAAGCCCAAAACAAATAGCAGTCCCAGGACCTCTTGAAGTAATAACTTTACCGTCTAATACAACTTTATTTTTGTCACTATAACCATTTGTTCTTATTTGTTCTTCTACACTTGGATAACAAGTATATTTTTCATTTAAAACACCAGCTTTATGCAAGGCAAACGGTGCAGCACAAATAGCTCCTATATATTTATCATTTTGTTTAAATTCTTTTAATTTATTTTGTACTAATTCATTTGAAGCTAATATATTTGTACCTCCCCAACCCCCAGGCAATACTATCATATCAATATCTGTAAAATCAATATCTTCAAATAAATAATCACATTTTATTTCTATTTTGTTTGCACCAGGAACTTCCCAACTTTCTACACCAGCTACAATTACTTCGATTCCACCTCGTCTGCAAACATCAATTATAGATACAGCTTCAATCTCTTCAAAGCCACTAGCTATTGGTACTACTATTTTTGACATTGTTGCTCCTTTTTATTGCTATTATGTTTGATTCTAACAAAAAAGAACTTAAGATTTATAATATATAATAAGAATTTCATAGAAGATGTAACTTACAATAAAAAACTAGGTATTATATTGGAAGTATCACTTCATATAAAGAACCAAAATTACAATGCTAGTTTTTGTGATACTTCGTTATAATCATTTGCCAAAAATTCTATTGTAAAATCACATATATCTTGATATAGTGGGGTGGAAGCCATTGCTTTAACGGCTAAGAAATATGGTACTGTCCAGTTTAATAAGTGTTTTTGTAAAAAATCTTTTTGAGTTTTTAACTCATTTCTGCTTACTAAATTTTGCATAAATCCAAGTTCTATAGAAATATGATCAGGTGTTTGGAGGTGAGTTGCACTTAGATTTATTTCATATCCATAATTAAAATAAAACTGCATTACTGGGTTGGAAAGCCCTATCAAAATCTCATCTTTTGCATCTATTATTGATGTTTCTATGGGTTTTGCATTCATTAAGAAGATTGTACTAAATTCAACATTTAACTCTTTTTCAATAGTAGAAGAGTCATTTGCATCAAACCAAGCTTTTGTTTTTGCACCAATAAGCTCTAAAAATTCAGAATTTGTTTTTAGTTCATCAATAAAACTCTTATCCAAAACATCACTAAAAATTCTCGACAAAAAAGCATACATATAAATTCTATTTTGATTATCCATCATATTCCTATCTAAAATCTAAAATCTGAAATCTAAAAAGTAATAGGACATATATCTCTACTTTTTAGATTTTAGATTTTAGTTATTACTTAATATAGTCCGACCGAAGTCGGATTATATTATAAACACCCTTTAAAAAACTCTTTTTTAGGTGGTGGTGGTGCTTCGTATTCTTCCACATATAAAACATTGTCTTTTAAATTTCCTATTAGTATAACTTCATTTCTATTTAAAGCTTCTTTCAAAACTGTACTAAGCTTTATAGTAGCTGGAAATTTTACGGGATAAGATTTTACTTCTTTGTGTACAAATAAAACTAACTCAGAATTTACATCTGTTGAGAATTCTTTCATATCACCTAAACAACCTTCATATCCGCACATAACAGTTTCTAGCCTACAGTTTGTAAACATACCATTATCGGCACACCATTTAGTTGTCAAAAATCCTTCCAATTCTACTTCTTCAGCTACTGCACTTGTAGTAAATGCAAGGGCTATAAGCCCCGCTGTTAATAATTTTAAAGCTTTCATTATTCAACCTCCGCTTTTAGAGTTTTGAGATACCCAACAATATCAAGTATTTCTTGTTCACTTAGATAATCAAATGCTGGCATAGCAGATGTCATACCACTTTCTTTATCTCCATAATACCATGCAAAATTTGTATGAGCATTTGCATTATAACCTGGAACTATTACATTATGCGGTTGAGTAATTGACTCTATCAAATAAGGTGTTGTTGAATAACCGCCGATATTGCTTAAATTTGGAGCCATATATGCTGATGCTGCTTCGTGTACAGCACCATAGTTGTGACAACTAGAACAATTTGCTTTTGTCAATTCTTCACCATTTTTTAGATTTGCATTTTCTAGTGGCTTATCAAACTCTTTTTTTAGTTTGTCATCACTCACAACTCCATCAAATTCCACTATAATCCAAGTTGAAAGATGTTTTAAACCATCTCTATTCATTTTGTCCCCATCCCATACAGCAAATGCTACTGGAATTGGGTCATTATAAATTTTTACATAAGTATCATTAAGAGGTCTTACAACACTACCTTCCCAATTGCTTCCACCAAATAGTTTTTTCTTAAATTTCATATCCATCAAGAAATCACTACTTTTATCTTTGATTTCAGTCATAGAACCAAAACCTTCAGCAACAAAAGCTTTTTGATAGCTTTTTCTTGCAAGATGAGCTACATCTATATCAAATCTCTCCAAATCTTTTTCAAACTTTGGAGCATTAGCACGGTTTACTTGCATTGTAACTTCACCATTACCATTTGGCTCAAAAAGTTTAGCTACAGCTTTTTGTAGATAAACCATTACTGGTCTGTCTTGACTACCCATACCAATATATGGAAGTTTCAAAGGGTCATCATATTTTGTAGCAAATTGTACTGCAAAACCATCAGCAAATTCTGTATTTTTGATAGCATTTCCTGATTGGATAGATTCTGTTTTATCAGCCCATTCTATTTTGAAAGCAATATTTTGACCATCTGTTAAAGCTTTTACTTTGATTTTCTTAGCTTTATTCCCATCGTTTAATTCATTTGCTTTTTTATCATTTAAATGAATTGTTGTTTGAGGATAAGCTAAAATCTCAGTCTCTTTTGCTTTTGACCAAGAACTTGACTCAACACCAATATTTTTTATATCACCATTTACTTGATAAGCTTTTATAACTGGTGATGCAAATGCACTTGTTGCACATATTGCACTTGCAGCTAAAGATACAGCTACAAGTTTTTTTATAGATTTTGTACTATTTGACATCATTAGTTACCCCTTGAAAATCTAGAAATTCTTTGAGTATGTTTACCACTTAGGTATCTATTATCAACAGGAGCTAATTTGTTGCTTCCTTCTTTTTTATAATAGTTATTATCAAGTCTAAACATCTCTGAATGTGAATAAGCAATCAATAAATCCATTAATTCACTTTTACCAGTCTCTTTTCTTTTTGCCATTTCTGATTTTAGTGTTTTAATCGCACCATTTACTTCACTACCAAAAAGTTTTTCAAGTTCTTCCACTGGAATTCTATTGCTGCCTTCTATTACATTACCCTCAGCATCAAACTTTGGAGGTGTTTCAGTTGGTGGGATATAATATACATTTGGACTAGTTCCCCTGTCAGCTCTAAGTGGAAGTGCTACTTTGTATTTGTGTACTAGTTGATGAACTTGTGAATTTACATCATCTAAGAAACCTACAAATCTAATTCTTCCAACACATTGTTGAGCACACGCTGGTGGTAATCCTTGCTCAATTCTTGGGAAACAAAATATACATTTTTCTGTTTTTGAAAGCTTTGGATTGAAATATACTTTTTTGTATGGACATCCAGCTATACAATATCTATATCCTTGACATCTATCAAGGTCAACCAATACTACACCATCAAGATCTCTTTTAAATATAGCATCTCTTGGACATGAACTCAAACATCCTGGGTTTGTACAGTGGTTACAAATTCTTGGAATATAGAAGAAATAGTTATCATTTGGAAAATCACCAGTTCCTTCATCTTCATCCCAGTTTGGTCCCCAAGTTGGTTCTACATTTGGAGTAAGTTGCTCACCAGCACCTACTTTATCAAAGTTGTAATCCCAAGGTACACCATAATCTGCTTCTATATTTGGAATAATTCCATCTTGTAAATCTCCAGCTGCATCAAATCCACCACCTAGTTCCATCCAATTTTTTGGATAACCAGTACCTGGATATGTTTCAACATTATTCCAATACATATATTCTCGACCATTTCTATTTGTCCATTGTGTTTTACAAGCAACAGTACAAGTTTGACAGCCGATACATTTATTTAGATCCATTACCATTGCTAATTGTCTTTTTGACATACGCTATTTCCTCCCCTTACTTTCTTGCTTTTTCGATGTTTACAGCACCATCATAAGCATACTGATTACCATCCCACAATGCACCACTTTTTAGATGCCCCCATCCGTTACTCATTTCAAGTAGATTTAGAGCAGTTGGAACAACCTCATTATGACCTTTTAGATTTCTATATTGATATGGTTCCCATCCGTGTTCCATAACAAGTGAATCCATAGGAGCAGAAGAACTAATTTTTGCCATTGCATAAAACTCACCAAGTTGGTTGTAAACTCTTATTTCATCACCATCTTTGATTCCTTTGATTTCAGCAATTTTAGGATTTATTGCAACATATGGTTTACCTCTTTGTAATCTTTGTAGTGTTCTACTTGTTTTGTAGTTACTATGGATTGACCATCTTGCATGTGGAGTCAAGAAATTAAACGGATGAGCATTTGATTCAGGTCTTATACCTTTCATACCAGTATTTGTATTTGCTCCAAGTCTGATAAACATATCATGGTCAACATAATATGTTTGTCTTCCACTCATTGTATGGAAAGGAACAAACTTAAACATATGATTTTCCATTGTGTTGTATGGAATATCTGTATAAAGAGGTGAAGATGTAGCACCTTTTGAATTAATTTGTAAGAAACCACCTTGTTTATACATTTTTTCTATAGTATGTGGCTCATATTGGTCACAAACGCTAAGTGCTGCTTCTACTGCTTGTTTGTCAGTTCCAAGATATGGCTTCATTGCAGCTTCAGAATCAGCATCTGTATTTGTATATTCTTTATGGAAGTTTTTCATATCATGGAAGCCATCTCTTGCATATCTTGGGTCATCTTTTGCAATCTTATCAGCATTTTCTGGTAAATTTGCGATTTCTTCAAGTTTTTTTGCGAGCAATGTAAACATAGCCCACTCATCCATAGCTTCACCAACTGGCTTGATATTTGCCACTGGTTGAGCTAGATTTGTATATCTATGGTAACCTGGAGATGTTCTTATATCCCATACCTCATAGTGTGATTTTGCTGGAAGTAAAATATCAGCATAAACAGCAGCTTCACTCATTTTGAAGTCTACTATTGTTAAATGTTTCATTTTTCTAAGGAATGCTTCTCTATATTTACTACCTTTGTTTCTTCTAAATCTGCTATCAGCGATAAGTAAAGCAACTTCAGGATCCCAGTACTTATGACCAGTTCCTTTTTCGCCATCACTCATATCACCTTTTGCAAGCATAGCTTTAATTATTGCCATATATTCAGCTTTATCAATTCCTGATTTATTGCCATTGCTTTGGTGAGCTCTTACTATATCATCATTTGTAAAGTACTCTTCTACAGTTGCAAGTCCATCACCCATTACAAACTCACCAACAAATCCAGAACCAAATCTTGGGTTATATTTACCATCAAATGCACTTAGTCCTCCAAGTCCATTTAGTGTCCACTCACCCTCAGTATTCATACCACCGTATGGTCCCATATGTCCAGTTAGTCCTGTAATAGAGCAAATATTCCAAAGTGTAAGTACACCATTGAAGTATTTATTTAAACTAAATCCAGTTGTAATATCTACTACTTTTGATAAAGCTATATCTTTTGCCAAACCTTTAATAACTGATGGTGCAATATTAGTAAAACACTCTTTTGCAGCATATTCAGCAGTAAATGGCTCTGCATTTTTCTTTAACATCTCAAATACAGTAGTAACTTTTACTTTTCTTCCTCTTACATCGATTTCCCACTCACCCTCTAATGCAGGATTGATATTGAAATCACTTAGTTTAAGAGTTTGATCTTTACTACCATGACACCCTGGCATTTCTGATACAGCGTTTGTATTAGTATTCCAACAATACAATCTTTCCTCAGCTTTTGGGTCAACAGTATGAGCAGCAGAATAAGCAGCAGACGCATCATATTCAAAATCACTAGCACGAAGAAGTTTTTTGTCACTTACTTTTACAAGCATTGGTAAGTCTGTATAAGTTTTCATAAACTCTGGTTTATAGAATTTATTTTTTAGGATTTCATTGATTACAGCCATTGCTAGGATATTATCAGTTCCTGGCTTGATTGGTAGCCATAAATCAGCACTTTTTGCACTTGCATTAAATTCTGGTGTAATAACTATTACTTTAGCACCGTTGTATTTTCCTTCCCATACGAAGTGAGCATCAGGAATTCTTGATACTGATGGGTTTGCTCCCCAAAATACTGCAACATCTACATTGTACATAAAGTCATATGTACAGCCCACATTACCTTCACCAAAAGCAACAGCAACACCACTAAACATATCTCCAAGATATGAAGCAGGATAGATTCTCGTAGCTCCAAGTTGTGTACCAAATCTAAGTGGAGCAGCTCTTCTTCCTTCTGTTAAAAGTCCAGTTCCAGCTTGAACTAGAAGTTTAGACGGCCCTCTAGCAGGATCAGTCATAACATCAAAAATTTGCTGTGCAACTTTTGTAGAAGCCTCTTCCCAACTAAGTCTCTTCCATTTACCCTCGCCTCTTTTGCCAACTCTTTCCATAGGATAAAGAATTCTATCTTTTTCGTACATAATTTGAGAGTGTTGAACCCCTTTATTACATCCTCTTGGATTAAAATCTGGTATTTTTGCATTGATTCTTGGATATCTTGCACTTTGATTTTCTCTAGTTACTACACCATTATGTGACCAAACTTCCCAAGCACAGTTACCTTGACAGTTTACACAGTGATATGCAAAACCGTGTTCTTCTTTTTTACCATAAGTAAATCCAAATTCATTTCTATACATACTTTCTGTATATGTAGTATTTGGATAATTTTCTTTACCATTTGCGATATCCATAACTTCTGTTTTTGCAAAAAGATAGCTTTGCCCTGCTAGCATTGCAGCAGTTGCACCAGAAACTTTTAGAAAATCTCTTCTTTTTTCATCGTGAATATTGTTTGTTGCTACTACTTCAATATCAGTTACAGAAGTATTCTCATTTACATTTTGTGTATCAAAATGGATGCTATTCATTGGTTTTGTCATTTGCTACTCCTAACTTTTATCTACTAATAGGCAAATTCATATCATTGCCCCACTCATTCCAGCTACCTGTATATGTTCTTACATCTTCATATCCAAGCATTTTCAAAGCAACTTGAAACTCAGTACTTCTTCCTGCACCCACATGACAGTAAGGAAAGATAGTTTTATCTTTTGTAATACCATGCTTTTCAAAAACTTTTCTCATAGCTTCAAGCTCTTTAAATGATAGCTTTCTATCAGCATCAGAGATATTTGTCCACTCTAAAAAAGTAGCCCCAGGAATATGTCCACCACGAGCAACATTATCCAAAGTAACCTCACCCATAATTTCACCCATTCTTCGTGAATCAATAATCACATATTTTGAATTATCTCTACCCTTAGCTTTGATATCTTCAACAGCTTTTAAAACCTCATCTTTTGTAGCAATCAAATCCCATCTGATTTTTGATTTATCAATTTTGTAGTTGCCTTTTACATGTTTAGGCTCTTTCTTACCTTTTTGGATTATAAGTTTTGGTTGTAACTCATCCATAAGTTTTGTAAGTTCTACGACTTTTTTATTTAATGTATCAGCCTTTTTAGTATCACCATCTTTTTGTGCTTCTCTTACAGCTTTACTAAAATTTCTTACTTCATCTCTATATTTATCATATTTTTGTTGGTTTGGATCAAGTGCTAAAATTGCAGCCATACCACCATTTAATATCTTTATATTTTCATGACCTAAATGTTTGAAGAAAAGCCAAACCCCAGTTGCATTTGGACCTTTGAAGTCATCATAAGCAATAACCATAGTATCATTACTGATACCTTTACTTGATATTTTCTTCTCAGCATCTTCAGGACACATCAAAAGTGGTGCACAAGGAACAGTTCCACCAATATCAGTTTGATGTAGTCCATGAGCATACATCAAAGCACTTCCATTTATATGACCAACGATTTCATAAGTTTCATATGCATCACCACTTACGAAAACTACATTTTTCTTACCCAAAAGCTTCATAGCTTCTTCACCGCTGATAAGATATTGTTTCATGCTTTCAGAATACCAATTTGACCCATAAGTATCATCAGCATATGAAAAAGTTGAAACCCCCAACATTAAAGCAACTGCAATTTTGAACAGTTTACTCATAACTACCTCCTTAGAAATTTTACTTCTCTTATAAGAAAAGAAATTACATCCATTATATGCTTAACTTACTAAATTTTTAATAAAAGTCAAGGCTATTTATTTTATTTTTCTTATAACAAAAACTAATATTAGATACTATCAATTATTTTTATTATAAGCCCAAATTATCTAATCTTTAATCTTTTTTTAATCTTTTTCTGATACTATTTCTTAAAATAAATTATAAGGTCATAAATGGAACTAGAATTAGCTTTAGAAGAGTTATCAGACAAAACATTAGATATACACAAAGTACAAAATATTTATGAACTATTCACTAATGATAAAGTTCTAGAATCTAAAGTTGCTATGAATCTAAGTATGAAAACTTCAGTATATGATAAAACACTTGGATTTAGTGAGACTATGGTAAAACTTTTGGAAAAGTTAGCTTTTTCAGAGTCTATGGAAGCTAGATGGGCAGTTGCAAAAAACCCTCATACTCCTGTCAAAACTTTGGAGTTTTTAGCAAATGATTCTATCAACTTAGTAAGAGCATTGGTTGCAACAAACCCAAATACCCCAAAAGAGATTTTGACAAAATTCTTCAATGATGAAAAGATAGTTAGAGATGGACTAAGTGGCAACCCAAATACACCATTAAAATATCTAAATTTATTAGCAGATGATAATGATAAAATGGTGAGATTAAGAGTTTGTGAGAATCCATCTACATCAAAAGAAATTTTGACCAAATTATCTAATGACACTCAACCTGATGTAAAAATAGCTTCAACAAAAAGACTTGAAAAGGAAAGTGTATGAATCAACAATATTTGATTAGCCAACTTTTAACACTTTTTTTTAGTGGTACATACATATCAAGCCATGATTTATTAGAAATTGCTAGAAAACTAGAGATAGAATATCCATCAAAAAGTAGAGAATTAATCTTGAAGAATTTATTTTCACTATCCCAAGAACAAAAAAAAGAAGAGATGTTTTACAATGAACTTATCTCTTTGATACAAAAAAGATCTCAAGAATATAAAAAAATCACACACTTATATCCAAATATTAAAGATGTATCAGTCAACTGGATTAATAGAGCAAATACTATGATTAGATTACTACAACAACAAAAAAGGGGGAATATTTATGAGTAATAATGAAATTAAAGTTATTTTATCAGAAATAAAATATCCAAACTTAGAAAAAAATATTATTGAATTATCACTTGTTGATGAAATCACACTCAAAGATAATATTCTGAATATTGAACTCCAAATTGTCAATACTGAAGCTTTTGAAATTTTAAGTAATGCCATAAAAAATCTAGATATTTTAAAACAAAGATTTTCTACAATCAACATAATCAATAAAGTCCAACCACCAAAAAAATCTATGAATTATGGCTCAACTCAAAACCCAAACAACCGAGCGCCTTATGCAAAAAATATAATTGCCGTAAGTAGTGGAAAAGGTGGCGTTGGTAAATCAACAGTTGCAGCGAATATTGCTGTCTCACTTGCTCAAGATGGTTTTAAAGTAGGTATTCTTGATGCTGATGTGTATGGTCCAAATATCCCAAGAATGCTTGGCGTTGATGGTGAAAGCTTACAATGGAATGATCAAGACAAAATAATACCTAGCATAAATTTTGGTGTCAAAATCATGAGCGTGGGGCTAACAACTCCAAGTAGTGATACTCCACTAGTTTGGAGAAGTTCAGTAGCTATTTCAGCACTTATTCAATTTCTAGAAGATGTTGAATGGGGTGAGCTTGATTATCTAATCATCGATATGCCTCCAGGAACTGGTGATGTTCAGCTTACAATGGCTCAAGAACTTCGCCTTACATGTGCTGTTTTGGTAACCACACCTCAAATGGCAGCAATTGATGATGTAAGCCGTGCTATTATGATGTTCAAAGATGTAGGAGTGCCTATATGTGGACTTGTAGAAAATATGAGCTACTTTATCACACCTGATACAAAACAAAGATATGATATTTTTGGAAGTGGGACAGGAGCAAAACTTAGTGTTGCTTATGGTATCAATTTCCTTGGAGAAATACCACTTTCTATGGATATAAGAGAAAACTGCGATGGAGGGAAACCCCCAGTTGTTCTAAAAGATGACATAATCAGAGGTTATTATAAAGATATTACAAATAAAATCTTAAAACGATAAAATATCTAATTTATAATTAAACTGTGTGAATAATTGCCTTTTTAGATTTCAAATCTGTCATGCTGAACTTGATTCAGCATCTTGTTCTAGATTCCGTGTCAAGCACGGAATGACTACTCTTTGTCATGCTGATTCTAAATCCGACACCCAGAATTTAATTCAGTATCAAGATTACCGAAATAGCGTCACTCCGAACTTGATTCGGAGTCTATGCTATCATATTGAGTAGCAATATCCTCTATGTTATCCACAATTTTATTTTCTATATTTTCTGGCTTTTCTATTTCTTCTATCTCTTGTATATTATTTTCTATATTTTCCATTTCTTCTATATTTTTTATTTGAATTTCATCTTGAATTCTATCTGTAACTACCTCTTTGAACTCAGGCTCTACGATACCTCTTCTTTGCATTATTTTATATATACGGTTAGATTTATTTACTACAAACCTTCTATCACTTGTAGGGTTATAAAGTACAGGATTTGGCAAAACAGATGCGAGACGAGAGGCTTCCATAGCAGTTAGATTTTTGGCACTTTTGCCAAAATAATGCTTAGAAGCCGCCTCAATACCAAAAATATTATCTCCCCACTGAGCAATATTGAGATAAATCTCCAAAATTCTAGTTTTTGAAAGCTCCCTTTCAATCCTCCAAGTGATAATAGCCTCTTTGACTTTTCTTATAGGATTTTTACTAGGGCTTAGATAGAGATTTTTGGATAATTGCTGAGATATTGTACTACCACCAAAACTAAATTGTCCACTTTTGATATTTTTTTCTATGGCACTTTCTATTGCCTCCACATCAAACCCATCATGAGCATAAAACTTATCATCTTCACTTATTAAAACAGCTTTTATAAGATATGGTGATATTTGCTTTATTTGAACCCATTGTTGAACTATTGTTTTCTTTTTTCCTTCTTCTTCCCACTGCTTCATCTTTCGTTCCATAAATGCCGAAGGAATTGGATTTGTTTTTTTTAGTTCTGATACATTAGGATATACAAAATACCTACCTATATCAACCGCAAACACGGCTATTACTACCAAAAGAATAAATTTAATTTTTTTCATTTCAATCTCTTACTTGTTGCCTTTTATTGGCTTTTGATAGCTCTTTTTGTGCAAAATCATAGTTTTTGGGGATAAGTGATTTCAAAAATGGTGGTATTTTTCTTCCACCTATACTCATCACATCTTCCAAAATTGTATTTGCAACTAAATCTTTGTCATTTTTTTTAGTCAAATACTCATACAAAAATTCTGCCATTCTATCAAGTGAAATCTTATAAGTTGATTCACTCATTCCATAAAGCCATTTACTAAAATCATAAAAATTCTCAAATACTTTGCCATCAACAAAAAGCAATTTTGTACTTTTTTGGAAGTTTCCACTATTATAGACTATATCCCAAAACCGTGCAAATCTTTTCATATCTTGCATCAAAGCAAAATCAATCAAATCATTTTTGAGTATATCATAAGGTGGCGTATCGCTATAAACCATCCCATATTCTATATCGTGCCTATTTATGGTAGTACCTGAGAGCTTTTTGAGTATTCCTAGCTGTATTTCACATTTTGTAAGGGCATAAAGCTCATCAAGATTTGATGCAAAACTCTCTATACTTTCCCCTGGAAGCCCTATTATCAAATCCACATGCAAATGAGCCTTTGTCTCATTTTCTAGAAATCTAAGATTTTCTTTGATTTTTTCTAGCTTTAGGTTTCTTTTGATATTTTTCGCAATTCCCAAATTTAGCGTCTGGATACCCACTTCAAGCTGTAAACAATGCGGCGGGAAAAGCTTTAACATCTCTTTTAGCTCATCGGGGAAGTTATCGGGAATCACCTCAAAATGGATAAAATACTCTTCGTTTTTTGATAAAAAGTATTCCAAAATAGCCTTGGCATAGCTTATTTTTACATTGAAAGTTCTATCTATAAACTTAAAATTCCTAGCACCCCTAACCCATAGCTTTTCAAGCTCACTCAAGATAACTTCAAGCGGTAAATACCTCATCTTCAAATCAATAGAAGACAAACAAAACTCACATTCAAATGGACATCCCCGTGAGCTTTCTATATAAATATGACGATTTGCTATATCAAAGTCACTATAGTGTGCATAAGGCAAAGCAATAGTAGTGAAATCCACCCCTTTAGAAGACAAAAATCTCTCTTTTTGGTAACCACCTAATATATCTTTACACAATTCATAAAAAACCTCTTCACCCTCACCTGATATGATATAATCAGCCATATCAAAATCTACCCTAAAAGGCTTATGACTCACCTCTGGTCCACCAAGAACTACCACCGTCTTTGGAGAAACCTTTTTAATAACCTTCACAAGCTCACTCACATCACTAGCATTCCAGATATATACCCCAATACCCACTATTTTGGGATTGAGTGCAAGTATCTCTTCGGCTATAGTCTGAACTGGTGAATTGATGACAAATTCTACTATTTGTGACGACTCTTGAAGCTCATGCAAATTGGCATACAAATATCTCAAAGCCAAGGAAGAATGGGAAAATCTAGCATTTAATGTGGTTAGGATTATGTTTTTCATTACACAATTGTAACACAAGTAATCTTTTTGTAACCATATAATACTAATATTTGAAAAACAGTTATAAGGTAAACAAATGATAAGCATTCAAAGAGAAATACAGTCAAAATACCCAACACTAGATCAAAAAAGCATTATCGGATTTTTGAAAAAGATTATACACGAAGACAAAATTAATGATTTTTTGGTAGAAAATGCACATTTGATGGGGTTTGAATTTGTTGATGCTATTTTGGAATATTTTAATTTTGATTTTACTCTTTTACAAAACCAAATTCAAAATATCCCTACACACGGTGGTGTAATTATTATAGCCAACCACCCTCTAGGAGCGCTTGATGGGCTGATGCTTCTTAAGATAATAGGCAATATACGAAAAGATGTGAAAATCGTAGCAAATGATTTTTTGACTCAATTTAACCAGCTTGATTCTTTGTTGCTAAAAGTTAATAATTTTAATTCATTTCAAACAAAAGATGATATAAAAGCGATTCACGATGAGTTGAAATCAGGTCATGCGGTGATAATCTTCCCAAGTGGTGAAGTAAGTAGAGCTAGAATCAATGGTATCAAAGATACCAAATGGTACAAAGGATTTCTAACATTTGCAATCACCACTAAATCTCCTATTTTACCAATACATATCAAAGCAAAAAACTCTTGGCTATTTTATACAGTTTCTGCTATCAACAAAAGAATCTCCACATTACTTCTATCAAATGAAATGTTCAACCAAAGAGATAAAAAAGTAAATGTGACTATCGGCGAACTAATCCCTTATGAATCAATACCTACAAATATCAAGAAAAAAGAGCTTATAATACTTTTCAAAAAACATCTATATGGGCTTTGTAAATCAAAAACTATTTTACAAACACAAAAAGCAATTGCCCATCCAGAAAATAGACAACTTATCTTAGAAGAATTAAAAGGTGCTACAGTTTTAGGAAATACAAGTGATGGTAAAAAGATATATTTATATTCATATGAAGCTGATTCAACTATCCTCAAAGAACTAGGAAGGCTCAGAGAACTATCTTTTAGAAAAGTTGGTGAAGGGGCAAATAAAAGAAGAGATACTGACAAATATGACAAATACTATGACCATATTATACTTTGGGATGAAAAAGATTTAGAAATAGTAGGCTCATATCGTATTGGAAATAGTAATCATATTATGGCAGCATACGGGGAAGACGGTTTTTATACTTCTACACTATTTGACTTTAGCCCAAGTTTTCATGGCTACTTAAAAGACTCTATAGAGTTAGGAAGAAGCTTTGTACAGCCAAAATATTGGGGAACAAGAGCACTTGATTATTTATGGTATGGTATAGGAGCATATCTCAAAAATCATAGAAATATCAAATATATGTTTGGCGTTGTAAGTCTAAGTGGCAACTACCCACCAATTGCAAAAGATTTAATTGTTAATTATTACAAACACTATTTTCAAGATTCCAATGAACTATTAAAACCACTCAATCCTTATGTATACTCAAATAATATAGATGAAATAAATGCTTTATTTGGATATGAAGATAGGCAAAGTGATTTTAAGATACTAAAACTTGCTTTAAATGATGTAGGTTTTGCAGTACCTACTCTTTTTAAGCAATATAGTGAGTTATGCAATGATGGAGGGGTTAAATTCTTAGGGTTTAATATCGATACTAGTTTTTCAAATTGTGTTGATGGATTTATACTTGTTGATATCAGTACAATCAAAACCCCACAAAAGAATAGGTATATAAATAATTAGTCAATAATTTTTATTTTATAGCCTATTCTGTTTAAAGTGTTTATTATATTTTTAGAATCCGTCTTAGCTCTAATATTTCTTGCCAATGTTCTAATTGCATGAAGCTTGTCACTTTTTAAGTTTTTTGTTTTATAAATATAAACTTTTAGCTCATCATAAGTCACTATTTTATTGTTATTTTTGATAAGAGCTTCCATAAAAGAAATCTCATTATTTGTCAGCTGAATAGCTTCATCGTCTTTTATCAAGCTTTTTTTATTAAAAGAATATATCCAACCATCAGCTAAATTAACACTATCTTGTTGATTATTAGTAGATACAATGAAATCAATAGTTCCTTGTACATAATCAGCTAATCTACTAGACTCATATGGCGTAGTAAAATATTTTTTAGCTTCAATTTCAGTAGCATACAATAAATCTTGCATACTTCCAGAACCTAAAATAATAGAAATAGAATCCGAATTTGAATATGCTTTGAGTAGTTTTATAAAATTTATCCATCCAGTAGAAGAATCAAAAGTATTTGCTATTACTATATCAAAATGTTTTTTTAAATCTATTTTATTTAATGCTGTCTCATAATTTCTAAAATTTGTTATTTCAATACCATCTTTTGATAATAAATTATTTAATACATCAAGGGCTTCATCATTATTATCTATGAATAATACATTTATTCTTGATTTTAACTTTTTCATTGCGTTACCACCATAATTAACTTTAATCCAAATTATGCAATAGAAATTAAAATATAAATTCAATTGCATAATTTGGCTTCAATATACCAATCTGTATTGTAACTTAAATATTCTTAATAGTTAACTAAACTATTCTACTACTTCCAAACTCTTTATCTCACACACATAAAAAAATCTTTTTTTAGATGGTGATACATAAGGCTTCATATAGGCTTCATATGTATTTACACCTTCTTTGATAGAGATTATCTCACCCACTAGCAAACCCTCAAAGAAAATCCCATCCATACCACTTGTATATACTTTATCGCCCACAGCAAAGTTTTGCCACAGAGGAATATATTTTATCAAGACATTCCCCATATTATCGCCGCCGTGTGTTATTCCAGTAGCCTTTTCTTCACCTATTAATACACCATAATTTGCTTTTTCATTGTTATTTAATAAAGCTAATGTTTTATTTTCATACCCGATAGCAATCCCTGCTGCATAGTTATCATATATAAGCCCAACTATTTTATCACCAATTTCATAATCAATCCACATTTGACTTGGGTCATTTGCTTGTTTGTATGAGATAACTTTGGTCAAAGTCAAATCAGGCTTACCAAAACTCTCCCAAGTAAGCACTTGTGATATATGTTCAAGCTCTTTTACCGAAGATTCATAAAGTAGTCTATATTCTTTTAATTCTTGATTTTCATTGCGTAGTTCTTCTATTGCATTTGCTTGATTAAAATACTTTGCAATAAAGTTACCACTATCTACAAATGTATCTATATATTTACCTTTTATACCATTAGTAAAACTAGTAAATACACTTGAGATATAGTTATTAATATTAAATATATATAATAAAGCAATACCTATGAAAAGTATAATGAAAAAGTTTTTATTCATTAGAGATTAATCTTAATAATTCCTCTTCATCTAGCACTTTGCTAGTTCCATGAGCTACTGCCAATAACGGCTCATCGGCTATTCTAACAGGAAGTTTAACCAAATCAGACAAATAACTATCTATTCCTCTAATCAAAGCTCCACCACCAGCTATTACGATACCATTATCAACAATATCACTTGCAAGATCAGGTGGCATTTCTTCCAAAACATTTCTTACAGCTGTAGCTATTTCTTTTAGTGGTTCTCTAAGAGCGGCTCTTACACCTTCACTACCTAGTTCTATAGTAGAAAGAAGTCCAGAGTTGTCTCTACCTTTTACTTTGATTTTCAATTCAGTCTCAAGTTTTGTTGCAGTTCCTATTTCTATCTTGATAGTTTCTGCAGTGCGTTCACCAATATATAAATTGTAGTTTTGTCTAACATACTCCATGATAGATCTATCAAACTTATCACCAGCTACTTTGATAGATTTGCAAAGTACTAGCCCACCAAGTGAAGTAACACCAATTTCAGTAGTACCTCCACCAATATCAACTACGATATGACCATCAGGCTCACCCACAGGAATACCAGCACCAATAGCAGCAGCCATAGGCTCTTCTATCAAAAACACTTCCCTAGCACCTGCACTAAGTGCTGATTCTCTAACTGCTTTTTTCTCAACTTGTGTGATACCATGTGGTATTGCTATGATGATTCTAGGTCTTAAAAATGATTTTCTTTTGTGAGCTTTTTCTATAAAATATCTAATCATTCTCTCAGTCATTTCAAAATCAGCAATAACTCCATCTTTCATAGGTCTGACTGCTTGAATATTCAAAGGAGTTTTCCCTATCATTTGCTTAGCTTCAATACCAACTGCTAGAATTCTATCTCTACCAAATTTGTCATTTTGAACTGCAACAACAGAGGGTTCATTTATAATAATCCCTTTACCTTTTATAGATACCAGTGTATTTGCTGTACCTAAATCCATCGCCATATCATTTGAAAACATACCAACTAATTTATCTAAAAACATATTCAATCCTTATTTTTACGCCACTTGTATTTCTTCGGTTTTGTTTACTATATCTTTTGTAATTATAACTTTTTTATTATTTAAACTCGGTAAGTCAAACATAATATCAAGCATAATATCTTCCAAAATAGACCTCAAGCCTCTAGCCCCAGTTTTTCTCTCAATTGCTTTTTGTGCTATCAATTCCAAAGCTTCAGCTTCAAATTCTAAATCTACATTATCAAGTTTAAAAAGTTTCATATACTGCTTTGTCAAAGAGTTCTTAGGCTCACTCAAAATATGCACCATATCTTCTTTTGTGATTTCATTTAATGTAGTAATCATGTGAAGACGACCTAAAAGCTCTGGAATAATACCATATTTTATCAAGTCATCAGCTTCAACATGTGTTATAACATTTTCCATCTCTTTTTTTGTTTTTTTGGTTTGATTAAATCCTAGCACATTTCCACTTTGTCTTTTTTTGATAATATCATCAAGTCCATCAAAAGCTCCCCCACAAATAAATAAGATATTTGTAGTATCTACTTGTATAGCATCTTGTCCAGGGTGTTTTCTTCCACCTTTTGGAGGAACATTCACTACACTTCCTTCTATAATTTTTAGCATAGCTTGTTGGACACCCTCACCACTTACATCTCTTGTGATACTTCTATTTTCACTCATTCTTGCAATCTTATCTATCTCGTCTATGAAGATTATACCTTGCTCTGCTTTTTTTACATCACCATTTGCTGCTTGAAGTAATCTTGTAATTACATTTTCCACATCATCGCCCACATACCCAGCTTCAGTCAAACTAGTAGCATCAGCGATAGCCAAAGGAACATCCAAATGTTTTGCGATTGTTTGAGCAAGTAAAGTTTTTCCACTTCCTGTTGGTCCAATTAGTAATATATTTGATTTATTGATTTCTGTATCATCAAGATCTTGTGGATTTTGTTTGAAAATTCTTTTGTAGTGATTATAAACTGCTACAGAAATCACTTTTTTTGCACGATGTTGCCCTACTACATACTGGTCTAAAATCTCTTTTAGTTGTTTTGGATAAGGTAATACAATCTCTTTTTGTTGCTCTTGTGCATCAACTTTTGCTGGAACAAAACCATTTTCTTCAGAATTCACTATCTCATAAGCTGCACTAATACAAGCTTTACAAATATTTGCGTGATCTCCTGAAACTATTGGGTTTTCTTCACTATCTACCGTGCCACAAAAGTCACATATAATTTTTTTACTCAATTTATTTCCTTGTTTTTTCTTTCAAATGGTATCCCTCGTTTTGTATTTAAAACAAAAGTTGCCATATTTTTCACATACTCATTAGTAGTAGAATCTAAAAGTTCATTAGCACTAACAGATAGTGGTGCATTTGTCATAAACAATAGTTTATAAGCTCTTTTTATCTCATCAATTGTTGCTCTATCATCAAATCTTCTTCTAAGTCCAGTAAGATTAAGTCCTCTCAAAACTGCACGATTTCCCTCAGCCAAACAAAAAGGTGGGATATCTTGAGTAACCACGCTTCCACCACCAACCATCACAGAAGTTCCAAGCTTACAAAACTGATGAACAGGAGTCAGTCCACCAACTACTACGAAGTCATCACACTCCACATGACCAGCAAGGGTTGCCACATTTGCAAATATACAATTATTGCCTATTATACAATCATGTGCCACATGAACATATCCCATAAAAAGGTTGTTATTACCAATTATAGTTTTACTTCCACCACCAATAGTACCTGGATTGAAAAGTGTAAATTCTCTTATTTTGTTGTTATCACCAATAATAAGCTCCACATCTTCCCCAGCAAATTTCAAATCTTGTGGTATAGAACCAAGTGCTGCATGAGAAAAAATCTGGTTGTTCTTACCAATTGTAGTTTTACCTTCAATCAAAGTATGAGAGCCAATAGTTGTACCATCACCAATTTTTACATCTTTACCAATTATAGTATATGCCCCAATTGTTACATCTTGCCCAATTATAGCACCATCTTCAATGATGGCAGTTTTATGGATTTGTGTCATGTATTCCTACTTATCTACAATCATAGCTTTTAATTCAGCTTCAGCAACAATCTTATCATCCACATAAGCTTCACCGTGTAATACAATCAAAGTTCCTCTTAGTTTCAATACTTTCACTCTATATTCCAATTTATCGCCTGGTCTTACAGGTACTCTAAACTTAGCACCATCAATACTCATAAAATAGATTACTTTACTTTTTAGTTGCTCATTTGAAAGTCCATTACTTTTCAGTGCCAATATTCCACCAGCTTGTGCCATACCTTCCAAAATCAAAACACCAGGATATATAGGATGTCCAGGGAAATGTCCCATAAAAGCAGGTTCACTTATTGATACATTTTTATATCCTACTATAGACTCTTTTTCAACCATATCTGTAATTCTATCTACTAGTAAAAAAGGGTATCTATGAGGCAGTATCTCTTGAATTTCCATAATATCTAACATTCTATCACTCCAATATATAAATCATTTTGGTTTATATTATCATAATTTCTATTTATTTTCGATTAGACGAGCTACTGTTTGGCTACTACCTTTTTGAAGATACTCTCTAAGTTCAACAGTTCTTTGAAGAAATATTTTTTTATCTATGGCACTATATTCTTGGATAAGATTTTCTACATTTACATCAATTTGCAATAATTCCTTATGCAAATGGGGCTTATCCATTTTCTCAAAGAAGATATTTGCAAGTCCAATTGTAGTGATACCAAAAATCTTAGTCCCCACAAAAAAATCAAATGCTTTTGCCTTATAAGCTAACACAAAAGGAGTTCCTATAATAGCAGCTTCAAGGGTTGCCGTACCACTACAAATAAAAGCAAATTCACTCTCATATAGAGTAGAATGGGTATCAAAACTCTTAGAAAACTCAGATATATCACCATAAATTTCATCTAAGTTTTTGTTTGCGAAATTCTTTGGAATTATCAAAATATGCTCTTTGCCTTTGCCAATTTGTTGTGCAACACTTTTGAATATAGGGATAAGTTTTTTGATTTCACTTATTCTACTTCCTGGCATATAAGCTATTTTATTTGTATTTTCAATTGTAGTTTTATATAGTTGGATTTCATCAAGTAAAGGATGTCCTACATATGTGATTTTCTCTTTTTTTGTATAATATGCTGGTTCAAATGGCAAAATAGAAAAAAGTCTATCACATGTATTTTCTATCACTTTTATCCGCCCTTGTCGCCATGCCCAAGCTTGAGGAAGTATATAATAGTTGATTTCAAGATTTGGATATGTTTTTTTGAGTTCTTTTGCAAGAGGCAAATTAAAGCCAGATGAATCCATCAACAAAACTTTGTCCACATTTTGGGCTAGTCTTACCATCTCTTTTTTTAAATTCATAAAAAATCTGATTTTTTTCAAAGCATCCACAAAGCCCATCACAGCCACATCAGATACATCATATATTGGCTCTCCCAACGACTTATCAAAAATCCCCACAAACTCAACCTTATCACTTAGATGTTTTTTGAGCTCTTTTAGGTGAATATTAGCCGAAGGCTCCAATGCACTAACTAATAGTTTCAAGTTGTTCCTTTGTATCAATAAAATAGGTAGAATTTAGTCTTATTTCTATAGAATCATCCAACTCCATACAATCTACTATCACAATAGGAGATAGGGAATTTGACTCTTTTGTAAGTATTCTTCGCAAACTTATCTCTTCTTCAAATAATAGCGGATTTTTCATCAAATAGGCTGTATTTTCGTAATCTTTATTAGCCAAAAGATTAAATTTCTCAATAGTTACTAGCATAATACCATTTTTGTTTAGATACCCGATACCATCTTTTATAAATTCTATTTTGCCTTTTGAATTTTGGCTTTTGAGATATGAAAAAGGCAAAAAATATGAAGGTATTATGGTTTTGTTTTTTGATACCCAAGCTTGAAGCAATCTGTAGTTTAGAAATTCTACTTTTTTGATAAAAAACTCTATATTTTTTGAGTGATACTCATCTCTAAGAGCAAAAAGCTCCAATCTTTCTTCTATAGAATTTGGCAAGATTTGTTGTGATATTGGACTCATTAGCTCAACATTTAGCTTATTTTGCGATACTCTTTGAGCGTTTAAAGCATACATACATCCACAATAATTTTGTCTATAAAGTCTATTGTCTTTAACAGCTTTTGATTGATTTATCCCACCTTGTCCGCTTCGATAATCTTTGTAAATAAACCCAAGATTATACCGCTCCCCTATTTGAAGCCCAATATTATGTAGTTTTTCTTGAGATTTAAGTGGACTCATAAGAAGCGTAGTAGTAAAACTATCACACCCTATTTCCCTAGCTTTAAGTGCCGTAACTTCTAGCCTATCATCAAAACAAACACTACATCGCTCCCCTTTTTCAGGCTCATTCTCGTACCCCTTGGTTATCTCATACCATTTATCTATATCATATAGCCCATCAAGAAGTGTAATACCAAGTAATTTACAACTAAATTCAACATCTTTGTATCTCAACATATACTCACTAAATGGATGAATATTCGGATTATAAAAAAACCCAACTATCTCATCATCTGGATAATCTCCCCTAAGAGACTCCAAAAAATAATGACTATCCACACTACAACAAATCTGAACCAATATCTTACTCAAATCAAATTCCTACTTTTATCAATTATTCTTAGATTTTACCTAAGGTTGATTTAAAGTTTCATAATAGATACTGAACGCCTCTTAATTTTTAGCTTATTTTTGTTATTATAACACCAATTGCACATAACAATAAAAGAGGTTTTATAGATGAAAGAGAAATATCTTTATATCGATAAAGAAGCCATTGCTACATTGGCTATGCTTAAAGAAGGGCTATTCGCTCCTGTGGTTGCTTTGATGGACGAAAAGACTTCTAGAGAAGTTGATCAAACAAAAGTTTATCAAGGAAAAAGTTTCCCTTTTTCATTTGTTTTAGCCCCAAGCGGAAAAAGAAATGAAGAAATTTTAAAAAGTGCCAAAAAAGGTGAAACAATAAAATTTGTTTGTGATGGTGGAGTAGTTGGTGAGATAGTTGTAGATGAAATTTTCAAAATCTGTAAAGACCAAAGAATCAAAAACATTTACGGCACAAGCAACCCAGAACATTTAGGGGTCAAAGATACTTACAAAAGACTAGGTAACTACGCAATTTGTGGTGATTTTAATCTAAAATTCCCTGATATCAAAGAGCACAAAGCTCAAATTCAAGAAGCAATTGAAAAAACTGGAGCAAAAAAAGTATCTTGTATGATGCTCTCAGGTAAACCTTTTCACAGAGTTCATGAAAGAATAATCCGTTCAGGGCTTGTAAAATGTGATTTGATGGTTTTATTTATCCTAAAACCTTACACCGATGATTTTATTTCATTTGAAACAAGATACAAAACTTTAGAATATTTTATAGAGCATTATCTCCCAAAAAGTAGAGTTTTATTGATTCCTTTGGAAAATACTTATATTTTTGGTGGATTCAATGAAATGCTACTTAATGCGATTGTTGCCAAAAACTATGGAACTGATAGAATCATCATAGGGCAAAATCATGCAGGACTTGGTGCATTTTATGATAAAGATGGATTATCTTCTATTATTGATACTCTAAGTGGCTTAAATATAGATATTGATGTAATGAGTGAGTTTGTGTATTGTAATGAGTGTAAAACCCTAGTTAGTACAAGCTCTTGCCCTCATGGTAGCCACCACCATATCAAATACCACTCTCCTTCAATCTTAGAGATTTTTGAGCTTGGGATGTTGCCACCTGCTATTTTTATGAGAAAAGAGATTTCATCTATGATTTTGAGTTCTTTATTCCCAGAACGAGCTCCAAAACTAAAAAAAATTCACCAAAATTTATCCCCATCAAGTGGGCTTTTGGATGATTTTGAAACAACAAATTTTTATGTAAGTTTGATGAAACTTCACCAAACTACATCACTTAATTAATGAAGTATATATTTGGATTTTTGGCTATAGTTTTATTATTTGGTGGGTGTGCTACAAAAACACCTACCAAAACACAAAGTGCATTGGTAACCATCTCTACACCTAGTATGAAATATAGTGATTTTGGATTTATAAAATCATATAATGATAGCGTTGGTTTGGAGATTTATTCTTTTGGAAAAGCACTAATTAATCTTAGAGTTTATGAGGACAAAGTATGTAGTAGTACATTTAGATGTATGAGTTCAGAGCAATTTGTAGAAGAATACATCCATCCAAGCTACCCAAAAAGTTTTTTTAATAATATTATCAACTTCAAAGAACTTCAAGATATGAATGGTATTTCTTACCAATATGAAAAAGAAAATAATCTATACTATAAAGATAAAGAAAATAAAATTTTGATAAAAATTGTAAAAGGGGATTTATGAAATATATAGGAGCTCATGTAAGTAGTAGTGGTGGGGTTTATAATGCACCGTTAAATGCTATGGAGATAGGGGCAAAAGCATTTGCACTATTTACAAAAAACCAAAAACAATGGGTTGCAAAACCTCTTGATAGCCAAACTATAGATTTGTGGTTTAAAAACCTTGAACTTTCAAAAATACTACCAAAACATATATTGCCACATGATAGCTACCTTATCAACCTAGGAAGCCCAGACAACGAAGCAAGAGAGAAATCACTCAATGCCTTTATTGATGAAATGGAACGATGTGAAATATTGGGGCTTGATAGACTCAATTTCCACCCAGGTAGCCACCTTAGAAAAATAAGCGAAGAAGCTTGTCTTGACTTGATAGCAGAATCCATCAATAAAGCCCTAGACTCTACAAAAGTGGTCAAAGCAGTTATTGAAAACACAGCTGGTCAAGGGAGCAATCTTGGATATAAATTTGAACACCTTGCATATTTGATAGACAAAGTAGAAGACAAAAGTAGAATTGGAGTTTGTATAGATACTTGCCATATGTTTAGTGCAGGATATGATATAAGAACCAGTGAGGCCTATGATAAAACTTGGAATGAATTTGATAATATTGTAGGGTTCAAGTATCTTATGGGTATGCACTTAAATGATGCCAAACCAGCTCTTGGGAGTAAAGTCGATAGACATGATAGTTTAGGCAAAGGAAATATAGGACTTGATTCTTTTAGATTCTTGATGAATGATGAGAGAATGGATGATATTCCACTGATTTTAGAGACAATAGAGCCAGAAATTTGGAAAGAAGAAATCGAATTATTATATAGCTTAGAAGGAAAATAATGACTGAAGTTGTAAAATTTTTAAATACTAAAAATCTAGAAGAATTAGATGTTTTTGCACAATTAAAGTGTTCATTAGATGAAGCAAAAATATTGCAATATATATTAAAACAATATATTCAAGGGATAGATAATATACTTGTTATTGATATTTTAGGTGAGTTTTATGATGTTAAGAATTATGAACACTTAGATAAAATCAATCATCTCAAAAACCTTTTAGAGCTGGGTTGGATGGTGCAAAGTAATTTTAATCATATCAAAATAAGTGAGCTTACAAAACTAGAACTTCTAAATAGCTCGGTATCTTTATCATCTACTTTTTTGAAGCTTTTGGAAGATGGTAGCTTGGAGTTTGTTTTACCTGAAGTTAGTCCATATAGTGACCACCTTGAGTATCTTCAAGACCAATTTTTCAAAATAGACCTAGCTCAAAAGCTAAATGTTGTAAAACATAGTTTTGGAGAAGCATCGCCAAATATAAATAGACTCAAATCAAAACTAGTACTTCTCGAAAACCGAATCAAAGATAGAGTACAAGTTACCAATAGTGCTATAATGCTTGAAGAGTTTTTCAAAGAATTTCATCTTGATGAAAAAGAACAAATGATATTTTTAGCCCTTTTAAAAGAAGAATATGCAGGAAATGATGAGTCTATTAGAGATATGAATTCACTTATTGACTTGATAAGTGCTGATGATTATGAAAAAATCAAACATCGTTCACTACTTGAAGAAAGTGGCAAATTAATAGCAAATTCTTTGGTTGATTATGATGAGATGCTTACCCCTTTTGGTGGAATAAACAGAAATTTCTATATCCCAGATGAAATACTCTATAAAATATCTCATCCAAATAAGAAAAAAACAAGAAGCCAAAAAATCAAAATAGATACTCTCATAAAAGACCAAAATATTTTTGAACTAATTGAACCAAAAAAAGGGCTTGAGGAAGTTATTTTAAACCCAAAAACAAGAGAAGTTTTAAATGCTCTTTTAAAGCAAGTTGATAAAAATGTAATCAATAGATTAAGAGACTGGGGAATCAAAGACAAAAAGCGTGGAATTGATGCCAAAATCATCTTCTATGGAGCAGCTGGAACTGGTAAGACTCTTACATCATTGGCCCTTGCCAAATCACTCAAAAAAAGAGTCTTAAGCTTTGATTGTAGCAAGATTTTATCTATGTATGTAGGGGAAAGTGAAAAAAATGTAAGAAATATTTTTGATACTTACAAAAGCATCGCAGAAAAATCAAGAACAGAGCCTATTTTACTACTAAATGAAGCTGATCAATTCCTAAGCACAAGAACAGAAGATGCAAAAAGTGGAAGTGAAAAAATGCACAACCAAATGCAAAATATATTCTTAGAACAAATAGAGCGATTTGATGGAATACTAATAGCTACTACCAACTTACTAGAATCAATAGACAAAGCATTTAGTAGAAGGTTCAACTACAAAATAGAGTTCTTAAAACCAAGCGAAGAAGAAAGAATCAAACTATGGAATATGCTTTTACCAAAAGCCCTACCTTTTTCAAAAGACTTTGATATCCTAGCTTTATCAAAATACCCTCTAACAGGAGGACAAATAGAGCTTATTATCAAGAACTCAGCTTACAAAATAGCTCCACTTGACAATCCTATATTTAGTAATGAGCTTGTAGTAGAAGAGATTAAAAAAGAGCAAAAAGGGATGTTTGACAGCGAAAAATCTATGGGGTTTTTGGCGTAAGACACACTTTATAGTAGCAATGATTAAGAAATCTTTGCTACTAACTTTTCTATATTTTTTTGATATTTATTTAGTAAATCATTAATAGCATCAATTTCAAATAAATCAATCTTATCTAAAAGTTCTTGAGAATAGTTTATCATATATGTAATATCATATTTTATTGAAACCTTTAATAGTTCATTTGCAAACATTGTAATTGAACTTAAATTATTTGTTTTTCTAGCTTCTATAAATAAATCTTGTACATCATGAGTTATTTCATCCAAAAATTCATCTAATTTATCAATAGTATCAATATCATCAAGTAATTCATTTTTTTCTTGATTAAAGAACATTTTTGTATGTGGTAAATATTTTGCTACTTCACAAAAGAGTTCATTTTTAGAAACTGGTTTTCTAAGATACCCATCAAATCTTCCTGTTTTGATTTTTGATATATCTTCACGCATAATTGAGGCAGTCAATGCAATAATTGGGATATCATAATCTTGTTTAATTATTCTTGTAGCACTATATCCATCTAGTATTGGCATTCTTATATCCATTAATATTAAATCTATTTTTTCTGATTTAACGATATCTATAGCATCTTTACCATTTATTGCTTCTAATACCAAAACATCACTTTGATTGAAGCTTTCTTTTACTAATAATCTGTTTTCTTCAATATCGTCAACAACCAAAATGACTCCATTGTTGAAGAATATTTTTGAAAAATCTTCAGTTAATAAATCATCCTCTACCTCTTCATTATCCAATGAAGCTATATCTAGATTATTTAATACTAAATAAAATGTAGAACCTTCTCCAACTTCACTTGTTACTTCCAATGTTCCATCCATCAAAATTGCTAGTTTTTTACTAATAGCAAGACCCAACCCTGTACCACCATATTTCTTAATATCTTGATTTTCTTGCTGTTCAAAAATATTAAAAATTGTTTCTTGTGCTTTTAAAGGTATTCCTATTCCAGTATCAATTACAGATATTTCTATATCAACTTTGCTTAAGTGTTCATATACTTCATTAACTTTTAAAGATACCTTTATATAACCCTCATCTGTAAACTTGATTGCATTTCCAATTAAATTAATCATGATTTGCTTTAATCTAACTTGGTCAATCAGTACAGATTTAGGAAGATTCTTATCAATCTCTAAATTAAGATTTAGACCTTTTTTCTCAGCTTGTATTACAAAAATAGAAAGGCTCTCTTGTAAAATCTTTTCCATATTAGTTTTTGTTTTAAGCAGTTCAATTTTTCCAGATTCTATCTTTGATAAATCTAATATATCATTTATTAATGTAAGCAAAGCTTGTCCAGATGTTTTGATAGTTTGAAGAAATGATTTTAATTTTTTATCTTCAATTTGTTCATTTAATAGTTCTGTAAAACCTAAAATTGAGTTCATAGGAGTTCTTATCTCATGACTCATATTTGATAAAAAGTCCGATTTAGCTTTATTTGCACTTTTAGCTTCAGATGTTGCTTCAATAAGCTTTTTATTCATATCTTTCAATTTTAATTCTATTCGTTTTCTTTTTTCTATCTCCGTTGCTAACTTTCTATTCCAAAAAAATGAAATCACAATAATAAAAATAAGCACCCCAGCAATCTGCCATAAGAACTTAAAATCAACTACTTCTTCATACTTAACTTGTGCCCACTTATTATATATTTCATTCTTTTCATTTTCTGTTATTGCACTAATTGCAAGATTGATAATTTCAATTCCTTCCTTATCCAAATCATTTCGTAAAGCTACACTATATTCTGCATCATATTCACTAATTCCAGCAATTTTTAGATTTGTAAATCCCTCTTTTTGAATTAAATTACTTACAACCGATAACAATTCAATATATACATAAGCTCTATTTTGCATAACAGCTTCTAATGCTTCAATATTATTTTTTACCAATACAATATTAATAGCGGGATGTTCATTTTGTATAATTTCATTCAAAGCATACCCCTCTACCATAACTATAGTTTTACCATATAATTCTCTTATACTTGATATGAACTTTGTATTATTCTTAGCTACAAAAACTCTTGGCATACTGATATAAGGTATTGAAAAATCAAGTGTTTTTTCTCTTGATTGAGTTTTTGATAGACAAGTAAACATATCAGCTTCTTTAAGATTTACTTTTTCTATACTTTGAGTCCAAGAGGTAGTAGGAACTCGAACAAAATTTATACCCGTTTTTTTAGCTATCAATCCTATATAATCACTCGTAATACCCAAATATTCTCTTCCATCTTTAGATAAAAACTCTAATGGCTCCCAATCATTATCAATCACATATCTTATCTCTTGATGATTTTTAATCCAATCTTGTTGTTTTTTACTAAATACTAGAAGTTCATTAGATGCTGATAAATTATCCTTCCATTTCCTTTTGATTTCTTGTTCTTCTTGAGGTGTGATATCATGAAGACTTTTTTGTATTATTTGAAATAAAATAGGCTTATCTTTATCTATAGCTACACTTACATCTGTAGTAAAATTCTCTAACTTTTTAACAATTTTTAGATTATTCAAAAGATATTTATTCATTACATATGTACCAACTGCTAAATTACCTACATAAGCATCTACACTACCAAATGATAATTTTTCCAAAGACTCTTCATTGGAGGATGTCAAATCCAAAATAATTTCTGGATATTTTTCACTAAGCCATTCATGAATATAAGAACCTTTATTTATAGAAACTATTTTCCCATTCAAATCATCAACTGATTTAATTGCATAGTTATTAACTTGAGTTATTATAACCATAGGAACACTTAAATATGCAGTAGTAAAATCTAAATATTTTATCCTTTCTTCAGTTTTTACAGCACAAGTAAGTCCATCATATTTTTTTTGTTTCATATTATCTAAAACATCAGTCCATACACTAGCTTCCACATCAAAATGTAAACCACTTTTTTTAGAAATCAATTTTATATATTCACTAGCCAAACCAGAATGATTTCCTTGTTCATCAATGAAATCAAAAGGTGGCCAACCATAATCAGCTCCTAGTTTTACTACTGGATTATTTTTAATCCATTCTTTTTCTTCTTGAGTAAACTCAACAGATGAATATAAATATGAACACATCAATAAAGCTATAATAAAAACTTTAAAAAGTTGCATTATTCTTCTTCTATAATTTTTCTAAAACTATCTAAATTATCTTCAAATAATTTGACCAAATATGGATCAAATTGTTTACCGCCCCTTTGTATAATATACTCAGAAGCATCATCAAAACTCCATGAGTCTTTATAAACTCTTTTATGGGTTAATGCATCCAAAACATCCGCCAAGGCAACAATTCTTCCATAAATATGAATTTCTTCACCTTGTAAACCTTGAGGATATCCTGTCCCGTTCCATTTTTCATGATGTTGATATGCTATGATATCACCTGCTTTAATAAGTCGCCTATTGGAATGTTTTAAGAATTTATGGGCATTTGTTGTATGTGCTTTCATTGCACAAAACTCATCTTCAGTAAATCTCTCTGGTTTATGTAATAAAGTTTGTGAAATTGTAATTTTTCCTATATCATGCAAAGGAGCAGCATAAAATACATCCTGTATCTCGTCATCACCAAGACCTTCGTGTAAAATTGCAAGTAGTTTTGAAATATCTGCAACTCTTTTTATATGTTTTCCAGTTTCATCAGATGTTGATTCCATAAGTTCTGTCAAAAGATAAATAATTTCTTTTTGAGTTTGCTCTAGTTCTGATAAAAATCTCTCTTGAGAGTGTTTTATCTTGACATTTAAATCAATATTATTTTGTTTTAAAAGTTGTTTTGATCTATAAAATTCCAAATGTGTTGATACCCTAGCCAGAAGTTCCTCTGCATAAAATGGTTTTGTAATATAATCAACGGCACCTAGCTTAAACCCTTTTGAGATAGAGTCTATATCAGCTTTTGCTGTTATAAATATAATTGGTATTTCACATGTTATTGGATTATTCTTTAGAATTTCACATACTTCAAAACCATTCATTTGAGGCATCATAATATCAAGTAAAATTATATCAAAATGTTTTATTTTTACTATATCCAAAGCTTGCTTACCATCTAATGCAAATGAGAAATTGTAATTATTTTCTTTTAAAATATTCATAGCCACTTTTATATTATCGCTTACATCATCTACAATTAAAACATTATATGCTAGATTCATAACTGCCACCTTAAGGATTTACTCGCTAAATAATTATAGCACTTTTTTTATTAAAATCAATAATTTTAAAAGAAACTAATTAGTAATAAATAGATTTAACGAAATCAATAAGCAATAAGCAATTATAGAACCTTCAAAACATTATTTCCACAGATATTATCTTTTTATAAAGGATACTTTGATATACTTTCTTCAATTATATTGTATAAACTAATGAGACAATAGGAGTTTTGTATGCTTGAGATTATCGTATTTACACTTTTTTTAGCGACAATACTCAATATTGTTTTCAAAAAATTAGGTATCCCTACAATTATTGGCTACATAGCTACAGGGACTACAATAGCTTATGCTTTTGGGCTTCATGAGGCATTACACAACCACGATCTTCGTGAAATTGCTGAGTTTGGTATAGTATTTTTGATGTTTACCATAGGATTGGAATTTTCACTAAATCACCTTCGACAGATGAAAAAAGAGGTGTTCTTCTATGGTCTTTTACAAGTAGTAATTACTGCTTTTGTATTTACTATAATTGCTTCTTTTGCTTTTGGAATTGAAACAAAATCATCGATTATTATAGCTCTTGCCTTAGCTCTTTCTTCAACTGCTATTGTACTAAAACTTTTCAATGAAACTGGTGAAATTACAAGAACTCACGGAAGAAATGTTTTTGGTGTATTATTATTTCAAGATATTGCAGTAATTCCAATTTTACTTATGATTTCCATATTCGCCCTTGATAGTGATGATGTTTTACAACTTCTTGGTGGCACGGTAATAAGTGCTGCTATTTTACTAGGGTCTATGTGGGTTGTAGGCAAGAGATTATTAGAGCCATTTTTTGCTTGGGTTGTAGATACAAAATCAAATGAAATATTTATAGGTTCTGTTTTACTGATGGTTATGGGAGCTTCTTATGCTGCCCATGCTCTTGGGTTTTCTTATTCTCTTGGTGCATTTATGGCAGGTATGATGATAGCAGAAACCCATTACAAACATCAAGTTGAAGCCGACCTTATCCCTTTTAGAGATTTACTATTGGGGGTATTTTTTATTACTGTTGGTATGCAACTTAAATTTGATGTAATTTATACACATATTGGAACTATTATTTTATTACTTATTGCAATTATGATTATAAAACTCATACTAATGTATCTAATATTTAGTTTCACATACAAACCAAGAGTTGTATTAAAAACTGCTCTTTCTTTATTTGGACTTGGTGAGTTTGCACTAGTAATCTTTGAATTAGCTCGTGCAAATAACCTAATAGACCCAACCATTTCACAAATTTTAGTAATTACAATTGTATTTTCTATGATTATCACACCATTTGTTGTAAAAAATCTAGATGCAATATCTGATAAAATCTTTGACTCCCTAGCAAAAGATAATATTGAAGTAGAATTATCTGATGAAATAAATAATTTAGAAGGTCACACTATAGTTATTGGATATGGAAGACTTGGTAAAAATATCGTAAATCATCTTAAAACTCATGATATGCCTTATATTATAGTTGAAGGCGATAATCATAATGTAAAAAAAGCAAAAAAAGAACATGAACCTATAGTATTTGGAAATGCGACACAAAAAAATATTCTTGAATCTGTAAATATCGAAAAAGCAAGTTCTGTCTTTATATCTGTTGGAAATTCTCAAAAACTATTTTTGATATGTGAAGCTGTTAGCTCACTCAATTCTATAGCAAAAACTGTAGTAAAAGTAAATACATTTGAAGAAAAAGAGATGCTTCGTGATTTAAATTTATATTCTGTAATTGTAGAAACTGAAGCAACAGCACAAACAATGATAGACCAAATTGTATCTCCTATTACATAAATAGTTATAATCAGTTATAACTATTTATTATATTACTATCTAGTATAAATATACTTAAAGTATAGATTGCCCAAATTACTAATCTACCCAACATATCAACTTATTAAGTAAAAATCTTGTTTCATTTCGTATCAATTTACACCATATAAAATATTTGTTCAATCGTCTAAGTTTTACTTTAATCATTTTTTGTTATGATTTAGCAAAGTTTTGACGGCTCAAAACTAATATAGTATGTTTAAACTAAACTTTAAAGGGGATTTGGATGAGTCATATGGATTTCGCACACCCGTATTTCGGGGCTTTTATGATGTTTGTACTCACATTTGGGGCATTTATAGCCACTACTGCACTTGCTAGATTTGTAAGTAGAAAACTATCAAGTTTGAGTGAAGAGAAGCTTAAATGTGCAATTTATGAGTGTGGACCAGAGGTTACAAAGCAACCAAACAAAATTTCGACACAATTTTATATGTTGGCGTTATTGTTTATTTTATTTGATGTTGAAATCATTTTTATGTTTCCATGGGCTGTTAATTTTCAGGTTCTTGGATGGTTTGGATTTGTTGCAATGATGTTCTTTTTATTGTTACTAACAATAGGATTTGTTTATGAGTGGAGAAAAGGAGCGCTAGAATGGCACAGCATAAGGTAGATTATTTATCAAACGGTGGAGCACCTATTGCTCTTACTACAGTTGACAAATTAGTAAATTTTGGTAGAAGTAACTCTCTTTGGCCTCTTACTTATGGTCTTGCATGTTGTGCTATCGAAATGATGGCAAGTGGTGCGAGTAGATATGACTTCGATAAATTTGGTACTATTTTTAGAGCAAGTCCTAGACAAGCGGATGTTTTGGTAATTGCTGGAACTTTGACAAAAAAACATGCAGAATTTTTAAGAAGACTATATGACCAAATGCCTGAACCTAAATGGGTTATTAGTATGGGAAGCTGTGCTAATACTGGTGGTATGTTTAATACTTACGCTACTGTTCAAGGAGCAGATAGAGTGATTCCTGTGGATATTTATCTTCCAGGATGTGCTCCAAGACCTGAGACTTTACAATATGCTGTAATGTTATTGCAAAAGAAGATTAGACGCGGTTCTATATTCAAAGCACAAAAACCAAAAAGGTTGGTATAATGAGAAAATATACACCAAAAAACGATGTTCAAGCAAAATCATATTATAACGATAGATTTTTTGTATCTCCTCAAGTTCCAAAAAGTGATGTTGCAGATGATGAAATATTTAGTAAAGATTTAGCTGTTTTAAAATCAAACTTTGAAATCAAAGATGCTTATATCCAAAAAGGTCATTTGGTAGTTTTCATAGATGCAAAAGCTAATAAACAAGTTATCAAATTTGCAAAAGAAACACTTGGCTATGACTTTTTGATGGAGTTAAGTGCCCTTGATTATATGGCAACATGTGGTGGGTTTGAAGTATTTTATGAAATGCTTTCAACTTCAAAACACAAAAGAATGAGAATCAAATGTTTTGTAAAAGAAGGTGAAGCTATAGAATCAGTTGAATCTATCTTTAGATGTGCTGATTGGAGTGAAAGAGAGATGTTTGATATGTTTGGAATAAAGCCAAACAATCACCCATATCCAAAAAGAATTTTGATGCCAGATGATTGGTATGATTATCCTTTAAGAAAAACTTATCCTCTACAAGGTGATGAAGCAGCACAATGGTATGAAGTAGATAAAATCTTTGGCAAAAGTGCAAGATCTGTAATAGGACCAGAAATCAGAGACTCAGCAGCAGTTGATAGATATGATACTACAAGATTTGCAAGACTTGGGCATGAAGTTCCATATGGTACAGATATTGTAGCAAATGGTGAACCAGAAAGTACTCCACTTGCATATCAAGAAGAAGGTGGCGTAAGATTATTTGGTGCAAGGCTTGTTACTAAATTTGATGAGAATGAAAGCAAAGTGCTTGAGAAAAGAAAGTAAGGATCATAGATGCAACATGTAAATAAACTAAGACCATTTTTTGAGAATATCTCTTTCGAAAGAGATGACAATACGATGATAGTAAACTTTGGTCCACAGCATCCATCAGCTCATGGTCAACTTAGACTTATCCTAGAGCTTCAAGGTGAAGAAGTAATAAAAGCAGTTCCAGATATTGGTTACTTACACCGTGGTATGGAAAAAATGGCTGAAAATATGATTTATAACGAATTCTTACCTACTACAGATAGAATGGATTATATCGCAGCTACTTCAAACAACTATGGATTTGCACTAGCTGTTGAGCAACTTCTTGGTATCGAAGCTCCAAGACGAGCTGAAGTAATAAGAACTATGTTAGTTGAGCTTAATAGAATCATTTCTCACCTTTTCTGGCTTGCAACTCATGCACTTGATGTTGGAGCTATGAGTGTATTTTTATACTGCTTTAGAGAAAGAGAATTTGCGATGGACTTGATGGAAGATTACTGTGGAGCAAGACTTACACACTCGGCAGTTAGAATAGGTGGTGTTCCACTTGACCTTCCAAAGGGTTGGATTGAAGATTTACAAAAATATATTGACAACCTTATCCCACAAGTTGCTATGTATGAAGGACTACTAACAGAAAATAGAATCTGGAAAATGAGACTTGAAAATGTTGGTGTTATTTCTGCTGAAATGGCAAAAAGTTGGGGCTGTAGTGGTGTTACACTAAGAGGAAGTGGTATTAAATGGGATTTAAGAAAAGAAATGCCTTATGGTCTTTATCCTGAGCTTGAGTTTGATGTACCAGTATCTTATGCTTGTGATAGCTATGGAAGATATCTATGCTATATGGAAGAGATGAGACAATCAGCTAAAATTTTAGCTCAACTTATCCCTATGTACAAAGAAACAACTACTCAGCTTATGGCGCATGCTCCTCAATATATATCAGCTCCAAAAGAGCAGTTAATGACACAAAACTACTCTTTGATGCAACACTTTGTGTTAGTAACTCAAGGTATGAGACCACCAGTTGGTGAAGTATATGTGGCAACAGAATCTCCAAAAGGGGAGTTAGGTTACTATATTTGTAGTGATGGAAGCCCATATCCATATAGAATTAAACTAAGAGCTCCTAGTTTTTGGCATACAGGTATTTTACAAGATTTACTTCCAAAACATCAATTAGCCGATGTTGTTACTATTATTGGAAGTTTAAATATCGTTTTTGGTGAAATAGATAGATAAGGTTAAGGAATAAATATGAAAAGATATGATTTAAGACCGTTAAAAGACAACTTCTATGACAGAATGTTTGATCTTATTAAAAACGATATAATTGAAGGTGAAAATGCTATATTTTTATTTGAAGTTGGTGATTTTTCACCAATTCAAAAAGTAGCAGATATGGTAAAAGAAAACAACTACACACTAATGAATTCACTAAAATTTAATGAAGTTGATTGGACTGTAGTTATCAAAAAAGCTACTCCTATAGTAGAAAAAGAAATTGAAGAAGTTCAAGAAGCTAGCGTTGAAGAGTAAAAGATGAATAACTTATATTTTTCATACTGGCAAGGTGAGGTTATAGATAACCGTGGCAAAAACGGTGATGAGTTAGCCACAACATCTTTTAAATTTCCTTTTGCATATGATGATACAACTCAAACAAAAGCTTATGTTGGTTGGGATGGTTTTGCAATATTTGATGAAAGTGTTGATGTAGTAAAACTTGCAATCAACTATGCCAAGCAATACCAAGAATACTCAGAAGCTTGTGGTAGATGTGCTCCTGGAAGATGGGGTGGAAGAATACTATATGATTTGTTTGACAAAATAGGCAGAGGTGAAGGAAATTTATCAGATATTACTCATCTAAAAGAGATATCATCAACTATGCAACAAACTAGTAAATGTGAAATAGGCAAAACAGTCCCTACTCCATTACTTGGGATGATGCAATACTTTGAAAAAGAATTTTTAGAGTGTATTAATAAAAAACAAAAATCACCTTGGTATGAGAGTGATAATGATAAATATATAGCTAATATTACAGCACCGTGTATGGATATGTGTCCAGCTCATGTTGATATTCCAGCTTATATCGAAGGTGTTAGAGATGGGTTATTTGATCAAGCATTAAGTAGCACAAGAAAAACTATGCCATTAGCTCATACTTGTGGAAGAGTTTGTCCTCATCCTTGTGAAAAAGCATGTCGTAGAGGCAATCTTGATGAGCCAATAGCTATTATGGAGCTAAAAAGAATAGGAGCTGACTACGAAACAGATCACGCCCTAGAATGGTTTCATCCAACAAAACCTAAAAAACCTCGAAATGACGGCAAAAAAGTGGCAATTATAGGTGCAGGACCTGCAGGACTTACTGTTGCATATTATCTTGGACTTGATGGTATTAAAGTTGATATTTTTGAA